>JBFHXP010000129.1:0-7314 GCA_041598875.1 Desulfobulbales bacterium
GCCCCCTCCTTGATCCGGCGGCAGACCTCGAAGCCATCTATATCCGGGAGGTTGATATCGAGTATGACCAGATCAGGGCGCTCCCGGCTCACCTTGTCCAGCGCCTCCAGGCCGCTTTCCGCCTCAATCACCGAAAACCCGGCCCTGGTGAGGATCCTGGTGGTGGCGTACCGTCCCGCCTCGTAGTCATCGACATTCAGGATCAGGGGTTTTTCATCCTTCATCACGGAGCCTCCATTTCCCCTTTATTTTTCTTCGCCCGGACAGTGCTTTTCCATAACAAGTATTTTTCTGGTTTTTTCCGTCACAGGGCTCATTTCACCCTCTTTTCCCGGATATCTTGACCAGCGCGGCCCGCACCCTGGCGATGGACTTCTCCCGGGACGAGGATTTTTTCAAGATGATATCCTCGGTATTTTTGCCGAGCAGGGCCCTTTCTTCAGCTGACAGCTTCTTCGCCGTATTCACGACAACAGGAATGTCCCTGGTGCTGGGGAGGGATTTAAGACGGTCAAGGGTCGCTGATCCGCTCATCCCGGGCATTATGAGGTCAAGAAAAATGATGTCCGGCTGCTCCTCGCGCGCCAGGCGGATACCCTCCTCGCCGGTTGCCGCCTCGATCACCCTGTACTTTGTGTTGGCAAGGTGGCTCCGCAGAATATAGCGCGCCACCTCCTCGTCATCGATAACAAGTATCTTTTCACGGCCCGTTTCCGCCATCGTCGAAAGCCTGTTGAGCAGCCAGCCGCGCTCCACCGGCTTGGTGCAATAGTCGTCGGCACCAAGGGACAGGCCCTTTTCCTTTTCCTCCAGCACCGAGACAATGATGACCGGAATCATCGAGGTCTCCGGGTCCTCTTTCAGCGAGCGGAGAAAGTCCCAGGTGAGCTCTTTTTCCAGGATGATGTCGAGGACGATGGCCGACGGCCTGGCCATCGCGAGCAGTTCCCTGGCCTGGCCGATGGTCCTTGCCTGAATAATCTCGAAGCCGGTGCCCTTGAAATAGGACTCATAGAGGAGCATGGTAGCGGGGTCATCTTCAACCACAAGGACCTGATTTCGGGTACTGTCAACCGCAACAGTCCCTGTCTTCTCAGCCTCTTCCGGTTCTTTATCTGAAAAGTCCACCGGTATCTGAAAAGAAAATTTCGACCCGCTGCCGACCGTGCTTTCAACGGAGATGGTACCGCCGAGAAACTCTACGAGCTTTCTTGAAAGTGCCAGCCCAAGCCCGGACCCACGCATCTTTTCCGGCAGCGTGGTCGGCAACTGGACATATTCCTCGAATATCCTGTCAAGATCTTCCGGGGCAATGCCAATACCGGTATCGGCAACCGAAAAACAGATCGTGCCCCTTTCCGGGCCAGGACCGGCGGCTATCCGCACCTCCCCGGCCTCGGTGAACTTGACGGCGTTGGCGGCAAGATTTCTCAGAACCTGCGAGATTTTGCCCTCGTCGGTACGGAGAACCGGAAGACCGGCGCTCTCCGCAAACACCAGGTTCACGGACGAGTTTCCAAGCAGCGGCCTTATCATTCCCTTGAGGGTGCTGAAAACCTGCTCAACGGTAAATTCCGAGATATGCGGGGTGATCTTGCCCGCCTGGAACCTGGAGATATCCAGAAGATCGTTGATCAGCCCGGAGAGGCTCTCGGAAGCGGCTTTTATGTAGAAGACCTGCCGCTCCTGCTCCTTTGTAAGGTCGCCGTCGGCCCGGTCGAGCAGCAACCGGGAAAGGGAGAGAATGGAGTTGATCGGGGTCCGCAGCTCATGGCTCATGCCAGAAAAGAACCGGGCCCGTATCTCGCTGTCCAGCCGGACACGGGTGCTTCTTTCGTCGATCTCGGCGTAGAGGGCAAGCACCCCCCGGTTGGTGTCCTCCAGTTCCTGGTTCAGCCGCTCCAACTCCTCCTGTTTCATCTTGAGCTGCTGATAGGCCTGGAGCAGCTCCTGGTTCTGCTGCTGTATCTCGGCAAAGGGATTTTCCGGTTGCGCTTTTTGCAGCTTTTCCGCGATGCCGGCAACCATTTCGGCGGTGACCGCCGGTAGCTTTGCCGGCAGGGTCTTGAGCATGGTGACCACCGTGCCCTGCCCCGGGCCGGTCTCGACCCGCAGGTCGTCCATAAGCCGTCGCGCCCCCAGCAGACCCCGGCCCATGCCGGTCCTGGAGGTGAACCGGTTGTCCAGAATCTCCTTCAGGTGGGCAATTCCCGGCCCCTGGTCGCGGATGACAATAACAAGGGCCTGGGAGTTGTCATCCCCTCTGAGCAGTAATTCAACCTCGCCGCCGCCGGCGTACTGAAAGGCGTTTCTGGCTATCTCCGACACCGAGGTGCTGATCCGCGCCTGTGTGACAGTGTCCAGCCCGATCTCCCGGGCTATCTGCCGCGCCCGCTGGCGGGCAAGGACAATATCCTGTTCATAGCGGACACCAACCTTCATGATATGCATATCCATGCCTACATCTCCTGCTCTCTCTGTTTCGCGACAAGGACCACGGCGTCATCACGGCCGCGCTGGAAATCGCGGAAAATGACCGCGGCAATCAGGGTCGGATGCCGGTTTACAAGCCCCGGATACCGGTCAAGCCCCGAGACCGTGGCAATGCCGTCGGAATACATGATAATCAGCGATTGGCCGCTGTTTTCGGGCAGGGACAAGGGATAGGAAAATTCCTGTATCCTCCTTGGGTCTCCGCCGGCAATACCGTTCATCGAAACCATGCTCCGCCCCTTTGGAGATGCATGGATAAGCCCGCTGATATTGCCGATTCCGGCATATTTCACCGTGTCTCTGCCGTGGATTACCTCGGCAATGGCAACCGCCGCCCCCCGGGTGCTCAGGAGACCCCGGTGGATATGTTCAAGCAATTCCTTCGGCCCGAGCAGGCATCTCTCCTGAAAGACCTTTTCCGCTGCCCGCGAGGCATCTGTCGCAAGGAGTCCGTGGCCGAGACCGTCAGCCACCAGGAGTAAAGTCCGGCCGCTGCTTTCAACCGCGGCCCAGCAGTCCCCGGAGAGTTCCTCGCCATCCATCGCCACGTTTATTGCCCCGATTTCCATCGGCATAGTGGTTTTCCCGCCCCGGTTCTTTTTTCGGGAATACCGGCTCAGGATGGCGGTGCCCGCGCCTGGCGCTGAAAAAATATCAAAGACGGTGGAGAGTCTTTTTATCGCCCCGAGACCGGTGCCGGGACTGCCGGCAGTCGAGTAGCCGTCCTCCATGCAACGGCCCATGTCGGAGAAGCCGGGGCCGCGGTCAAGGCCAATGATATCAAGCCGGAAATCATCGCGGTCCCGGGCCGCGCAGACCAGCACCTCGCCGCCTCCGCCGTGCTTGAGGATGTTCCTGGCAATCTCGGTGACCACAATGGCCACGGAGCCGGCCTCGGTCCCGCTGAAACCGCAGAAAGAGCTGATTTCAGAGGTCCGGCGCCGGGCCTCGCCGACCTGGCTCTCCTCCCTTACCTCGAAGCGGAAGTTCTGGTTTAAAACCGGTATGCCAGTCAGGAGCCTCATATTCTCCATCTCGCAAGCGTTACCACCGTTCCCTTGCCGGGCACAGAGTCAATGGAAAATTCGTTCACCAGCCGTTTCGAGCCGCCAAGCCCAAGGCCGAGACCATTGGCAGTGGTGTACCCGTCGGTCATAGCCAGGTCAATGTCGGCAATTCCCGGCCCATGGTCCTCATAGGTCAACCTCAGCCCGACGCGGCCGCCATCTCTCAGCTCATCCATGGTCATGGATCCGCCGCCGCCGTAGTCAAGGGTATTTCTCGCGATCTCGCTTGCCGCGGTAACCATCTTGGTCTGATCAACGAGACTGAATTTGAGTTCGGCAAGCCTGTTCCGGACCGCCAGGCGGACCCTGACGATATCGTCACTTGCCGAAAGATTTATTTTTTCAGACCTGGTCACGATCATGGCCATCCGCCCCCGTCCAGGACCCTGTCTGCCGGTGCAGCAGTTTTATGCCAAGATCAACATTGAGAGCGGTCATGACCCCGGTCAGGGAAAGACCGAGTTCGACCATGGTAATGGCCACGGATGGCCGCATTCCGGTGATCACCGTATGGGCATCAAGCACCCGGGACATGGCCGCGATATTGCCGAGCATCCGGCCGATGAACGAATCAACGACATCGACGGAGGTAATATCGATAAGCACCCCCTTTGACTGGTATTTCACGATGCTTCTGGTCAGATCGTCCTGCAGGGTCATGGCCAGCCGGTCGTACATGTCCACCTGGATGGAGACCAGGAGAAAATCCCCTATCCTGATAATCGGTATATGCTCCACACTGTCCTCCCGCCGTCTCAGGCCTGGGTCCTGGTCACGGCAAAACCGGTTTTTTTGAAGGCGAGGCTGATGGCGTCGGCCAGGGTCGCCTTGGTAACGACATCGCCAAAGGCCACGCCCAGGTGGACCATGGTCTGGGCGATCTGCGGCCTGATCCCGGAGACGATGCATTCCGCGCCCATGAGCCGGGCCGCGGCAACCGTCTTCAGCAGATGCTGGGCAACAAGGGTATCCACCGTGGGCACGCCGGTGATGTCGATGATCGCGATGCTCGAGCCGGTGTTGACGATTTCCTGGAGCAGTGTCTCCATGACAATCTGGGTGCGGGCGCTGTCAAGGGTGCCGATGAGCGGGATGGCGAGCACCCCGTCCCAGATCTTGACCACCGGCGTTGAAAGCTCGACCATTTCCTGTTGCTGCCGCCTGATCACTTCCTCGCGGCCCTTCATATAGGCCTCTGTGGTGTACAGGGCAAGCCGGTCAATGAGCAGCGAGAATTCCCAGATACTTTCCACCAGTTCCAGAGAGGTCCCTTTTATCTCGCTTCGCAGCCGGTTGAACACCGGCTGTTTCAGCGAAAGGACAAACAGAGCGGTCTCGCCGGGGCTGAACCCCTGCGCCATTCTGGAGAGTGAGAGGGAGCCGAGCTGGTTCCGGATCGGATCCCATGCCCTTGCCTCGATACTCTCCGGCTTCTCCTGAACAATCTTTACCAGGAGCTTGAGAAAATCGGTCGACTGCCTGCGGAGTTCCGCATCGGAGATCAGGTCTTCCCTCTTTGAGACCGCGGCCATCTGTTCCCTGATCCACTCGTCGAGAATGTCCCTTTCGTGCTTCTTCAGAATATCCGCAATGCTTTTTTTAGTGATCTTTGCCATGTCCCTTCCTCCTTGCTGATGGCCTTGCCGGTTTTGCTGATACACGAGTAAAAAAACACCAGGAGTTTGGTTATTGATACGCCCTGAAACTATCCGCTCGGGAGGGTGAAATAAAAAACGCTCCCCCGCCCGACCCCTCCCGACTCGACCCAGATCCGGCCGCCGTGCATCTCGACAATCCGGCGGGCAATCGCCAGGCGGGCTACAGAAAACTCTGCCACTCTGTCACTTTGCCCCTCTGCCACTTCTTTTCCTTACCTGCAGGGCAGTTTCACGAAAAAAGTCGTGCCCTGGCCTGGTTTCGATTCGAGCCACACCTGGCCGCCATGGCGGTCGATGATTCTTTTTACAATGGTCAGTCCCAGTCCCTCGCCCCTGGTTTTCCCAGGGTGCAGCCGGTGAAACAATTCAAAGACGCGTCTCTGGTGATCTTCGGCAATGCCGATGCCGTTATCCCGCACGGAGAATTGTACATAATCGCCCTCATTTTTTCCATCAATTGTGATCACGCCGGCCCGGCCGGGATCAAGATAATTCAGCGCATTGCCGATCAGATTGGAAAACACCTGGTCGAGCTGCGCCTCATCGGCAAAACAGGCCGGCATGTCGCCAATGACGATCTCGGCGCCTTTTTCCCTGGCCTGAAACGCAAAGGTGGCAGCGACCCTGCTGAGCAGGGCGTTCATGTCAAGGGGCGCCTTGGCCAGCGCGCCCCGGCCGAGCCGGGAAAGCCGGAGAAGACCGCGGGACAGGGTGTCCATTTTCTCCACCCCGGCGCGAATATATTCCAGGGCCTCGGGAATGTCGGCGGCCAGGAGTGTTTTCAGGGCCTCCCTGCCAGGGGGAGAAATATCTTCCCCGGCGAGAATTTCACTCACTTTCCGGCACGAAAACTTAAGTTCCTCGCCAAACCCCTGGATATTAACCAGCGGCGACCTGAGATCATGGGAGGAGACATACATGATCTGCTCCAGTTCTTCATTTTTCCGCTGCAGTTCACTGTTCAGCGCCTCCAGCTCCCTTTCCATCATTTTCCGGCCGCTGATGTCATGGCCGATGGACCAGACGCTGGTGAGGTTCCCCCGTCTGTCATAATGGGGGTTGATGACCCAGTAGACATCCCGGATTTCGCCGGATCGGGAAACCTGCCGGTTTTCGCAGGCGGCCGTGGTTACCCGGTCCCGCACCCACCCCTTAAAGGCGTCAATGGTAGGGATTTTATCTTCCGGATGGATGAAGTCAAAGGCGTATCTGCCAATGCACTCCTCCGGAGAGAGGCCGAAAAAATGCCGGGAGGCGGAGTTTACGTAAACAAAACGCCCCTCGCTGTCCACATTGGTAACAAGGTCATCGGTGCCCTCGACAAACCGCCGGAACTGCTCCCTGCTCTCCTGGCCCGCCTCTTCCGCTGCAGCCAGCGCTGAAATATCCTTGAAAATGACGATAATGCCGCCAGCCGACCCCTCTGCACGGAAGAGAAGGGAACTGGTGGCAATGACCGGCACGAGAGCGCCGCCCCCGGCCATGAGATGGAAACGGGCGGCAATCGACTCCGCCCCTTTCAGGGCATCGCCCAGCCAGCGCAAGGGCTCTTCCATCTCTGTCGCGGGAAATACGCGGGGGGCAAGATCAGAAATCATCTTCCCTTTCAACTCGGCCGGAGGCAACCGGGTCATCTCCTGAAACGCCTTGTTGGCGACCACGATCTCCCCGGCGGGGTCAAGGAGGATCAAACCGTCCGGCATCGCCTCGATGAGTGAAGAGAGAGCCTCCAGCCGGGCCTGCTCTTCCTCTATCTTCTTGCGCCGGGTGATGTCGCGAAAGCTTGTCCGGATGCCGAGATATTCCCCCAGGGCATTGAAAACAGGGAGCCATGTCGACTCCATCCACCGGATGTCGCCGCTTTTATGCTGGAGGCGGAAAACAACATCCTCGTGCACGCTCCTCTGCTCCAGGGCCTCGTCAAAGACCGACCGCATCCGCGCCCGGTCCTGCTCAACTACCAGCGCCAGCGGAAAATCAGGCATGTCCAGGCACTCGCTCTTCGAATACCCGGCGTGCCGTTCAACCGCGGGGTTCACCCACCTCAACCTGCCGTCCGGCTGAAACCAGTTCTCCCAGTTAAAGGTGTAATCGGC
>JBFHXP010000130.1:0-7275 GCA_041598875.1 Desulfobulbales bacterium
CTGGGGCCGCAAGGAGATAGCCATTGCCGAGACCGAAATGCCGGGCCTGATGGCCCTGCGCGCCCAATACGGGACCGAAAAACCCCTTACCGGGGCGCGGATTACCGGCTCCCTGCACATGACCATCCAGACCGCGGTGCTGATCGAGACCCTGGTCGAACTGGGCGCCGAGGTCCGCTGGGCTTCGTGCAATATCTTTTCCACCCAGGATCACGCGGCCGCCGCGATTGCCGCCCGCAACATCCCGGTCTACGCGTGGAAGGGCGAGACCATCGAGGAATACTGGTGGTGTACCGAAAAGGCGATCACCTGGCCCAACGGCCAGACCCCCAACATGATCCTTGATGACGGCGGCGATGCCACCCTGCTGGTGCACAAGGGCGTTGAATATGAAAAGGCGGGCAGCGTGCCAGCGGCAACTGCTGCCGATAACGAGGAGTGGGCCGCGGTGCTTGGCCTGCTTGGCCGGACCTTTTCCGAAGACAGGGGCAAATGGACGGCAATGGCCGCGAGTATCCGCGGAGTTACCGAAGAGACAACCACCGGGGTCCACCGCCTCTACACCATGGAAAAAGAGGGATCCCTGCTTTTTCCGGCAATGAACGTCAACGACTCGGTGACCAAATCCAAGTTTGACAATCTCTACGGCTGCCGCGAGTCATTACTCGATGGAATCAAGCGGGCCACCGACGTCATGGTGGCGGGCAAGACCGCCGTGGTCCTCGGCTATGGCGATGTCGGCAAGGGCTGTGCCCAGGCCTTTCGCGGCATGGGCGCCATGGTATGCGTCACCGAGGTGGACCCGATCTGCGCCCTGCAGGCGGCCATGGAAGGTTTCCGGGTGGTGACCATGGATACCGCGGCATCCCAGGGTGACATCTTTGTCACCACCACCGGCAACGTGAACGTGATCACCCACGACCACATGGCTGCCATGAAGGACCAGGCCATTGTCTGCAACATCGGCCACTTTGACTCAGAGATTGATATCGCCTCCCTGCGCAAGTACACCTGGGAAAATATCAAGCCCCAGGTCGACCATGTTATCTTTCCCGACGGCAAACGGATCATTATTCTCGCCCAGGGAAGACTGGTCAACCTCGGCTGCGCCACCGGCCACCCGAGCTTTGTGATGTCCGCCTCCTTTACCAATCAGGTACTGGCCCAGATCGAGCTTTTCAAAAACCGTGAGAGCTACGAAAACAAGGTCTATGTGCTGCCCAAGATTCTTGACGAAAAGGTGGCGCGTCTCCATCTCCACAAGGTCGGGGCCGTGCTCACCACCATGAGCAAGCAGCAGGCCGACTATATCGGGGTGCCGGTAGAGGGCCCGTACAAGCCCGAGTATTACCGTTACTAAGGGACGCAGAAAATATTAATATACCATTCTGACCCCAATCCGGGCGCGATCCAGGTACATTAGTATTTTTCGAGTCCCTGAAGATCACAATAAGAGCCGGGAGCGGAAGAACCATGCAGATAGAGTGCTTTTTTTCCGCTCCCGGCCGTGACATCCCACTGACCGACCACGACCGGGCTCGTCCCTTTCTCATTGCCCCCGAGACCCCGCATCCCTCACTTGTTCTCGGGGATTATCTCGATGCGGTCATCGCCTTTCTCCTTGACGACCACTGCGCCAATCTTCTGGAAGGTCTGCGCGGCCTTGGCGAGCCGCACTCCCCTCTCGGCGAAAAAGACACCCTGATTATCCGCACTGAAAAGCATGGCGCCCTCTACCATATAGCCAGCGCCTCCTGCCGGCGGTACCAGGAAAAGGAAAGCGGGCGCCTGGCCCTGACCACCGCGGTTGCCCCCGCAAGCCGGGACCGCCTCACCCGCGAATTTTACCTGCTGCGCACCCTCTCCCCCCGCGCCCCGGAAAGCCTGCCCCGGGTCTTTACCATTGCCGACCGGCAGAGCAGCGCTCCCCATGAGGTTATTTTTTCGATCATGAGCGGCCAGTGGCTCGAAGGCTACCACGAGTGGCACCTGAGCGGCGACGGCCAGGGCAGCGAGCGGGTCCTGCTCTGGGATTACGCCCTCGGACACCACTTTCTTGATCAGCCCGGAGAGATCGAGCTGATCCGGAATGCGGCCCTGATCCTCACCCGCCTATATGATCTTCAGTCAGGAAGCCAGGTCTACCCCTGGCATCACGGGGCAGGTGATTTCATTGCATCTGATGAAAACAGCGGAGGTGTCCAGGTCCGGCTGATAACTGTTCGCGGCCATGGCCCCTTGCTGGAATACCCGCCCGAGGCCGGGATCTTTCCACCGCTTTTTTCCTTTTTTCTCCATATCGCCCTGCGCCTGCGCCTTGACCGGCTGGACGGAACCGGCAGGGTGGCCTGGTTTGGCGACCACGTTCTCGCCGGGGCCATTGCCGGATTCTTTGACGGGCTCGTTGGCAGGCCGGTGGAGCAGAGGGAAATTCTTGAAATACTCTCTGGTTTTTCCGCGGAAGAGCTGCAGACGGTATATGGCCCGCTGCTCGATATCTATCAGCAGGAAAACCCGGAAGACGCGGCGGTTATTGCAGAAAATCTGGAACGGCACTGCCATTCGCTCAGCCGGGCCCTGGGGGATTTTTCCCTTCCGGAAGATGGCTGAATAGTACCGCCTGCGGCCAGTGCCGGAATCCCCCCATCTTTCCGCCGGAAAAAACAAACACCAGAGAGAGGCTACCGGGAAAGGCTCAGATCGCCGGAGAGCACCTGGTGTGTCGTGCCCGCGGCATCGCGGATGTGGTAGAGCCCATTTGCATCAATCCCCAGGGCCTGTCCTGAAATGGCCTTATCCCCCACCGTGACCCAGGTCAATGTCCTCCCCGCCAGCGCATCCCGCTCTCGCCAGCAGGCAAGCACCTCTTCCTTCCGCCCCTCCTCAAGGCCGGTTATCATTTTTTTCAGCTGCGGGATGATCGCGGCAAGGATATCTTTTCGCGAAAAAAGACTGCCGGATGCGAGAAAAAGTGAGGTGGCGCGGGCAAGAACGTCAGGAGGAAAGTCAGACTCAGCAAGGGTGACATTGATGCCAATGCCGATGAGTACGGTGGGAGTATTTCTGTGGGTCAGATCGGACTCGGTAAGAATTCCAGCGACCTTGCGGCCATCAATGAGGATATCATTGGGCCATTTTATGGTTGCCTTGAGGCCGCATGCCGATTCAATGGCCAGGCAGACCGCGACTCCGGCAGCCAGGGTAATGAACGACAGCTCGGCCGGGGCGATCCGCGGGCGGACGATCACCGTGCAGTACAGTCCCGAGCCTGGGGGCGAATGCCAGGCTCGGGCAAGCCGGCCCCGGCCCGCGGTCTGACGGTCAGCGGCAATAACAGTCCAGTCCGGAGCACCCTCATGGGCGCGACGCAGGGCCTCGCTGTTGGTTGACCCGGTTTCGGGCAACCACTCCAGGGTATATAAGGGCTCCACCACGGGCGACATACTCTTGCGGCCTCGACAAAAAAAAACAGGGGCGCTCAACACGCCCCTGCTTATTACTCTGCAGAACCAAAGGATTTAGTGCGCATCACACGCCGCGCTTGTCCTCATCCTTTGCCCGGTCTGGTATGCTGTACATGGTACTGCTACCGCTTGACCAGAACATCAGCTTCTGCTCCTTGACCAGTTCATTGGCCGCATTCTTGATTTCACGGGGCGATGCTCCGTCAAACCATTTGTGCATATCTTTGAGATAGAGGGCGGATTTTTTAGCCTCTGCCATCTTCCCCATGATTGTTGCCTTGATTTCTTCCTTATCAGCCATTTTGATGCGCTCCTTTAAAAAGGTTACTTGATATGGCTTGTGAACTTGAACTGGGTAGATGTCCGCCAGGTGTCGTAAGCAAGTCGATAATCATCGATACACTTGTCACTGAACGGAATATTGCATTTCTCAAAGAATTTTTCCCAGCCAATTCTTTCGGCCCACTCGCCTACACGCTCATACTTCTTGGCGTCCTTGGCATAGACTTCAAGGATATTCTTCACTGCGGCAACAGTCTCCGGCCAGCGGGGCGGGGTGTTGGGCAGGAAGGGAATAACCATCTTGGAGAATTTCGGCATTGACCGCGAGTTGGAGATCTTTCCACCAACAAGGATGGCGATTCCGTCACCGGTAGGATCGGCCAGGGGAAGGGAGGGACACATGGTGTAGCAGTTACCGCAGAACATACAGCGATCCACGTTAACGGTAACACTCTTGACTTCCTCACCCTTGCTGTTGATGCCCTTTGCAGGCTTGATAGCGCCAAGCGGACAGGCGGCGATCGCCAGAGGCAGCTCGCAGACCTGAGAGATGGTGTCGTTATCAATAAGGGGCGGCTTGCGATGTACGCCGAGGATGGCGATATCAGAACAGTGTACCGCGCCGCACATATTCAGGCAGCAGGCCAGGGCAACACGTACCTGGGCCGGCAGGGTCATGCTGGTGAAATAGTCAAACAGCTCATCCATGACTGCCTTGACCACGCCGGATGCATCGGTGGCAGGGGTGTGGCAGTGTACCCAGCCCTGGGTGTGCACAGGGTTGGAGACGCTGGCGCCGGTACCGCCGACAGGAAGCATGCCATGTGCGTTACAGGCATCTACCAGGGGCTTAACCTTTTCCTCGGAGTCAACCATGAATTCCACGTTGTTCCGGGTGGTGAAACGCAGGCAGCCGTCGCAATACTTGTCCGCGATGTCGCACATGTCTTTGATCAGCGAGGTGCTGATCAGACGGGCGCTGGCGCAGCGGACGGTATAGCACTTGTCGCCGGTCTCGCTGACATGCACCAGTACGCCGGGGGCCAGGATCTCATGATAGAGCCATTTTCCATGGTTTTTCTTGATGACTGGCGGATAGAACTGCTCATAATGTGGTGGTCCGATATCTGTGATTCTGTCTTTCATCGGATTTGCTGGATCGTAACCCATAACTAAACCTCCTTATAGTGTATCATCACTTGATGATTAATAATTTCTCCGGTTCTTCTACGTATCCGACCAGGCCTACATCGGGTTACGGGCACGGAACTCTGCCAGCGACCGCTCAAAACCACCCTCAACCTCTTCCTCTTTCCAGAAAACATAGGGGTTGGAGCGCGGCTCTTTCACATGCTGGGGCAGAGCATCAAGCTCCATGACCTTCAAGAAGGTGGGCAGACCGACACGCTGCATGGACTCACCGATACGCTCGCGGTTCTTTCCTTCCTCCATCCACCAATCCCAGCACTTCTCGATGATTTCCTTGTACTCGGCAAACTCGTTTTCCAGCTCCATCTTGATAAAGGGCACGATCAGGGTAGACATCTGAGCGCCGTCAAGGATCGGGGCTTTTGCGCCGATAAGGATCGATGCGCCGGTGTCAACACCGGGGCGCAGGGCGCGGGGCATAACATTGAGGCAATGCATGCAGCGGGTGCACTCGGCATTGTCGATTTTCAGCTCACCGCCTTCCATCCACATACATCCGGTGGGGCAGAGGTCGATAACCTCTTTCTGGATATCGAATTTACCCCAGTCGCGACCGGCATGGGCGCCGGCGTTGGGTGCGAACTCACCGCTGATATATCCCTTGACCGCAGCCTGATCAATGCGGATATCGTCGCGCCAGGTACCGATAACGGACAGGTCGGAACGGGCGATGGATGCAACACAGTCATTGGGGCAGCCGGAGAATTTTGTTTTAAACTTATAGGGGAAGGCCGGGCGGTGAAGCTCGTCCTGATAGGTATTGGTGATGTTATGGCAGGCAGCTGCGGTGTCATAACATGCCCACTCGCAACGGGCCTTTCCAAGACAGCAGGAGGGGGTACGAAGATTTCCGCCGGAACCGCCGAGATCCATGCCGATATCGTGGGTCACTTCATAGAAGATCTCTTCAAGCTGCTCGGTGAAGGTACCAAGAAGTACAAGGTCGCCGGTGGAGCCGTGCATATTGGTCATACCGGAACCGCGGCGCTCCCACATGTCACAGATCTGGCGGAGGATTTTCGTGCTGTAGAATTTGCTCGAGGGCTGATTCAAACGCACGGTGTGGAAATGGGCAACACCGGGGAACTTCTTAGGCACATCAGAGTAGCGCCCGACAATACCACCGCCGTAACCAAAGACACCAACGATGCCGCCGTGTTTCCAGTGGGTAATCTTGTCTACAAAAGAGAGCTCCAATTGACCGAGAATATCCCAGCACGCGGGATTTACTTCGGCCTGCCTTTTGAGGTCCGAGACAAAGCTCGGCCACGGGCCACTTTCCAGTTGGTCCAATAACGGCGTGTCATGCTTTGGCATTTTTGCTTCCTCCTTAAAAACGGTCTATTAGTTTACAACCCAGCTTGCCAGGTTAACGATAAAACCCTGCTGCTACACGATTTTCTCCCCCCGTAACCATGCAGCCCGTCACGAAAAAGGGAGAAAAAATAATTGAATACTCATTCAGTATTCTCGGGACAATAGCTCTCTGCCTACTCTTTGTCAACAAAAAATGATAACATTCTATTTCCCTGTTGCACCTGGATCTTTCCCGGTTCCAGCTCCTTTTATTTTTTCTTTCTCCGCCGCCCAGCAGATCGGTTTCATGAAGTTTGGTTGACACGGGAGTCACCTCGGGTTTAAAGATTACTCGGCACCGGTTTACTCTCATTGGTGCTGAGCTCCCCGGCACGCGGGTGAAGCGGAAGTGTACAGCGACCTGACCCGGCCGATAAAAAAAACGGGCGATGGGCCAAGGTCGGATATGCAGGAGGTGAAAAGGATTATGAGTACCCAAAAACCCATGGGAGTATTTTTTCTCCTCTGCTGCGCCCTCGGCTTCCTGCTGGCCAATACGGCGGAGGCAGCGGAAGAAAGGGCGGCAGACAGCACGCCGCCGCCGGCCATGGTCGAGGCCGCGGAGATCCGGGCCGGTCTGGTTGAACCGATGACCGAGATGGTGGGCACCGCGTATTATGCGAGAAAGGCAACCGTTGCCACCGAGGTCGAGGGACTGGTGCGCGAGGTTCTTTTTGAGCAAGGGGCCAGGGTCGGCAAGGGGCAGGTCCTGATTCGCCTCCATGATGATATCCTCGACACCAGGATCACGGAAAATGAGGCCAATCTCGAGCAGGCGAAAATCGAGGCTGAACTGATCGGCAAGGATCTTGAGCGGATGGAGAAACTCTTCCATGACCGGACAATTTCCCAATCCGTCCATGACCAGCACCTCTCCCGCCACAAAGGGGCGGAGCAGAAAATCGCCGCGCTGATGGCCGGCCGGGCCCGCCTCCTGCTCGAAAAGAAAAAAAAGGAAATCAGC
>JBFHXP010000131.1:0-7271 GCA_041598875.1 Desulfobulbales bacterium
ATCGCATCCATCTCCGAGTCATCAATATATCCCGCCCTGGGAGAGGGGGGCGTCGGGGGCGGGGGGGCGGCCTCCACGGGGCGTTGCTGGATGGTGTCCGTTGCCTGCTGATCCGGTGAGAATGGTGTGTCTGGTTTTCCCAGGGATACGGAGCGGGCAACGGAAAGTACCCGTTTTTCATACACCGCGATCGAGACACTGTTGGACCAGATAATCAGGCAGAGACTGGCCTCTTCCTCCTTCAGCCGTCCCTGGATATCGAGCAGGGAAAAGGCGGCAAAGACATCGCACTCAAACGAGGTCAGTTCAAGACGTTTTTCATGAAACGCCTTGCTGATGACGGTGTGGATGGCGCGGGGAAAGAGATAGGCGGTGACCACGATCTGGTTTTTCAGGTGCTGGGTAATCTGCCAGTCATAGAGCAGTTCATTAAGAGGCTGATCAATCACCTTGGAGAGATGGAAGGGCAGGGCCTGATCAATGGCCTCTTTGGGCATGGAGGGAAGGGTGATGTTTTTGGTGGCAAAGAAACTGAGGGGAAGGGCGAGGGATATTTCCCCTTCCGGTATGGTCGCAACCTGGCTGAGCAGGCGGTGGATATTGGTTTTGTCAGTCACCGATATCCCGCTGGTCACACCGAGCAGGGTCAGCACGGGCTCTTTCCGGCCGCCTTTTTGTATCTCAGCGAGCAGTGAGCCGTTGAGATCCCCGGTCAGGGCATAGTATTTTTTCTTTTTGCGAAAAGGCCAGTTCATTGAGATTTTACCCTGGTGTCCCGAAACAAGAGCGATAACCCGGTGCTATTGTCCGTAAAGAGACATCAATTTTTCTCCCATTAAAGTGTTCTGTTTGAGAATGGCGATATTTCTGATCAGGGCCGGGTGGCCGGGATTTATTCTGTATGCCTCTTCAAAATAGAGGGCCGCCACCTCAAGGATGTCGAGTTCGGTGAGCGCCACCCCGTAGTTGATCAGAATCTCCGGGGAATCCGGAGAGAGTTTCAGGGCATGTTCGAGTATCGAAATCCCCTTCCAGTACTCCTGTTCCTGAATATGCCGGGTTGCGATATTGTTGAGCAGAATCGCCTTCTGCCCGGGATCAATGGATGGGGCGGCGAGTATTTCCTGCCACGTGTCCGGAGTTGCCGCGGGTGTGGAGGATATGTCCGCCACGGGGTGGGGCGCGCTGTCCGGTGCCGTGGGTCCGGGTTGAGACGGTTCACGGGAGGCAGAGGTCACCTGGGAATCCGGAGGGGGAGGCTGGCCTTGAAAAATGGAGAAATCGACGTACAAAAGGGTTACGCAGAGGATGCCGACCAGCACGACAAAGACCACTACCGCCGGCCTTGGCCCTCCCTTCCGGGGTTCGCGGGTCGATTTTGGGGCTGTTTTGCGCGGAGCAGCCTCTTCATTTTCCCGGATTTGTTCCAGGGTGTCGAACAGTTTACTCAAATAAAAACTCCTCACACCTGACAATGATCTCTGTGGACTGGAAAGGGCGATTCCCTGTTTGGTGATCCGTGATCACTCCATCTCTGACCTCCCCAAATACCCCTGAAACACAGATTATACAGTGTTTCTGCACAATTGCTACTCTATTTGCCCCCTAAAATCAAAAGAAAAAAATGGTTTTGCCGGTAATTGCCGCCGATTTTACGGAATCAGACGGTATTTGACCTCAATTTCACGATGGATACCGTTTCGCTCAGCGGAAACACGCAGGGTTCTAAATGTTCCCGCGGTTGCCAGGATCTGGGCGGTTGGAACCCTCTGGATTTCGGGATTGAATGCACTGCACGCAACACTGAAACCGCCGCCGCCGTCCTCGCAGAGGATTTTCATCCGGGCCGCGGATTCCGCGGCATAGAGCGCCTGGGCGGAGACATAATTCTCTGATGAACTGACCGATCCGACCGCCACGTACCGGGCGATGAGTACCCCGAACATGGCGAGAATGACCATCACGAAAATCGCGGTGATGAGGGCGAATCCTTTGCGGCTGGCGAGAAGGGGTTTACGGGACATTGCGTATTCCCACCTCCTTGTGGAAATGCACGGCGGTTCCCTTGCGGTTTATGGTGAAACGGATGGAGATCACACCGCTTCTGGTCAGGGCGCCGGCCGTGTAGTAACAGTCAAAGTTTTCAACATCGCGGGCAAGGGGGATATCGGGGGAGTAGGCGCCTATGCCGGTCACCGCGTTGATCGGAGCCCATGCCCGGGACAGGACCCTGGTGGCGCTGTCCCAGGAGTAGCGTATTGCCCGGTCCACGACATAGAAGCGTTTCAGCGGAGATGGTTCAACGATCTGCTCGGTAAAGGTCATTTTCCGGGTGGCAACCGTAACCGTATCAATGTCAAAGAGGCGTGCGCCGGTGGAAAAATCCGTCCAGTTTCTGTTGTAAACCGAGATGATCCAACCGGGGTCGGGAGCGGCCTGCACTTCGGTCAGGGTTCCGGTCGTGGCGGCAATGGGGAAATTTGCAGCCGGTTCCTCATACATCCCAAAGACGCCGGCTGCTGCCATCTCCTTTTCATGGATCATCCCGAATTCAATGGCCTTGGCGGGTGGTGTATTGTCGGTTGTCAGCGCATTAGGGACCGCGTTGCGCAGTTCCTTGTCCATCCGCGCCAGGGCAAGTTTTCCCTCCTCGAAGATTTCCGTGCGGATATCGCTGTCGGCAAAACCCCGGAAGGCGGTGGAGATGAACTCCGCTCCCATCATCCCCATGATCCCGAGAAGGACGATGACCATGATCAGTTCGATCAGGGTGAAGCCGTTTTCATGGGTATGGTGAGGACTCTTCATGGGATCAGATGTTACAGGAGATGGAGACAAAGGTCAGCCGCTCACCGGTGGGGGTCTCCACGGTAACCACAATCCGTTTGCTGTCCGTGGTTACAGGGGAACTCGCTGGGGAAGACTGGTTAATGACCGGCGAATCGCTGGCAATGTAGTCCACCTCGACCCATCTCTTGAACCCGGACCAGTTGCCGGCGACCGCATTGCCGTCCTGATCGGTGAAGGTGCCGTTTTCATAGTTGCCGCCACCATGGTTGAGATAGTGATAATCATCAACATCGTCCCAGGTGGTGCGCTGGGCGGTTTCTCCATCTCCCGCTTCAAAGGTGAGGCTTGCGGGTGCGGTCGCGCTGCCGGTCACGGCAAGGGTGTTTCTCAAGGGGCCGGGGGTCTCGGTGGAGGTCGCCACCGCGCCACCGCCCAGAGGGGTGTTGTTGTCCCATTTTTTTGCGAGAATCTCGTCCATCATCGACTGGCCCAGGGCAATGGCCCGTTCCCGGATCATCGGATCGACCGAGCGCGTCACCCCGGTGAAGAAGGGAATAATGACCATCATCGAGAGGCTGAGGATGATGATCGTCATTATCAGCTCGATAAGGGAAAATCCCTCTTTTCTCCCTGTCATGGACATGTTGCTCCTCGCAGGGCGTAGCCGGTTTCCGGACAGATGGTTACCGCTGAGAGCGGGGCGCCGATCAGAAAGGTTCTCTTGGCGGCCAGGGCAAGGCCGGTTGCCGTGTCAATGGGTTCGCCGAAGCCGTTGAAATAGACACTGGCCGCTTCAACGGCAGTAATCGTGGCGTTGTCGATCAGGGGATATTGGCGGGTGCCCGTAGGGTCTTCCCGGCCCGGCACCTCGATGGGATCATCGGTTGTTGTGCCGTCTGCCCGTTGGATTCTAAATGTGTTTGCCCCGATGGCGATACCCCAGGCCTGGCCCGGGGTGATGAAATTCCTGGTCATTGCGGTGTGCTGGGCAAACCGCACTGCCCTGGTAAAATCCTTTACCGCTGCCTCGTCTCCCATGCCGGTGGGCCATTTCAGGGAAACAGTGGTCACGAGCAGTCCGAGGATGACAATCACCATGATCAGCTCAATCAGGGTGAAACCGCTTACTGATAATGTTGAATGTTGAATGTTGAATTTTGAATTGTCGTCAATCATTTCACGTCTCACGTCCGTCGTCTCACTATCTTAAAATCTCCCGCCAGTTGATGATCCGGTCGTTGCCGCGGTAGATGCCGAATGTGGCGCCCGCCGCCGGATTGTTGTCGTGGCTGGAGTCATTGTCCCAGTCATAGCGAAGCCATGGATCCACCGGCAGGGTGAATCTGAGGATGCCGGTGGTACCGGGCGGGGTGAGGGAGAACGACTGGCTGTGCTGGATTCCCGCGCCGCCCGGTGTTGTATCGGCACAGGTCACCGGCCCGGTTATGGCGACGCAGGAGAGGGTGGCCCCGTTATAGGCGGTACATGTGTCGCCGGTATTGCCAATAAAGGTGGTTCCGTCAAAATATTCAATGGAGAGCGGCAGGGTGTGGGCCGCGTCTTCCGGGCCAAAGGTGTTGCCGAGCAGGGCGCGCCCCCAGCGCAGGGTGTTGCCGGTGATTCCCGGGATGGTGAAAGGATCGCAGGCCCCATCCGGTTCCGCGTCATAGCAGGCCCCGTCGCTGTCGGTGAGCTGGGCTGATGTCAGGGTGAGATCGACACTGGAGCTGAATGAGGCGATGGGAGAGGCGGGCCGGTCATAGAGAAATGACGCGGAGCTGACCGTAAGGGTGCCTGCTCCATCAAAATCGGCAGCAGTATTTACCATGGCGCCATCGACCCAGGAGGCGGTGCCGGGAGTCGACGCGGAAAATGTGGAGGCGGTTCCCGCTGCATCGCTGTAATTGGCAGCTGCCAGGGAAGGCGACCCAAGTTTCCAGAAATCTTCTCCCGTGCCGTCACCGCCGTAGTTTCTCGTAACGCCCCCTGCGGTGTTCCGTGCGGTGACCGTGTAGACCGGGGCGGTTCCATAGACAAAGGGCTGATCCATGTACGTAAACGATCCGGCCCCGCAGGTATCGGCAAACACGGGCGGGGTGGTTGCGGAAACCGTGAAGCGTGATGGATAAAAACGGCCGATTTCCACGCTGGTTCCGGCGGGGATGATCACGCCGGGATCAATATATGCCGGAGGGGTGACGGTAAAGGTGAAGACGCCTGTCTCGCTGATCGACTGGTCGGAGATCGTGTGGATACCACTGGACACGCTGTGATCCGGGTCTGTGGCAAGATCCAGGATGGTGATCCCCAAGGCCGGGGCAGGGACAGGGACTGCGCCGGGAGCTGTCTGGGCATAGGAGATGAGCATCCCATCATGGGAATAATTCGGGGTCACCTCGTTGCCGGTGCAAAAATCCGTGTCCGCAGCGCTTTCCCAGTCAACCCCCCGTATCTTCAGATTGAACATCTCCCCGGCCTTTTTAAAGGCGGTGCATGAATCATAGGGAGCGGAACATCCGGAGTTGGCATCATCACTGTAAACACAGAGTCCCGCCGGTCTGACCACAAAGGCATTGGAGGAGCCGAGCAGGGTGATTGCCGGGTCGTTGCCTGTGGCGGCAAGTGTTTTTTCCGCGTGCAGAACGATCTTGCCGGCATCGCAGCCCACCATGGTCAGGGTGGCGATGCCGCTTGCGTCAAAAGTCAGATTCACCGGGTCTTTGAGGGCGCTCGACCCGGCCGGGTTACCGCTCAGCGGGGTGCCGCCCGGCGTGCCCGCGCTGCAGGTGAGGGTGGCGGTGCCGTTGATAATACCGATCCGTTTGCCGGCAGAGCAGCTGGTCGGGGTGATACATTCATAGCCCAGATTGACCGTGGTTGCTCCGGTTATCTTTGCCACACAGGCACCGGTATCGGTGCTGGTCTCCACGGCCTTCAAGGTTATAACCGCGGGGCCGGGGTTGAGGTCAGAGGATCTGCCGGCGATCTGAGTGGAGATGGTGTTGTAGGTCCCATCCTGATAAAAGCGGAATCCGGAATCGGCGAAAACCAGAGGGGGGTCTTCCGCGCCCCCGGTATCCGGAGCGGAAGCAGTGCCGTCGGTGACATCAATATCCACCGAGGCGGCTGTGGCATGGGCAAGCTCCAGGCCGACGCTGCTTTGACCGCCGGGAAAGGTATAGGTGGCAATGCCGTCGTTCAAGGCGCCGTTATTGAGAGTTCCCCCGCCGGAAACCAGATACCAGTCACCGCTGCCGCTGCTGGTGTTCAGGGTGATCATGGTGAGACCGGCGACAGTGACGGCCCCATGGGCGCTGTCGTGGGCGGTAATGGTCACCGGTTCCGCCGCGCAGGTGATGCCGGAGCCGGAATGGGATATGGCGTAATGATCCGGCGGGGTCGGGCCGCAGGTGCATGTTCTTGCCGTGCCGTCGATGTTGGTGCCGGCCAGCTGCCGGGTATAGAGGGTGGTGATCTCCGCGGGGCTGAGCATTGAATCGTAGAGTGCCGCTTCATCGATTGCCCCGGCAAAATTACCATTCGTGCCGCTGGTGTTTGAGCCGGCACCGAGAATAACCGGCTGGGTCTGGTCGACCACGGTCATGGTGGTTGTGAGCCGGGCAACGCCGTTGATATAGATGAAGGTGCCGTTGACCACTCCGGAATCAAAGGTGATCGCGACATGGTGCCAGGCATTGTCGGCAAGGTTGATGCCGGTTTCAAGACGGCTGGCGCTGCCCCAGTCATAGCTGATGAGCTCGTTGTTGCGGAGAAAGATGCCAAAGGCGTTCTGTTTGACAAGAATTCCCCGGTAGCTGTTTCCGGGACTCGCGGTCTTGATCCAGGCGCTGATGGTTCCCGAGTTGAGCTGGAGGTTGGCCGGATTGCCGAAGGAGATATAGCTGCCGGCGTTGCCGTCAAAATCCGCGGAATTGCATACCTGGCCGGCAAGAAGGGAGGCAATCCCGCTGCTGGCGGTGGAGTTGTTGGTGGATCGGCTGTCGAGAACCTCGCCGGCCGCTCCGGTGTACGCGCATTCATCGGTGCGCCATTCGGAAACCGGGACAATGCATGAGGTACAGGTTGGTCGCGTTTCCGCCTTGATGGCGTTCAGGGAAGTCGTGCCGATACTTGCCTGGTATACCCGGACTTCATCTATCCTGCCGGTAAAATGGACATCGTTGTTTGTCCCGGATTCGCCGTGGGTGGTTGCGCCGATCGTGAAAGGGCTGCCCGTCGCCGAGTCCACGTTGCCGCCGCCATTCCAGGTGGTGGTGTCCACGTAGGTGTTATTATTGATGGTAACCGTCACGGTATCGTTGTCATAGTTGACAGCGATGAAGTTCCAGGCGTTAAGGGTCACGGCGCCCGCGCCGCCGAAATCGGCGTAGGTATCTCGGCCCACGGTGTCAAGGTAGACGTGGAGGCTGCCGTCAGGGTTGACCCCTATCTCAAGGTTGTCGTTTGAGGAGTCCGAGGCC
>JBFHXP010000132.1:0-7257 GCA_041598875.1 Desulfobulbales bacterium
AGGGGCTGCTCAGCACTACCGGATGCAGACGGTCATGCAGGCGCCCCTTGCAGTGCGGCTGAAATGTTTTTCAGTTTTCCTCGAGGGGCACAACCCGAACGGTGATTTCAGTTGATTTCTGAAAACCAACCTTGATCTGCACAACGGTGTCGCCCACTGTTTTGATGGGCTCGACAAGGATGATCTTCTTTCTGTCGATTTCCAGCCCGGTGGCGGCAAGGTGCTCTGCGATGTCCGCGGCGGTGACGGATCCGAACAGCTTGTTCTCCTCGCCAACCCGCTGGGCGATGGTAAGCACGGTGCCGGAGAGTTTCTTGGAAAGCTCCATGCTCTCCTGGCGTTTCTTTTCCTTGCGCGCCTCAATCGCGGTCTTTTCCTGGGCCAGACGGGCGAGATTTGCCTTGTCGGCAATGATCGCGATCTGCTGGGGAAGAAGATAGTTCCGGGCGTATCCCGGTTTTACCTTGACGATATCCCCTTCCTCTCCAAGGGTTTCCACTGTTTTTCTGAGAATAAGTTCCATGCTCTCGGACCTCCTTAAACTGATATATTCAGGAAACTTTTCGTGTCCTGCGGTTTTAATATGCGTACTGAAGAGACACTATTGTCTCTGTCTGTTCTGGTTGTTACCGGTCCTGTTGATCCGGGTCGGAGCTGCCGAGGGTAAACTGCCTGTTTTTGAAATCAACCCAGATGTCAGCCACTCCAACTATGGCCAGAAAGATGATGCCATAGCGTTGGAGGAGAATCAACATATAAATAGCGATCCGCAGCGGTCTGACAATCGACCACCGCAACAGGAGGCTGCTTGTCACGGCCAGTCCCTGAAATGCGTAAAGCGCGGCGCATACCAGGAGTATGTTCAGGCTGATATCCTGGCCCTGTCCGCTTAAATAGAGAAACCCGAGGCCCCCGGCAATCCCGGCCCACACAAGTTTTTCCGGTAGTCGCCACTCTATGAATGGCGGCCATGGGGTACGTTCCGGATAAAACCGGTTGATAAGCCAGTTGCCCAGGACCTGGTTGACCCATACCGTGTACAGGAGAACCGAGGCCATCAGTGCCGGCAGAATTCTTGGCACAAGGTCGCGCATCTCTCTGATCGCGCTTCCTATCTCCAGCTTCATGTCGCCGGAAAGGTTCTTGCTCTCCTGGTAATAGGCGGCAACCTCCGCCAGTCCGACATCAATGGTCTGGCGCAATTCGATGTACGGGTTGGCTCCATGCATCATGCCAATGACCGACCAGAACACCAGCCAGGTGATGGTCAGCGTGGCGATTCCGATCTGCCCGGCCGCAACCGGCTCAAGTCTTTTCCCCGCGCCATACGCCAGGGCAAAACCAAGGGGCAGGGTGGTCAGCACGAAAAGTACCTGGGACAGGGTACCGGCAAGGGCGCAGAGGATAAGGGCGATGAGAACGCCGTTCCGCACTGTCGCGCTTCCGGTTTTTTTCCCGTGCCTGATTAGAAAGAAAAATACAGGCAGAGGTACCAGTCCGGCAATTGGGCCAAACAGGCCGGGATCAATGGTCGGCAGGGTTACTGCCAAGGCCATGATCGCCGAGTCTGCGAGTTTTGATCTTTGGTCTGCCGGCATGCCCACTGTCTGGGGGAAGACCACCCGAACCCCTTTTTTCCTTAATACTGCGTGGTGCCGGAATAGGGCATCAGGGCGATCTGGCGAGCCATTTTTATTGCTTCGGTCAGTTTGCGCTGATGTTTGGCACAGTTTCCGTAGATACGGCGCGGGATGATTTTGCCGCGCTCGGTGACAAAATTCTTCAGGGTTCTGACTTCCTTATAATCAATCACCAGCTTCTTGTCGGTACAGAAACGGCACACCTTCTGCCGCGGGAATATTCGTTTGCGTCCAGCCATTATCTTGTCTCCATCTCAAAAATTAACAGCACCAGATTCACAGGGGGTGAATTGCTGAGTACAGCGTCCATGCAGGACAGGTTACTCGTCGTCCTCGGTATCCTCATCGTCGGAATCAACGTCATCCTCTTCCCCGATTGCCTCATCCTGATTGGTCGGGCGTGCGGCTGCGGCTGCTTCCATGGCGGCGATGACCGCGGCCGGATCACAAGCGGCGGCAAGCTTTACCGTCATGAATTTGATGCACCGGTCATCAATTTTGAGGATACGCTCGATCTCGGTAACGGATCCGGGCTGGCCGGCATAGTCGATGTGGATGTAATATCCCTGGCTTTCCTTTTTAATAAGGTAGGCGAGTTTCTTGAGGCCCCATCTGTCGGACTTGATGATCGTGCCGCCATCGCCGGTAATGATCGAGGTGACCCGATCGGTTACTGCGACGATGTCGTCTTCTCCGGCATTTGGCCGGATAATAATGATTGTTTCATACCTGCGCATTGTTTCCTCCTCGTGGACGTAAATTGGCCCTCGCTTTCTTTAATTTTCTGTGCAGAGAGCGAGAAGGTTTTTGCCGCTGCTTTTTGACTGCGCAAACGGCCCTTTTGTGAAAAAGGGATTTTGTACCACGGCGGGCGAGAAAAAGTCAAATCTTTTTTGCCCTTTGCCACCAGCCCAGAAGGGTTTCCTCGCTCTTGCCGGCAAGGGATTCATTCTCTGCCGCGGCTGTTCTTTCCATGCGGGTAAAGCGATTGACGAATTTTTTCGTGGCGCTGTTCATCGCGTCTTCGCCGTTTATATCGACCAGGCGGCAGATGTTGACCAGAACAAAAAGAACATCGCCCATTTCTTCAAATATCCCGGAAGGGTTTTTCTGCTCAAGGGCCTCCCGGAGTTCCGCGAGTTCTTCTTCCAGCTTGGCAAGGACCGAGGGCAGGCCAGACCAGTCAAAGCCGGTGGCGGCTGCCTTTTCCGACACGCGCTGCGCCTTGCGCAGGGCGGGAAGGGAGTCGGGCAATGACGAGAATCGGGTCGCTGTTGATCCGCCATCCCCTTTTTCTGTGCGTTTTATCGCCTGCCAGCTTTCCTGCTGCGCGGAGCGGGAAATACTCTCGGCGGCTGCAAAGACATGGGGGTGGCGGCGGATCATTTTGGCGCTGATGGCCGAAACGATGTCGCAAGCGGAAAAATCCCCCTTTTCCTCGAACATCCGGGCGAGGAAGAGAATGATAAAAAGGAGGTCGCCGAGTTCATCACAGACATGGGAAGGTTGCCCGGAGTCAAGGGCCTCGGCAGCCTCATGGGCCTCTTCTATGAGATATTTCTTGATCGACCCGGGGGTCTGTTCCCGGTCCCATGGGCAGCCGTCCGGGCCTCTGAGGCGCGCTATAATCTCCAGGAGTTCAATGAAGTGCGCGCCGGTATTTTTTTCAGCAGTATCTGTGTGGGGCAAAACAGGTTCCTTTTCGATTACGTGTTCAGGAAGAGGTTTTCATGAAGGTCGCTTATACAAGGAAACTTGCAAGATGTAAATGCGCGGATCTCTCTCTGCAGTGAATTGTCGCCACTGTGAAAACAAATTCCCGTGCCAGGTACGTCATGGTCGGTTAATGATGCTTGATTTTTTTATCTAACTGATATACCGTATTTTTTGTTTTGTTTACCCGTGTCCGCCAGCGGATTTGTGCGGTTCTAACGATGCCGGGATAGCGTTGGTCAAGGAGCATATGTGCTCTCGCATAAAAAAAAAATTGTTTGGGCTTGTCAGGAAATGAGCAAAATAGTAAAATGTTTCTTGGTGATATTAAGTTTTTTTGGCAACTCCAATCCCAGGCACGATTATCCAAAGGTATTTCAGTTCCTAACTCTTTGATTCTATTTGTTATAGTTCGCGATAACCTCAGTAAGCTGAGAAGGGATGCATTTTTTGTATGCCGGCTGGTGTGGCTGTAAGAGGACAAAAGGATCAATGTCTCTTGTCTGTATAGGGTGTGCCCGTGAGAAAATTCTTCCAGGTTCTGTCAGGATCTTTTCAACTTTCGCCATGTTCGTGGGCGGAATTCCGACATTCCAGCAGCACGGAAAGTCAGTGTACCGTATTTTATCAAAAGTATTCAATTGAGGAGTTTAGCGGAAACAATGAGCGACAAAAAAAAGGTGGTGTTTGAGAAACACAAGGACATCGCGCGGATCGACCAAGAGGAGAAGAGGACTCACGGATGGTATGTTCGGGTTCGGTTTTATGGAAAAACCTATTCCAAGTTCTTTTCCGATCGGAAATGCGGGGGCAGGTATTCGAGCCTTCTTTCCGCGCTTGCCTGGCGGGATAAAACCGAGGCAGATCTTGGCAAGATCCGCACCGATAAGCATATCGTTACGGTGAGCAATTCGAAAACCGGGGTAGTCGGTGTCCGCCTGAACAGCAAGTTGAACCGCTATGAGGTCAGTTGGGTCACCCCCGACGGAAAGCAGGGCAAGACCTCTGTTTCCATCCGAAAACATGGCAAGGAGAAGTCTTTTGCCCTGGCCTGTGAGATCCGTTTGAAAAAAGAAGCGGAGCGTCTCGCCAGCGGGTAAGGGTTTTTTTCCCGAGTCATCCTGTTTGCCCGTACTTTGCGCTTGACAAATTTCGGGCTTCTGGTATTAATGTCCGATTCATCGTATGGACTGGCACGCCTGGCTGCATCCTCTTTCCGGGAGATGTTCGCTTCAGGCAGGAATATTCATAAACAACTATTATCAGCCCGGTAAATCCTGCCGGATGATATCGTAATTTTTTGTTTACGCTTTGGAGGAATACCATGTATGCAATCATTCGCACCGGCGGCAAGCAGTATCAGGTCTCACCCGGTGACAGGCTTCGGGTTGAGAAAATTGAAGGCAACGTCGGTGATACCGTCGAGTTGACTGATGTCCTTGCAGTTGTGGACGGCGAAGACGCCAGAATCGGTCAGCCGGTTGTTGACGGCGCCAAGGTTGTGGCCAGAATAGTCGAGCACGGCAAGGCAAAAAAAGTGCTGGTTTACAAGAAAAAGAGAAGAAAGGGATATGAGGTGAAAAACGGCCATCGCCAGCTCTTCACCTCACTGCAGATCAACGAGATCGCATCCTGATCTCCGCTCGATCAGTGGAAACAGGAAAGATACGTATTTTTTAATCCAGATACCGGAGGGTGTTATGGCTCATAAGAAAGCCGGCGGCAGTTCACGAAATGGTCGTGACAGTAGCGGCCAGAGACGTGGAGTAAAAAAATTCGGTGGCGAGGCGGTCCGGGCTGGAAATATTCTGGTCAGGCAGCTTGGCACCAAAATTCATCCCGGGACCAATGTCGGCCTGGGTCGTGATTACACTCTTTTTGCCAAGGTTGACGGTGTTGTGACCTTTGAAGATTTCGGTCGTGACCGTAAAAGAGTGAGCGTCTACCCGAAGGAATCCGAGGCGTAGAGTCGCGCGTACAAATTTGAGATGGTGGCTGCCGGTGTACCCCGCCGTAGCCACCTTTTTTTTTAATCTTTTTGAACCACCGGCAACAACTATGGCTTTTATTGATGAGGCCAAATTTTTCGTAAAAGCGGGTGACGGCGGCAATGGCTGCATCAGTTTCCGGCGGGAAAAATTTGTCCCTAAAGGCGGGCCAGATGGCGGTGACGGCGGCAACGGCGGCGATCTGATAATCGAGGCCACCAGCCGTCTTTCCTCGCTGATTGACTTCCGGTACAAATCGCATTTCAAGGCCGAAAGGGGCGGGCAGGGCCGCGGCAAGGACATGCATGGCCGAAACGGCAAGGATTTTGTCCTCCAGGTCCCCCGGGGGTCGTTGATCAAAGACGCGGAAAGTGGTGCCCTGATCGCCGACATGGTCGAGGATGGCGCCCGTATTGTTGTTGCCCGCGGGGGGCGCGGCGGGCGTGGCAATGTCCATTTCGCCTCGGGCAGAAACCGCGCGCCCCGGATCGCCCAGGACGGTGAACCGGGCCAGGAGTTCTGGCTCAAGATCGAGTTGAAGCTCATTGCCGATGTCGGCCTCGTCGGCCTGCCCAATGCCGGCAAATCCACGCTTCTGTCGGTGCTCTCGGCGGCCAACCCCAAGATTGCATCCTATCCGTTTACCACTCTGGAGCCGCAGCTGGGGGTTCTTCATCTTCCCGACGACTACACCGCGGACAAGCGTCCTTCCTGTATCATTGCCGATATTCCCGGACTCATCGAGGGCGCGCATCATGGCGTCGGCCTTGGCCACACCTTTTTGCGGCACGTGGAACGGACCACGGTTCTGCTCCACGTCATTGACTGCTCTCAGGAAGATGATCAGCCGATGGCGGATTACCAGGTCCTTGAGAACGAACTGCGCTCCTATAACCCGGAACTTCTTGAGCGCAGCAGAATGGTCGTGCTCACCAAGACTGATCTGGTTGCCGATCCCGAACGGGTGGAGACCATTGTCGGTGATTTTGTCCGGATCGGGCTGAAGGCCATTGCTGTTTCCGGGGTGGAAAAAACAGGGCTCGTCGAGTTGAAGCAGGCCATTGCAGATGCCCTGACCGACGCGCGGGCAATACCCAATGATGAGGACGGACAGGGGGAGGAATGACTTCTCAGCTCAGTCAGGAAGAGGGAACACAGTTACGCCGCAATTATTTCGGCCAGGCCAGGCGGGTGGTGGTCAAGGTCGGCAGCGCAATGCTGACCAATGAGGATGGCCTTGATCTCACGGTGATCTCCAATCTTGCCCGTGGCCTCATCTTTCTCCAGGAATCCGGCGTCGAGGTGATCCTGGTCAGTTCCGGCGCTGTTGCCGCCGGCCGTAAACGGCTTGCCTTTCCCGCGAATCGGAAGATGTCGCTCAAGGAGAAGCAGGCCCTTGCCGCAGTGGGCCAGAGCAGCCTGATGCGGGTCTATGAAGATATTTTCAACGGGTCCGGCCGCCGGGTCGCCCAGGTCCTGCTCACCCACCGTGATCTTGCCAACCGCAACCGCTATCTCAATATCCGCAATACCATGCTGACCCTGCTTGACTGGGGCATCCTGCCGGTGGTAAACGAAAATGATACCGTGTCGGTCGAGGAGCTGCGGTTCGGCGACAACGACACCCTGGCGGCGATGATCACCAATGTCATTGAGGCGGATATGCTGATCTGTCTCACCGATGTCGATGGCCTCTATACCGGCAATCCCCAGCTTGATCCTGAGGCGCGACCGGTGTATACCGTTGACGGGGTCGATAAAAATGTGGAAAAAATGGCGGGCCATGTTGTCGGGGCACTTGGCACCGGCGGGATGCGGAGCAAGATTCTTGCCGCGAGAATGGTTGCCGCCCGGGGCGGCAGTTCGTTCATCGGGCCGGGCAAGGAACCTGAAATCCTCCAGCGTCTTTTTGCCGG
>JBFHXP010000133.1:0-7197 GCA_041598875.1 Desulfobulbales bacterium
ACAACAAGCCGTTTCAGGCGAATGCGGGCGACATTAATATCAGCAAGACTGGCAAAGGCCCTGACGGTGTCAGGGTTGGCCAGATCAAATCCGCCGCGCATGGGATGCCGGCCAAGCAGTGCGGTGACAAAGGCGCGCGCCTGCCGATCTCCCGGGTCGTCAGACTGTTCATTCTCCGGCAGGGCATACCAGGCCTCGAAAAGGGGCTCGCGCAAGGCCTTTTGCACCTCCTGTTTCAAGGAGCGGGTAGCGGCAAATCCGTGGCGGAACATATCGGCAACACCCCAGAAGTTCAATAACTCAAGGGCCCGGGCGGCAGCACCGGTGTCGTCCATCCCGGAGTCTGGTTCCTCCTTTACCAGCAATGACTCG
The DNA here is from genome assembly GCA_041598875.1 of Desulfobulbales bacterium. Lineage (GTDB taxonomy): Bacteria > Desulfobacterota > Desulfobulbia > Desulfobulbales > BM004 > JAKITW01. Next base: position 373 of record JBFHXP010000133.1, read on the forward strand.
AGGCCCAGGGAAATGGTGTCCCGGACCCGCTCGGCGATGGTGGTAATCTCTCTGATCTCCCCTGTTTTTTCACCATAGGCGATAATCGCGCTGTTAATGACCCAGACGATCTCCTGCTCCAGACGAAGGAGAGATTCCTGGTCAACCACCAGGGAAAGGGCCTGCTGCAGCAGGGTGGTTTCACTTAAGGGGCGGGCGTAGACCGTTGGTATCCGGGTGACTGCGCTGTCGATCGGTTTCAGGTGCAGATCAGCCGCCGGCTCTTTCCGCGCCGCCGGCCGGGAAAAGAGTCTTGCAGCCTCCTCCGGGGGCGCGAACCCGAGATCCTCCATCCGGCCGTTGCGAAAACGGAGGGCCTCTTCCTCTATCTGCATCGGTAGCTCAACCCGGACCTCGCTCAGGAGTCGATGTGTTTCAACAGGCTCATACTGGTACATGGCATCCAGCAGGGTAAAGGGGTGAACCTTCAGCACGAGATCGGTCTTTAATTCCAGAAGATAGGTGCCGTCCGGGGTCATGGCGCGGGGGATGACCTTATCCTCGTTTTCCCCGGGAATCTGGTCAGTATCCGGATCATAGACCGTAACGGTCCGGGCCAGAAACAGAAGCTGCACCACATAGTCAAGCGACAAGAAGGCACTGGCGAGTTCTTCGGGGCCGGCCTGGGCAAAGGCGGCAAGCCACTGATCAAGGCCGTCTACCGAAAAATCGTAGCGGTTCCAGCAGTCCAGATCAATACAGGCCTGCAGCTGTTCATGGTCCATCTCACTGAGGATGGGCAGGGCCTGATCCATGCCGACCTCCTTGACAATATAGTACGCCTCCAGCGGCTCAAGGGCCGCGACCTCTTCGGCCAGGTCGGTTGCAGCGAGAATTTTTTCGGCCCGGAGGGACAGGGCGCCGGCGAGGTCGGCGTGGAACGGGGTCAATTTCACAGGGGTTTTGCTGGCCATGTTCTCTCTCTCTGGATACGAGGTTGTCTGGTTTCATCCGCAATCGGACAGATGCAGCCATCCGGGGCGTACGACTTTCCGGATGGAGAGTGGGTGGGTCTTCTCCCGCAACGGTACCTTTACAGAACCAGTTCGGCGATCGTCCCATTGGAAATCGCAACCGAGCGGAACGCGCTGATCTCCATTTTCCTGTAATGGAGAATCAGGGCGCGCAGAACAATAAGGTGGCTGACCACCAGAAGCGGCTCCCCGGGCCGGGCGGCAATGCCTTTTTCAAGGGCCGTCACCGCCCGCTCCTGGACATCACCGATGGTCTCACACCCCTTGACCCGGAAGAGGTGAGGCGTTGCCAGCCAGGCGGGATACTGGCCGCCGAACTGCGCCCTGATTTCCTCCTTGGTCAGCCCGTCCCAGTGTGGAATGCTGATTTCATTGAAACCAGGATCAGCAGAGAATTCCACGCCGACAATACCGGCAAGAATCACGGCAGAGTGCATGGTCCTGGCAAGAGGGCTGGCAACTATCCTTGATATTTTTTTCCCTTTAAGGGCCTCGCCCACTGCCCGGATCTGGGCGATTCCATCCCCGTGCAGCGGCTCGCCGGAGCGGCCGGCAAAACGATTCTCCAGATTGGCGGCGGTTGCTCCATGCCGGACAAGATAGACCGTGGTCGCCATGGTTACTGTTCCCTGATAAGATTCAGCAGTTCCTCAACAGATATCCGGGCGCTGACATCACTTCCCTGGAGAAGGCTGTCGGCGAGCTCGCGCTTCTCGTTATGCAGGGCAACAATTTTCTCTTCAATGGTGTTTTTGGTCACCAGCCGGTAGATGGTCACCGGCCTGGTCTGGCCGATGCGGTGGGCCCGGTCCGAGGCCTGATCTTCAACCGCCGGATTCCACCACGGATCCATGTGGATCACATAATCAGCGGCAGTGAGATTGAGCCCCAGGCCGCCCGCCTTGAGGCTGATGAGAAAGACATCAGCCCCGCCGGCCTGAAAGGTATCCACCTGCGCCTTCCGGTCCTTGATGGAGGTAGACCCGTCAAGATAGCAGTACGGGATTCCCATCTCATCGAGGTATTGGCGGATAAACTGGAGATGACCGACAAACTGGCTGAACACCAGCACCTGATGACGGTTTTCAAGAAGTTCGTCCAGAACGCTGCCAAAGAGTTCGAGCTTGGAGCTCGGGATATCACTGTCCGGCGCCACCAGCCGGGTATTGCAGCAGGTGCGGCGCAGTCGCATGATTTCGGCCAGGATCTGCATATTCTGCCCGGTACCGGGCGCGGCATTCTCAAGCGAGGCTATGGCCTGACGCCTGAGGGCCTCGTAGAAGGCACGCTCCTCCTCGCTCATCTCCACGTGAAGGACAACCTCGGTGCGGGGCGGCAACTCTTCCAGAACCTGGGATTTAATCCGGCGGAGCATGAATGGCCGGATCATCTTGCGGAGTTTACGCCCTGCCTCCCGATCCTGATACCGCTCAATGGGTACCGCAAAGTTGAGATTAAACTTCTCAAGGGAGGAGAGCAGTCCCGGATTAATGAAATTAAACAGGTTCCACAGCTCGCCGAGATGATTTTCAATGGGCGTTCCGGTGAGAAGAAGCTTGAATCCGCCATCCAGGGCCATGGCTGCCCGGGAACGCTTGGTGGCCATGTTCTTGATAGCCTGGGCCTCATCCAGGACAATGGTCTCCCAGGCAACCGAAGCCAGAAGATCCCCCTCCTGCTGGAGCAGGGTGTAACTGGTAACAAGCATATCAAATTTTCCAAGATCCCTGACCAGGCTCGCCCGCTCCTTGCCCCCGAAGATATGCACCGTGAGAGTGGGGGCAAAACGGGCCGCCTCCGCCACCCAGTTCATGCAGACCGAAGTGGGCGCAACCACCAGGGTCGGGCCAGCCTGGGCCCTGCCGAGGATAACGGCCAGTGCCTGCAGGGTCTTGCCCAGCCCCATATCATCGGCCAGGCAGGCCCCCACCCCCCAGTGAGCAAGCCGGGCGAGCCAGACATATCCCTCCTCCTGATAACTGCGCAATTCAGCCCGCAGGGTGGAGGGTACCCGGGGAGAAAACTCGCGCATCTCCTCAAGCCGGGCCAGCTGCTCCTGCCAGCCGGCATCAGAGTCCACCGCTCCGGCAAGTTCACAGAACTCCGCCAGCACCGGCGCGGCCAGGAGATGAAGGCGACCGGCATCCTCGTCATCCTCGCCATCGCCCTTTTCCTGACCCTCGTGAACAAACAGGCCAAGGTCATCCAGCCTGGCGCGGAGTTCATCGGTGAGTGCCAGAAACTGTCCTTCGCCCAGGGGAATGAAACGACCGGTATTCCTCCGCGCCATTTCCAGCAGGTGGCGCATATCCAGAACCATGTCTTCATCCACCTCGAGACGACCGCCCAGTTCGAACCAGTTACGCCTGCGCCGGACCCGCACCTTGAGCTGGTCAAAAGAGGCCTGCCTGCTCACGCTAATCCGTTCACCCTCGGGCCATTCCACGGTGATCATCTCCTGCAGCGGCTGGAGTTCCAGCAGAATCTGCAGACAGTCATCAAGCTCCCGCAGGTGCCACTCCCGGTCAAACTCCTCTGATGCCGCCAGGGTCGGACACTCATTCTCCACCTCCCGGGCCCGCGCCTCCTCCTGCTCAAGGTTGCGGGTGGTCTGCAGCCGCTGTCCGGCCACCTCGGCCATCAACACCTCCACTCCCTTACCCGGCTTGAGATAGGGCCCACCCTTGCCAAAGGGCCGGACAAACATCTTCAAGGTAAACCCGCTGGCAAAGGGCAGAAGCTGGATCCAGATCCGCTCCTCGGCTTCAACCTCGCGGATGGCGACGGTGCGGCGCCGCACCGAATCCATGGCAATCGCCGAATGGACAGTCATGAAAGAGGCAAGGTTGCCGATGGCGGCCATGACCATCTCCGTGGCAATCGGCGGCACGGACAGACCGTCACGGCCGATTATCCTGGCGATACGGTGGTGACGCTTGTCCATCTCAATGATTTTGAAACGATTCGGACTCTCCCTGATCACCGTGACCGCCTCGTCGGCAACTTCACGGGCCAGGCGAATCCTCAGGCCTTCATCGGTCTCTTCGACCACGACCTCGGGTTCCCCCTTGGAAAACTCCACTGCCTGCAAGGGTCCTCCGGATGTTCCTTCGAGGAAAAGCAGGGGGTGGCCGATCATTGCCGGCAGCGCCTTGTTGGGATCAATGGAGTAACTGATCTTCTGATAATTCTTGTATTCGCGCCGGACGGCGGAACAGATCCGCAGATCCTGTTCCGTGAGAAAATCGAGCTGTCTCCCGGCATGCAGCCGGCTCAGGGCCACCGGCCGGCCCTTGCTCCACTCACCCAGGGAAGTCACCTTCTGCTCCTTGGGATTGATGGTCATCATGCCGTCATCATAGGAGACACACCACACCAGGCGGCTTTTTTTCAGGGAGCGCCCCCCCTCCGGGGCTGCCACCGAAATCAGGGCGTTGAGCCTCCTCTCCCAGGATCTGGTGACCGGCAGGGCCTTGATCAGGGATGTAAGGCCGGTCTGATCCCGCACCGAGGCCGCATACTCGCCGTACGCTGGATCTCCGCCCAGAAGGTCAAGCAGCCCGGCGTATTCCATGGCAATCCAGTAAAACCGGCCATCCCGGGCCCGCTGAAAAAGGGGCAGGATTCCGGCCCGCAACCGGGCCCGGTCCGATTCCCTGTTGGGCAGCCCGCCACTGGCCCAATGCCTGGCAAGCAGAGAAAAAAGATCGATGATCCCGTGACCCCCGATCTCATTGCCCGGGCCAGAGCCGATGCCAACGTCCGCTTCCGTCCCCAGTCGGTCAAGGGGAACAACCATCGCCTCAAGAGAGGAAAAAATCTCCTGCAACATGGTCGAGGGGGCATGTTCCCTGGCAATCCCGATCCAGCTGCGCACCGGGGCAAGGGAGGCGTCGTCATTGCCACGCAACAGCGCGAGAACATAAAAGAGCCCGGAAATATTAAAAAAGAAAAGTTTACGGCGGCCGGTTATTTTCCGAAGATCACGAAGATCCGTCTCAAAAATCTCGAGAGCAGCGGTGTTGTCTCCGGCGAGAAAAGCCAGACACCCCTCCATGCCGCTCCCACGAAACGAATCAGGATACCCGCTGATAAGATCCCGCACCGCGGGGACATCCCCCTGCCAGAGAAGATATTCGGCAAGCAACCGGTGAAACGGCAGCCGTTCGTCATCGGGAATGGGGCTGCTCCCGGACTCATCGGTCAGGTACTCCACCACCCCGTCCACCGGCTCAAAGGTCTTCAGGGAATATGAAAAAAGTTCGTTGATGAGATAGTACTGACAGGAGACCGGCAGAGTCGCAAACCAGACGGGATCAAAGGGGCTGGCGCAGGCAAGCACCACCGGCACGCCCAGGCCGACATCGCCGCAACTCTGGACGACCAGCGGCTGCAGGCTCTCAAGCATGGCGATGTCGTGGGTATGGATTCCGATCCGGTACTCCCGGAAAATCCGCCAGCACTTCTGGTCGCGCCTGCCGTAAAAACCGGCAAGGGGCAATTCCGCCTGAACCGCGCGGGCGATGACCGGGAACACCCCTGCGGCCACGGCCTCCCTGGTAGCCTCCTCGGCCAACCGGGGGGAGGCGCACTGGTTGCGGTCATTGACCAGGCCGGCTGTGCCCAGGCTCTCCAGGGCCCGGGCCAGATCGGCCTGGGTCACCTCCACGTTCTTCTGGCCGGCGATCCCGCTTCGCAACAGGCAGTTGAACAACACGGACATGTTGACCGGCTCGTAGACAATCGACACAAGTCTCAGGACGTCCCGCTGCAGAGGCGGGAGATCCGCGCAAACGGTAAGGGACCGATGGGTTGTCCGGATGGTTGAATCCGCCATAATCAGGTCACCTGCGGGAGAGCGGTGTCAGAACACCGCACGAATAGAAAAAAAGACAAATCAGAAACCTGGTATTCCCGGCTCGCCACCGCCTTCAGCCAGGAAGTGAGCCACAATACTGTCGACCATTTTCGGGATGGTGTAGTCAGCGGGCTGCACATCCACGGTCAATCCGTTTTTTTCCACGGTCCGCGCGGTAAGCGGCCCTATGGCAACAACGGTAACTCCGGCCATGATCCTGCGCAGATCATCCTGATCCGCCGGCGCGAGCATCTGGACAAAATTGGTGACCGTGGAAGAGCTGGTAAAGGTCACCACATCGATATCTCCCTCTTCCAGCTCCCGCCGCAGGGCGGCCGGACCGGTATTTTCCTCGTCGGAATCCACCGGCACCACGTTACGGTACACCGGCACGACGGCCACCTCGGCCCCGGCGGCACGAACTGTCTCGGGCAGGGATTCCCGGGCCTTGAGCGCCCGGGGAATAAGGATTTTCTTCCCGTCCATCCCCTCCCGGACCAGCGCCTCTGCCAGTCCATCGCCGGTAAACTCCTGTGGAACAAGGTCGGCGCGAAGCCCGTAGCCGGCAAGGACCTCGCCGGTGGTTCGTCCGACCACCGCGATCTTCACCCCTGACAGCGCGCGGGCATCCAGTCCCTGCTCAAAGAGACGGGCAAAGAAATACTTCACCGCATTGATGCTGGTGAAGACCAGCCAGTCAAAGCGGTCGATCCGGGCCAGTTCGCGGTCAAGTTCAGCGTATGACTCCATGGGCAGAATGGCAATGGTCGCGTACTCCCGGCACTCGGCGCCCAGTTCCTCCAGGCGGTGGACCAGTTCACTGGCCTGTTCACGGGTTCTGGTGACAAGGACCTTTTTCCGGAACAGGGGCCTTTTTTCAAACCAGTTGATGGTGTCGCGCAGACTGACCACTTCACCCACCACCACCAGGGCCGGCGGCCTGATATCCGCCTC
>JBFHXP010000134.1:0-7122 GCA_041598875.1 Desulfobulbales bacterium
ATTCCCCATATTCAGACACTCCATGGTGTATACGGGGTCCTGGGAAACCACGACTGCATCGATATGATCGCCGAGCTTGAAGAGGCTGGTGTTCAGATGCTGGTGAATGACGCGATCTCCATCGACCGGAATGGAGAGAGGATATGGGTGGCCGGGGTTGATGATCCGCACTATTACCGGGTGCACGATTCAGGACGCGCCTTTAAGAATGTCCCTGGCGATGGTTTCAAGATATTTCTTGCCCATTCGCCCGAGGCGTACAAGGATGCCGTACGGTTTCGCCCGAAACTCTACCTCTGTGGCCATACCCATGGAGGCCAGATCTGCCTGCCGGGAGGAAAACCGCTCTTCACCAATTGCCGCGCCCCCCGCTCCATGGCAACGGGGAGGTGGTCACATCAGGGAATGCAGGGGTACACCAGCAGAGGGGTCGGTGTTTCAGGGGTTCCCCTGCGTTTCAACTGTCCAGGGGAGATCTCCCTGCTTACCCTGCGCTGCTCAGAATGAATACGTGAAAAATTTCTGGTAGTGGAACTGGGAACCCGTCATTCTTCGAGCACGCTTCTGATCAGGCCGGTAATCTGTTCCATGGAATAGGGTTTCATGAGAAGCGCGGCCATGCCTTGGAGCACGCTTTCCTGCACGCCATCAAGGCAATAACCGGTTACCAGGATAAACTTGACCGCGGGGTTTATTTCCAGAATTTCCTCATAGAGTTCAAATCCCGACTTTCGCGGCATTACCATGTCGGAAATCACCAGGTCAATGTCCTGGTGCCATTTCCGGTATATTTCAGCCGCCTCTTCTCCATCACCAGCAGCCAGGACGCGGTAGCCGACGCTTTTAAGCATTTCAACGGAAAAGTCCCTGAGGATTTCCTCATCCTCGGCAATAAGAATTGTCGCCGCCTCCCTGGGCCATGACCTGGAAGCGCTTTTGACTGCGGATGATTTTGTCGCGACACGATCACCTTTTCTTCGCACCGGCAGATAAACGCAAAAGGTGGTTCCCTTGCCAGGCCTGGATGCAACATCCAGCCAGCCCTTGTGGCTGCTGACAATGGAATAGACTATGGCAAGGCCAAGCCCGGTTCCCTTGCCAATTTCTTTTGTTGTGTAAAATGGATCAAAGATATTGGGTATTTCTTCAGCAGGTATCCCGCACCCGGTATCCTTGAAAGAGAGAGACACATACTCCTCGTCTTCAAGTAATAAAGACGGGTCGAATTTATCAAGATCAGCGCGGGTATGGCGCCCTGTCTCAATCACCAGCACCCCTTTACTCTCCATGGCGTCGCGGGCGTTTACAGCGAAGTTGATCAGGATCTGGGTCAGTTGCCCCTCATCGGAAACAATTTCCGGCAGGCCAGGCTGGAGAACAAGCTGGATGTCAATGGTCTCCTCCACCACCCGCCGCAGGAACTCGACATTTTTTTCTATCAGGGTATTGGGATTAACCAGAGTGAGTTCAAGGGGAATCTTTCTGCTGAAAAGCAGAAGCTGTTTGACAAGATCCGCCGCCCGCCGGGATACATCGATTATTGATTCCAGATTTTTTCGCAGCGGAGAGTCATCAGGGGTTTTTTTCAGGCCAAGACTTGCATACCCCATTATGCCGGTCAACATATTGTTGAAATCGTGGGCAATCCCCCCGGCGAGCCTGCCAACGGTATCCATTTTCTGGGCCTGAAAAAGCTGGTGCTGGAGCCTTGTTTTTTCGACCATCACGCTCTTCATCGCCTGATGGTCGGTCCAGATGTCAAGGGCGCGTTCAACCCGGGCGGCAAATCCGGTGATATTTTTCTTGAGTATATAGTCGGTCGCCCCCTCGCGGAGACTGTCCACGGCAACCTGTTCATTGCCTATCCCGGTGATCAGGATAACCGGCACATCGATCTCCAGGCCCCGGCATGCGTGTATTGCCTCTATCCCGGTGAAGTCGGGGAGGTTGTAATCGGCAATAATGATATCAATATCAGCAGTCGAAAGTTTTTCAAAAAACTCGGCCCGATTTCTGGCAACATCATGAGAGATGTCAAATCCTCCCTTGCGAAGCTCATAGAGTTCAAGCTCCACATCATCAGGATTATCCTCCAGAAAGAGGACATTTAATTTTCGATTCGCTTCCACTGGCCGGTTGCGTCCTTTTTAATCTCGCGTCAAGTTTAAAAATACCGTCTTCAGACTGTCAGCTTTCAGCTAATGGTATGTTCGTTGTCAAGGCACGGAGGGGCAAAGAAAGTGAGATGTGAGACGAAATCTTTAAAAACTTTACTCCTCTGAGCCTTTGTCCCTCTGTCACTCTCCCTATCCTTCATCATTCGACATTTCTTGTTCGTCATTCGATGTTCAAATCAGGAGTACCCCGGTAGGGACTGGGGTTATCTCTCGGGAATTTCGTTCAACATCAGCCAGTAATATCCTATGTAGCGGACTGTTTCGACAAACTGTTCAAAGTCAACCGGTTTGCGGATGTAACTGTTGACCCCGAGCTCATAACTTTCCACAAGATCCTTTTCTTCATTGGAAGAGGTGAGAATAACAACCGGGACTCTTTTCAGGCGATCGTCATTTTTCAGGTGGCGAAGGATTTCAATGCCATCTATCTTGGGCAGCTTGAGATCGAGCAGTATCAAGGTAGGCAGCCCCGGCCTGGCAGCGGAATACCGGCCGGACCCGGTCAGATAATCCATGGCCTCCTGACCGTCGCGGACTACTTCAATGGGGTTGAGGATATTGTTTCGTTTAAGGGCGTGGAGTGCAAGTTCAACATCATCGGGGTTGTCCTCCACCAGCAGAATCTGGCCAGCCTGTTCTGTACACATCGTCATTCCTCCAAAGATATTCCTTTTAGAAACCGTGTAAAAAATCCTTTTGATGACTTACGGTTCCGGAAGGTGCACATAAAAAACCGCACCCCTGCCAGGCTCTGATTCCGCCCATATTTTTCCGTGATGGCGCTCTACAATCCTCTTGGCAATGGCCAGACCGATTCCAGTCCCCTCATACTGCTCCGGGAGCTGCAACCTCTGAAAAACCTGAAAAATCCGGTCATGGTATTTCTCTTCAAAACCGATTCCATTGTCTTGAAAACAGATCGCCCTGCTGTCTGTATCGTAGTAAACGGTCAATTCAGGGTGTTCGATCTCCCGTGTGTATTTGATCGCATTGGAAAGAAGGTTGGCGAACACCTGACTGATCATTCTGGTATCACATGTGATCCTGGGCAATTCCTTTACTTCGACCCTCATATTCCTTTTCTGTATTTCAGTGGAAAAATCTTTCATGACCTCTTTGATCAGGAGATTTGCATCAACGGTCCGAACCTCCAGTTCGATTCGGCCGGCCCGTGAAAATGACAGCATATCATCGATGAGCTGCGCCATCCGTGTAGTTCCGTTTCTGACCCGGTTCAGGTAATGACGGCCGGTATCATCAAGCTGGCCGTGATATTCATCCAGGAGAATTTTTGAAAAACCGTCAATGTTTCTCAACGGTGCGCGGAGGTCGTGGGAAACGGAGTAGGCAAAGGCCTCCAGTTCCCTATTTGTCGAAGAGAGTTCCTCGTTGGTTTTATCGATGAGCCTGCTCTTTTCGCGCAACTCCCTGGTCATCTCGTTGAAAGAGGATACCAGGCTGCCGATTTCATCCTCGCGCAGGCTGTCCGCAGCCTCCTCTGTTTCATTGGCGCCGATTTGTTGCGGCAGGTCTTTCATCCGGGCCTCCAACCGGGTGAGAGGCAGGGTGACCTGCGACGAGAGCATGGCATAGGCAACGGCAATGACAATCACTATCGCAAAACTCCCGAAAAGAAGCACTGTGCTGGTCTGGGAGCTTATGGTGTCATGGGTGTGGGTGGTGTCCATTCTCACAATCAGGCTGCCCAGGACATCCTGTGAAGTGCCATGACACCGGTGACACTCCTCCTGGTTGGGAAGGATAAGAAGTGTGGTCAGGTAGCGTGTTCCGCCGATTTCGTGTTCGCAGGTGTCGCGCACCCCTTTCCCTGCCCTTGTTTTTTCGAGCAGCCCTTGCCATTTTTCATCGGTGCAGATCGTGGAATCTATCCGGGAGTTGATCCGCTCCCGGTCTGTTCCGTAAATGATCTTCTTCGTATGATCGGTGATGTACACATCAACGTTGTGCAGCTTTTCACTCACATCGAAAAGTTGCATTCGCACCGCATCATTGTCACCCACCGACATCGGGTATTTGATTCCCGCGTAAATCGAATGGGCGAGTTCATCGCCGTAGACCGTCATTTCCCGGAGGATATTCTGCGACTGGAAATAGACCGAGACCCCGATGACCAGGATCATCGGCAGGGCCAGGGAGAGCGCGAGAATGGAAAGAATTTTCCGGCTGAGTCGTTTCTTTATAAAACTGAACATGAAAACACCGCCACAGTATTCCAGGATTCAGAAAAAAATGAATATTCATTCATTTACAGCCCGCTGTACATCGGTACAAATATTTGTCAGATAATGTCAAGGAAAATTCACATGGAAGAACAGGAAAGATCATTCCGCCGACAGGGATTTATCTGAAAAATCTGGCAGTCATCACATCATGTTTTCCGGGTCAACATCAATGCTGACCGACACGAGCCGATCCCGAATCTTTGTTTCCCGGACAAGATGGGCGCAGAAGCGGTGCAGGGAATCACAGTCCCCCCCCTTGAGCAGAACCTGCCAGCGATGCCTCCCCCGAAGCATTGCCATGGGCGCCGGGGCCGGGCCAAGCAGCTCTATCCGCCCAGTTTTGTACTGTTTTATAAGATCGTGACCGGCCTGGGCGATTCGCTGTGCCGCTTCAATGACGGAATCCTCCCTCTCCCCTTCGATCCTCAGATTAATCAACCTGCCAAAGGGAGGATATCCCAGCCCCCTGCGAAGTTTCAGCTCCTGCTGATAAAGGCCGTGGAAATCATTTTTCTCGGCAAGACGGATGCTGTCATGATCGGGCTGATGGGTCTGGATAATAACCCTGCCGGGTCTTTCACCGCGCCCGGCCCTGCCTCCGACCTGGGAAATGAGCTGAAATGTCCGTTCGCCGGCCCGGAAATCCGGCATCCCAAGCCCGGCATCGGCCCAGACAATTCCGACCAGGGTGACCCTGGGAAAATGATGCCCCTTGGCAATGATCTGGGTACCGACCAGGACATCGATCTCATTGTTGTGCATGGCCTTGAGCATGGCAAGAAAATCACGGCGGTTGGCGCAGGTGTCACGGTCGAGGCGCCCTGTCCGGGCCGATGGCAGGATTTTCTTCAACTCGTCTTCGATCCGCTCGGTTCCAAAACCCATGCCGGCAACCTGATCGGATTGACAGAGGGGACAGTGCCTTGTTACTGCTCGGGTGGAAGAGCAATAATGGCAGAGGAGTTTTCCTCTTTTGCGGTGAACGGTCATCGCCACCCGGCAGTTGGGGCACTGAATGCTCTGTCCGCAAGACCTGCAGAACATGAGATTGGCATAGCCGCGGCGGTTGAGAAAAAGAAGGCTCTGCTCGGAGGCGGCCAGGGTTTCCTTTAAGGCGGCAACCAGTTGCGGTGAAAAAAGAGGCGGTGCCCCGGAAACTGTGGGTATCTTCCTGAGATCGACCATTTCGATTTCAGGAAGCGGCCGGTTTTCTATCCGCTTTGTCAATGTCAGCAAACGGTACTTTCCTGTTTCTGTATGATAAAAGGAAGAGACAGAGGGGGTCGCCGACCCGAGAATGACCACCGAGTTCTGCTGACTGGCCCGGAGCACCGCAAGATCCCGGCCATGATAGCGGAAACCGTCTTCCTGTTTGTACGCGCTTTCATGCTCCTCGTCGACAATGATCAACCCAGGGTCCCGGAGCGGGGCAAAGAGCGCGGAACGGGCGCCGATGACCACATCAGCATCTCCCCGGACAATCCTCATCCACTGGTCAAAACGCTCGCCGCTGCTCAACCCGCTGTGCAGCAGTGCGACCCTTTCGCCAAAGCGGGCGACAAACTGGCCTTCCAGGTGGGAGGCCAGGGCGATTTCCGGCACCAGGACAAGAACGGAACGGGAATTTCCAAGGGTTGCGGCCGCGGCCCGGAGATAGATCTCGGTCTTGCCGGAACCGGTGACGCCGTGCAGGAGAAAGGGGTTGAATTTCCGGGAATCAAGCGAGGGCAGCACCTTATCCATGACTGCCTGCTGTTCCTCGGTCAGGGTTACAGCCCGATGGATACCCGGGGGGGTCTCCCCGAAAGGATCCCTGTATACCGCCCGCTCCGAGAGAATAATAACCCCTTTTGCCGCTAATCCTTTCAGGGCGCGGCCTGCACCGGGGTAGATTTCGATGAGCTGCCGGCGGGGGACAACACCGTGATTTTTTTCATCACCAAGCAGGTCGCTGAGAATCGAACAGCTCTTTCTCTCTGAAGGGGTGAGCAGGGCGAACTCCCTGCTCTCCGCAAGGGCGATACATGTTTCGGTGCGGCTGCGGACAGCCCCTCGGGAAACCTCTTCAACAATTGAAACCAACTCCTCTTTCTGCCATTTTTCACACACCCTGCGGAGCTCTGTACGCCACAGTTTGCGCGTGGCGGCAGCAGTGAGTTCACCCTTGACGATAAGATTTTCCGCCCAGGGGTACGGCGGGATGCCACCAAAAAAATCTTTTCCCCTGGCGGTCAGGAGAATCCGGCGTCTGCTTGCCGCTGTCAACCCGCCTGGCAGCGCGGTCTTGATCACCTCGCCGATGGGGTACTGGTAATATGAGGCGATCCACCGATAAAAGGGAATCAGCGTTTCCGGGAAAAGCGGGGTCTCGTCAACCACTTCGAGAATCGGTTTCAGAACAGACGGATCGTCGGGAAGATCCCCTGCCGCTCCCAGCAGGTAGCCGGTAACCGTGCGCCCGCCAAGGGGCACCAGTACCCGGACTCCCGGAATAATCGGTGAAACGCCCCCATCTTCAGGGGCGGCATAGGTCAGGGTTTGAAAAAGAGGGGCGGCAACAGCCACCTCATAGCAGGTCATAAGTTGATGCACACATGAGAGAGAATTTGGTGAAATGCCGTATTCGTGGTATTGTCACGGCGTCCAGACAGAAACCAGTTTTTTTAAAAAACAGTACCATAAATCAACCGCACCGATACCGC
>JBFHXP010000135.1:0-7056 GCA_041598875.1 Desulfobulbales bacterium
AACCGTCAAGGGCGATGTCACCCCGGTCTATGAAAAAACCACCCTGCCCTCGGAGTTCGGGATCATCTACGGCCAGCTGGTCAGGCAGAATATCAAGAGAAACGGGTTCACCGAGCCGGTGAAGTTTTTTGACAACACCGCGGATGGACGCGGCGGATTCACCGACCAGACCGGCGGCACGTTACCCAGGGGCATCTGCCAGGTCTGCCACACCCGGACCAGACACTGGAGCCCGGCAGCGCTTGCCGGAGGTGATGTCCACTACTCGGATCAGGCATGTTCCATCTGCCACGATCATGCCAACGGTTTTGGCCACGGCTCAGGCGTGGGCACCGGGTGCGGAGACTGCCATGGCCACGACCGGGGGTATGAATTCTCCCCCGGAAAGTTCAGCCAGGGCGCAGGCACCTTTGCCAGCCACTCCACCCATACCGAAAACGATGGCGATGACCTCAAAGGACCGGGTATCGACTGTGCCGCCTGTCACGACACCACCAATTTCCCCTCTTTCAAATCCGGCACTGATACTGATAATGACGGCAGATATTCACTTGCCGAAACCGATGTCTGCAACACCTGTCACAGCCCCGGGGGATCGTTTGACGGAGTAAACGATCCGATCATCGGGGCCAAGAATAACTGGACGACAGGGGTCTATTCCGGTTCCACCCTGAAAAGCGGGCGCTCCAGATGGTGCGCCGGCTGTCACGACGAGTCCCCTTCCAACTCCAGGGCGGACGGTAGCGGCGTCAGCGCCCGGAACGTGATCGGCGCATACGCGGAGTACGGTTTTTATGATACCGGCCATGGGGTGCGGATGGAGTGCACTGCCTGCCATTCCGCCGGCAAGCGGCACATTGACCATCTTTATACCCCGGTGGCGACAATCGTTGAGGAACCGGCCAGCCCCAATCCACTGGACTACCGATTTTTTCCCAACAAAGGCATGAACGTCCTGCACGGCAATGCCGCTGTCTCCTATCAGCTCTGTTTCAGCTGTCATGTTGATCCGCGGACCACGGCATCCAACTTCGGACCAGTAAATTATCACGCGACCAACCACCAGAACTATCCCTGCTCGTTCTGCCATGACGCCCATGGCGGCAACTCCGCGCGGATGACCCGCTCGCTGCAGGCCACAGACCCGTCCAAACCATCCAACCGCCTGGGATCCGGAGAATTTCATCTCCTCCGGCCCGGAAATTCCGCTGTCAACCCCGGCGAGAACAATACCCTCTACTACGCCCTGAATGACCGGTCGAAATGGAACGACCCCGCTTACAATGTCGGGGGCGCCATACGGACCAACCCGCCCTGCATGACCTGTCACTTCGGAACAGCCCAGAACATCGGCAGCGGACTCGGGCCGCTGGATACCGGAGGCGGCTGGTATCTGAGGACCTATACCCCGAAGACGTACGGAGTGAACCTGGACATGGACGGCGACACCATTGAGGACAACGCTGACAACTGCCCCACCGTTGCCAATCCACTCCAGGAAAATAATGATGGCGACACCTTTGGCAATGACTGCGACACCTGCCCGGATCTTTCTTCTACCAACCAGAAAGACAGCGACAACGACGGATTCGGCGATGCCTGCGACACCTGCCCGCTTTTCTTCAATCCGCTCCAGACCGGCATTGACAGCGACGGCGACGGGAGTCCGGACAGCTGCGACAACTGTACCGCAATCAGCAACCCGGATCAGGCGGACAGAGATGGCGACCTGATCGGCGATGCCTGTGACACCACCTGCAACAGACTTGATATTGACACCGGCTCCATCGTCCAGGTCGGCTCCGCGCCATCCCAATGGAATGACACCGAAGACTGGGCCTGGGACATAGCCCTCGACCCTGCGGGCAACGCCTTTGTCGCCGGCTACACCGATGGGGACTTTGGCAATCGTCTTGAACCCTGGGCCAATGAAGAAGATTATTTTCTGATGAAATTCGACAATGACGCGAATGGGGACGGGGTCCGGGAACTCCTCTGGACCAGGCAGTTCGGCACCGGCAATCAGGATAAAATACGGGGCGTGGTTGCTGACAGCCAGGGCAACGCCTATGTCTCGGGCATTGACTACAACCAGGGGTATTATCTCTACAAGTACGACACCAGCGGGAACCCGGTCTGGAGTCCTCCAATCAGGGTAACCAACCCGTCTCCTGACCTGCTGGCCTATTACGGCGGCGTGGCGATCGATGCCAATGACATGATTTACGTTACCGGATCAAGCAGCGGCAAGGACCTTACCATTATCAAGTACAACAGTGCGGTCTATGACGGCAACAACACCACCCATGGCGGGGCCTCGTCCTCACCCACCGTCCTCTGGACAAAAACCATAAACTCATCGGAAAACCTGGAGGATGTAGGGGGGCAGGTTGCGGTTGACAGCCAGAACCGCATTTACGTGGTCGGCCACACCCGGGGAGTTCTGGCCACCGATGTTTCAGGGTATACAAACCAGGGTAATTATGATATTTTCCTGACCAAATATGATCCCGGCGGGCCAGCACCTACCCATGTCTGGACCAGACACCTCGGAACAGCCGGTTATGACTATGCCTCTTCAATCACCATTGACGGCTCGGACAACATCTATATCGGCGGCAAGGCCAATGGCAGGCAGTTTGTTGCCCGCTATGACAGCGCAGCCGGCAACCAGCTGTGGTATAAGGAGTTTTCCGCGTCAGCCGGCGACTTTATCGGCTACCGGGGGCTGACGACCAACGCTGAAGGCCACCTGCTGGTGACCGGCAGCACCCCGGCGGCCTATGCGGAAAAAATCGGTTCAACCGACTGTTTTCTTCTCGGTTTTGACAGCCAGGGCAACCATATGTGGTCAAGACAGTTCGGCACGGCTGGTGCCAGCTCCTTCTGCCGGGCGATTATCATGGACTATGACGACAAACCCCTGCTGACCGGGCAGACCAATGGAAATTTTTATACCGGCAACAATCAGGGCACCGAGGATCTGATCCTCTTCAAGGCCAGGGAAAACTGTGCTCAGTGACCACGTTCCGGCGATAAAAAAACGCCTCGCTTCAGAACGTCTTGCAGGGTGAAGGTTGTTGCGGGGCCAAGAGAAAATTTTATGTATCCTTTGCAAGCGGCACCACACAGGGGCCATCCCCCCTTTCTTCTCAAAACTTCCCTGATCCTGATACTGTGCTGTCTCCCACTGTTAATGGTGATTCTCGCCATTGACACCTGCCAGGCCGCACTGATCGAGGGCATGGTCTTTTCGAGCCAGGGCCCGGTGGCCGGGGCCGAGGTGCGGGCCTATCCGGACTACCAGGCGCTGGTTTCTGAAAAATCCACCCGCATCTCCTCTGCTGGAGAAAAACCCGGCCAATATCGATTGGAACTGCCGCCCGGCCGTTATTTTTTAATTGCCACGGCCAGGCAGGAGGGGAAGACCCTGTTTTCCTATCATGGTCTCAACCCCATAGTTGTGACCGAAGATTTCCGCTGGCTGCCGTTTTTCGTGGTCGAGCAGCCGCCACCGGACTGCCGACCAGGCCCCACCGGCATAGGTGGCCTGGTTTCCTACAAGAACCATCCTCTGGCCGGCGGCACGGTGTCGGTGTATGCGGTCAACGACGAGCAGTTCAGGGGAATGGGCATTCTGACCAATACCATCGGGCCTGACGGCAGGTTCCTCTTTGATCTGCCGCCCGGGACCTATGTGGCGGTTGCCAGGCAACGGTTCAGAGACGCCACCAGCATGGGGCCGCTGCGCAAGGGGGATCTCTTCTGTTATTCCGATGCCAACCCAATCCAGATCAAACCTGAAACCATCTGCCAGGTAGAGATTCCGTGCTATCCCCGTGATGACCTGGCCGGGTTCCTGGACGCCGAGAACCAGGACCCCCGGGGGCGGAAGGAACCCGACCGCAGGCAGGCCTCGCTGCAGGATACCCGGCTGTTCCAGGAGATGGGAAACCCGGCAACAGAGAGCACGCCTTCGGCAATTCTATCCGGAACAGTGACCGATGTCTCCGGGCAGCCGCGGCCAGGACTCTATGTCCAGGCCTATCCTACCAGCCATCAGCCCATTTTCCAGATGCATATGATCCGGCTCATCACCGACCGGAAAACGAAAAGCGACGAAAGGGGAAGGTTCCGCCTGGAACTGCCTGCTGGCACCTATTACCTGGTTGCCAGGGAAAAACTGGGCGAGGCCCCGGAGCCTGGCGAGTTCTACGGCCTGTATGAAGAAACGGCCAACCACACCATCTCCCTGCTGCCGGGAGTTGTCACCACGGAGGCGGTTATTCGTGTCGAACAGGTCATGACCAGGGAGTAGAATTGCTTCATGCGAACTTTTTTATCCATAATTATCCTTATCGGGATTCTGCTTGGTTCTCCGGACGCGATTCGTGCGGCAGGAGAAAACCGGATCAGCACCCAGGTGCTGCGCGCCGATACGGTCTGGTCCGGAGAGATCGATGTGGACGGAGTCGTTGTGGTCAGCCGCACCGCCACCCTGACCATCAAACCAGGGACCACGGTCCGTTTCCACCGCCGCGACGATAACCGCGACGGGATCGGGGATGGGGAAATCCGCGTCCTGGGCCGGCTCCATGCGGTTGGCACGGCTCATGACAAGATCCGTTTTCTGTCAGCGGAAAGCCCCGCCCGGGTAAATGACTGGTCCTATGTGCTGCTCTATGCCACGGCCCGGGCAAGTGAAATCCGATACTGCGAATTCTCGCACGCCTTTACCGGCCTGCAGGTCCATTTTTCCCGGGCCGCGGTCTCAGACTGCCTGTTTTCTTCAAATAACGAGGGGTTGCGTTTTGGCCGGGCCGCTCTCTCGGTGACACACAACCGTTTTCAGGACAATACCATCGCCATCCGGTTCACCAGGATGGAGGGACCGGCCGAGATCCGTGGCAATGTGATCACTGGAAACCAGACTGGGATCTTTGTCGTGCCATCAGGCCAGAATATCAAGGACTTTTTCGAACCGGACCGATCGGGACGGCCATGGAACACCGGCCGCTTGACGATCACCGCCAATGACGTCCATGATAATTCCTGGTACAATCTGAACCTGGGTGAAAAACAACTATGGGATCTGGATGTGGCTGGCAACTGGTGGGGCACAACATCCAGCACAGAGATCAGCGCCAAGATATTTGACCGGAACCGGGACCAGGCCCTGGGCCGCGCCCTGCTTGAGCCCATGGCCCCCGAGCCGATCACGGGTGCGGGGATCAGGGAAAGGCTGCCGGACACCCAATGATTATCTGACAGATAATGCAGCAATTAGAACGGAGGATTTTTCCCAAAATGGCGTTCATGAAACGGTTGTTCCTTTTTCTTCTGACGATTCCCCTTCTGGCTGGTCCCGGACCGGCGGCATCCTCTGGAACCGGCGAGATCACCGGTCGCCTGGTGAACCAGGACGGCACTCCGATGCCGGTGGCCGTGGTCTCCTTCTTTGATACAGCAAAGGGGTTGCCCATCCATAACCAGGGGGTGATCCGGATCCCGGACCTGGTGGTCAGGGCGAGACCGGACGGCAGTTTCACCGCCGGCCTGCCAGCGGGAAACTATTATGTCGGGGCCATGGAACGCGCCGGCGGGGTCGGCCCCGGGCCGCCGCGCCCCGGGGAAAAGTTTCTCTTTGCAACCGATGAGCGGAATACCCTGCGGGTGGCGGGCGTTCTGGCCGGTAAAACAACCGACATGGGCCCGGTTTCCGGATCAGTGCCGGATATCCGCCTGACGGAAGAGACCTTTTTCACAGTGCACGGCACGGTCACGCGAGAGGACGGCCGCCCGTTTCCCGGCGTTCTGGTCACCGCAAAAACAGACCCGACCTCACCGCGGCCGTTCTTCATGTCCAACTATACCGCTGAGGACGGAAAATACCAGATCCTCCTGCCTCCGGGGGGGCCATATTATCTGGTAGCCCTGGAGTCGATCAAGGGCGGCAGACCCCGACCGGGCAGTCACATAGGCAGTTACGGCGGCCGCTCCCCGGTGCCTTCACCTGATGAAAAAACCGTCTATCCGCCGGCCGAGGTGGGGATGAAGGATGGCTATGCCGCTGGTGAAGCGATATTCGGCAAGGCGGGCGAACGGATTTCCAACAGGAATATTATTCTCTACACGGTTCAGGACCCGGCCCGGATCCGGGAGGAACGTATCGGCCGGAGCAGCCGGTATCCGGCGGCCACCCCCCAGGGGAAAACCGAGGCCGTGAAATAGGCAGATGTCCTTTCCCCAGCTCCCCAAAATTGGCGCCAGCACTCTTC
The DNA here is from genome assembly GCA_041598875.1 of Desulfobulbales bacterium. Classification (GTDB taxonomy): domain Bacteria; phylum Desulfobacterota; class Desulfobulbia; order Desulfobulbales; family BM004; genus JAKITW01. The sequence continues at coordinate 6,279 of JBFHXP010000135.1, forward strand.
TCAGCCTGATCCTGATACTATCTCTGCCAGGACTCAGCCAGGCGCTCATCCTCACCGAGGATACCGTCTGGCAGGGAGATATCGAGATCACCGATGACGTCCTGGTGCCGGTCGGCATAACCCTCTCCGTCATGCCGGGGACCAGTATCCGGATAAGCGACGCGGAGAGTACGAAGACCGATCCGGAGTACCTGTCACAGCTCACCGAAATTACTGTCCGCGGCCGCCTGGAAATCAGGGGAACCAGGGATCAGCCGGTGTCCATCACCCGAAATGGTTCGCTGGCAAAGGAAAACTGGGCCGGGATCATCGTTGACAGCGGCCACGCTGAGATCCACTTCTCCACCATCGAGCACGGCGAGGCGGCGCTCACCGTTATTCAGGGCACCGCGATTCTGACCGAAACCCTGATCACAGCCAACCGATACGGGATTGTTGCCCAGGGAGAGGCAAGCGCTGTAACCCTGAAGGGTGTCCGGGTGACAGGTAATGAGTACGGAGTCTTGGAGCTGGCCGGGGCCAGGCTGGAGAGCAAGGAGAGCATCATCCTTGATAATCGGCAGAAGGATCGCTTCACCGCAAAAACCACCAAAGAACCGCCTGGTGGTGAAGCGCCGCCTCCGGTGAAGGATACCGCAATCACCAGATCATACGGCGATGATGTCCTGATGGGCACCACCATCTGGCAGGGTCGGATCATGATCAACGGAGTGGTGCGCCTGCCTGCCGACGCCCGGCTGATCATCCTCCCGGGCACGCGGATCGAATTCACCCGCCG
>JBFHXP010000136.1:0-7028 GCA_041598875.1 Desulfobulbales bacterium
AATTTTTGAAAAGATCAAGGAGATCAAGGAAGTATGCGCAGGCGTACTGGAGTACGTCGAGCACATACTTCTGCGGATCGACACAGAGATTTTTAAAAAGTGGCGTTTCCGGATGAAAACTACTTATGTCCCGGCATCAAGCACCCGGCGGATCACCTCCGCCATCTCCCTTCTGACAAAAGGTTTCATCACATACTCGCGGATCCCCATCGCCTTGACCTGCTCCTCGGTTATATATGCGCTGTACCCGGTGCAGAGGATAATCGGCAGATCGGGCCGTACCGAAAGAATCTCCCTGGCCAGCTCGGTGCCGATCATATTGGGCATGGTCTGGTCGGTGATCACCAGATCGAATTTTTCCGGCTGGGCGCGGAATGCCTCCAGGGCCTCCACGCTGCTGGTGCGGGAGGTCACGGTGTAGCCGAGACGCTCGAGCATCTTTTTACCGAAATTGACAACCCCCCAGACATCATCAACAAAGAGGATATGCTCAGTGCCGGTGGGTACCATCTCATCCGCGACAATATCGGGCAGAACATCAAGATCGGTTTTTGGAAAAAATATGTGGAAGGCGGTGCCCCTGCCCCTGACGCTCTCCACGGTTATGGTACCGCCATAGCTGTTGACAATGCCATGGACCACCGCCAGCCCCATGCCCGTCCCCTTGCCCGACTTTCTGGTGGTAAAATAGGGATCAAAAATGTTTCCAATGATCTCCTCATCAATGCCGACTCCGGTGTCACTCACCGTCAGTTCGACAAACTGGCCGGCCTCAACATCGGGAATGGTTTTAAGATCAACGGACTTGAGCGTCGTCTCGCCCAGGGAAATTTCGATAACACCACCTGTTTCCTCCATGGCGTATCGGGCATTGGTACACAGATTCATCAGGATCTGGTGAATCTCGGTGGGATCTCCCATGATCGCCGCCTCGGTCTCTATCTTCTGACGGATTTCAATATTGGCGGGCAGGGTCGGTCGCAGGAGTTTCACCGCCTCCTTGATCAGGGGGTGGATCTGGATCGGCGCGATTTCCTGGTCGCCCTGGCGGCTGAAGGTCAGGATGTGGCGGATCAGATCCCTGGCCCGTTTGCCTGCCTCGATCACCTGGTCGAGGTCGGAGCGGACCGGGCTGTCGGCAGGGAGATCATCCTTGGCCAGTTCGGCAAACCCGAGGATGCCGACCAGGATATTATTGAAATCATGGGCAATGCCTCCGGCCAGGGTGCCAATGGCCTCGAGCTTCATCGACTGGCGCAGCTTGCCCTCCAGTCGCCCCCTCTCCCTTTCCGCCTGGCGGCGCTCTTCTATCTCTGATTTGAGCTCGATATTCTTCTGTTCAAGCTCGCGGGTCCTCTCATTGACCTTTTCCTCAAGCTGGAAATAGACCTCAAAATATTTCCGCGAGGAATCCTCGTACTCTCCCCTGGTCAGGCGCAACTCATTCTGGAGATGCCGGACATCGGTCTCAAGCTCCTGGATGCGTTGCTGTAATTCCTTTTCCAGAGAAGATTCGCTCATGATTCAAAAACACCCTGGTCCTCGATTCTCGATAGATTATCCTGGACAAGTCGAACAATGGAGCTCAGGGCATAAGGGGTCAAACGGAGGTCATCAGCGCATTTTTCGAACTGAATGATGCCAACGGGCGGCCTGGAACCGCACCCGAACCCGTTTTCCATGGCCAGCCGGTCGGCGACATAGAGGGTCTGGGTAAGCTTCTCAAACAGGGGAGTGGCAGAGGCCGGATCATGGTGGAAGCCGATGGGGCCGCTCAGTTCGTCCGGGAAGTTCCACTCCCTGGTCAAGGCGCGACCGATATCAGAGTGATTAAAGCCAAAAACCGCATCTTCAGCCGCCACCAGATGGCCCCGCTCTTTCTCGATCCCCTGCAACACCCGCTTGAAATCTTCATGGACAAGCTGGTCTTCAACAATGATGCCGATGTCGTGCATCAGACCGGCGGCATAGGCATCATTGCCCTTTTGCCCGAACTCCCGGCGATAGATGAGCTTGACGATCTGGGCCACGGCCAGGCTGTGCCGCCAGAGAAGTTCGCGCGAATACCCGTTGACCTCGGTATCGCCCTCGAAAACCTCGCTGATCTTCTGGGTAAGGGCGATTTCCTTTAACGCGTCAAACCCGATCCAGATGATCGCCTGGTCTATTTCACTGATGGGGCGCGGCGAGGAGTAGTAGGATGAGTTGGCGACCCGCAGGACCTTGGCCGCCATGGGGGGGTCCATCTGGATGATCTCTTTGAAGTCGCGGGCGTTGGACCGGGGATCGTTGATGAGTCGAACCACCCCGGAGACAATCCCCTTGATCGATGCCAGATCCGAGGACTCGACCAGGGAGATGAGCCTTTTTATCTTCTTTGTCTTTTCCAGATTCGCCTCCATAAAAAATCCCGCGCACACTATCAGGAAAGGGCAAAAACCGGCAGCGAGGCGCCTCCCGTGGAGCGGGAGAGGGATCAGGTATCACCCTGAAAGGGGGCCTGACTGCACTGGATTGGAATTTTAAAAAAACTCACATCTCGCCCCGGATCGGCCAACCCATCCGGACGAAAACTAACGAGTGTCCATCCGGAAAGTCTTTTTTTTCCGGATGGCTACACGTGGCTGTTTTCAATCCGGAAACAGACAATTTTGAAAAAGATCCAGGAGATCAAGGAAGTATGCGCAGGCGTACTGGAGTACGGCGAGCACATACTTCTGCGGATCAACACCGAGATTTTTTAAAAGTGTCGTTTCCGGACGAAAACTAACTATACCCTTACAGCTTGTCAGAGTACAGGTTATTTCCACTGCCAGGTCAACTCTTTTCCTCGATTTTTACGATTTTGGCCATCATCTCCTCGGCCTTTGCCCGGAGTCTGTCGCCGGCCGGCAGGCCGCTGATTGCCCGCTGGAATTGAGTCTTGGCGTCCTCAAGCCTGCTGGTTCCCGAATACCAGTGATACATCCCGAGATAGTACGCCGCGGTTGCCGGTTCCTTCAACTCGGTCTTGAGCTTGCCCAGTTCGTAATAGAGTTTGACGTAATCGGGAAAAATCGGCAGCAGATCCTCATAAATCCGCAGGGCCTCGCTTGGGCTGCCTGTCTGGTGAAGGGTCCGGGCCAGATTAAAGGAGGCATAGGCATTCTTCGGCTCCACGGCCAGGGTTTCCCGGAAAAGCTTCTCCGCCTGGGAGAGACGGCCGGAATTAAAATAGATAATCCCGAGATCGGTTTTCAAGATCGCCCTGTCCGGCATGGCGGAAATGACCTGGAGCATCTCGCTTTCGGCAAGATCATAGCGCGCCTCCCGTTCCAGGACCAGGGCCAGGCCGAAACGGGCGAACGCCTTTTCATCGTCCCCTGCGGCAGGGTCGGCAAGAATTTTTGAGTAGCGGGGAGTCAGGACCATCGGCTCAATGGTCTGGCTGAGGATCCGGGCCTTGATCCGCTGGAAGGGGAACTCGTCCACCTTCCGGTAGTCCTTGCGCGGGTTAAACAGGACAAGGTCCTGGACATAGCCCATGCGCGCGCCCGGGTCGGGATGGGTGAGCAGATAGGGTGGAATATTGGCGGAACGGAACCGGGTAATCCGCCGCAATTCCCGGAGCATATCAACCATGGACGCCGGGTCGCGATTTACGTTCTGCATCCAGGAAAAGGCGAGACGGTCCGCCTCCTCTTCATCCATGCGGTTGAATTTCAGGCCGATGGAGGTCGATGCCGCTGCCGAGCCGACTACCAGCGCCTCGGCCAGGGGACCGCCTCCCATGGCAATGCCGGCGATCATCAGGGCCACGGCCCCGGCGGTCAGCTTTTTCGACTTGTCGATACGGCCGGCAATATGGCGCTGGACCACATGACCGACCTCGTGACCGAGAACGCTGACCAGCTCGTTTTCCTTGTTCACCGCCTCAATGAGCCCGGAATGGATGAAAATCAACCCGGAGGGGGCGGCAAAGGCGTTGAGGTCGCGGTTGCTGACCACAAAGAAGTGATAATCAAAGTACTGCGGCCCCAGGGGGGCGAGCATCTCCTGACCAAGCCCGGTGATATACTGGCTGATATCAGGATCGTCGAGCAGGGTGAAGCGGCTGCGGACAATGCTTAAGAGATGTTCACCCACCTCCCGCTCCTCGCCCACGGAAAAGGCCCGGGCGGTGACCGGCGAGAAAGTCGTTCCAGTTATCATGAAAAAGAGCATCAGCCAGGCCACAACCCGCTGGATTTTTTGTGAAATAATCATCAATATTCCTCCTGATCGCGAAGCCAGGAAATAAGCATCTCCATGCCTTCCGCTGTGGAGATGCGGGGTTCATAGCCAAGGTCGCGGCGCGCCCGCTCAATGGAAAACCAGTGAGACCTGGCCAGCTGCTGGGCGACAAAACGGGTCATGGGCGGCTCCTCCCTGCGGCCGGAAATATAACTGCCCGCCTCCATGGCCGCGCCGACAAGGTAGGCTGCGGCAAAACTGACCTGGGAGGTGACCGGCGGGATATCCATCTCCTGGAAGAGATTGTTGATCCACTCCCAGAGATTGACCGGTTCGCCCTGGGAGATGAAATAGGCCCGGCCGGCGGCAACGGCCTCCCGGGAATGGAGATTTTCCGCGGCCAGAATATGGGCATAGGCTACATTGTCCACATAGGAGATGTCGACCATATTTTTTCCACCGCCCACCCGGCGGAGACTCCCCTCCCTTCCGCGCGCGAGCAGCCGCGGAACAAGATGGGGATCTCCCGGCCCCCAGATGAGATGGGGACGGATGGCGCAGGTCTTGAGCCGGGTCGAATTCGCCGCCAGGACGGCCGCCTCGGCCTGGGCCTTGGTCGCCGCGTAGCTGCAGAGATACCGGCGGGCATAGGGCAGGGACTCGTCACCGCCCTCAATATCCCTGCTGTGAAAGACCACACTGGGGGTCGAGGTGTGGACCAGCACCGGGATATCGTTGACATGGCAGGCATTGATCACATTATCGGTGCCATCGACATTGATGGTGGCATATTCCTGGTACGATCCCCAGATGCCCGCTTTGGCCGCCACGTGAAAGACGGTGTCAAACCCGGCAAAGGACTGGGAAAGATATTTTCTCGCCCGGATATCGCCGCAAAAGACCTCAACCCCGAGTTTTTCCACCTCCGGGTAGCGGTGACGGCCGAGCACCGCCACCTCGTCTCCTCTTGCAAGCAACTGCCGGACTATTGCCAGGCCGAGAAAACCTCCTCCCCCGGTAACAAGGGCCTTCATAGGGCGAGCCTCCTTTTTCCGGACTGCGCCCAGACAGCAAGCTTTTCCCGGAATATCTTGGCATTGTGGCGGATATCCACCGGAAAGGACGGATGAACCCGGAAATCCTCGATCATCCGGGTATGGGGGTGGGCCAGGGCCAGGGCGCGCAGCTCACCGCCCAGCCCGGGATGGGCGGAGGCCCCCCGGTGCAGTTCGACAATCAGAACCGGTTTCTGCCCGCCGGCAGGGCCGATTCCCACCAGGGCGGAACGGAACACCGCGGGATGCTCGTTAAAAATCGCCTCGCAGCAGACCGAGTACATGGTGCCGGAAGGAGTCAGGACCCGATGCGCCTTGCGGCCGCAGAACCAGAGGCGGCCCTCCCTGTCCAGATAGCCCATGTCGCCGATCCGGTGCCAGAAGGTTTTTGCCGCACCATCGCTGATCTTGGCCAGCCGGTTTTCACGCTCATTATTATCATAGGCCCTGGTCACCACCGGCCCCTTGACAGCAATCTCGCCAATCTCGCCGACAGGAAGCCTGTACCTCTCATCCCACTCCGCGAGCGGCCCGTCACTGACCGCGATAACCGCAAGATCTATCCCGGGCAGGGGACGGCCGACACAGGTCCCGGACCCGGCGCGGCTCTGCTCCCAGGTCTGTTCAAGAATCTCCCGGCCCTCCATGGAAACAATGGGCAGACACTCGGTGGCCCCATAGGGGGTATGGACCTCGCCGCCCGCGCCCATGATCGCCATTACCCTCTCGATCAGTTCACCGGGCACCGGGGCGCCGGCCATGAGGATCTTGGTAACTGTATCGAGCCGGACCTTCCGCTCCTGGCAGTAGCGGCTGACCACGTTCCACAGGGCCGGAGACCCAAAGGAATAGGTCACCCCATGCTCCTGGATGGTCTCGACAAAGCGGGCCGGATCGACCTCCGCCGGCCGGGTGGGATCCATATCCGGCACCACCACCATGGCGCCCAGGGCGATTGAAAAGAGGCCGAAAAGCGGAAACGCCGGCTGGTCGGTGTCACTGGGGCCGATGCGATAGTGGTCGCGGATCATCCCCAACTGGGCGTTGAAAATGCCGTGTTCATACCGGACCCCCTTGGGCGGGCCGGTGGAGCCGGTGGTAAAGAGGATGGCAGCCAGATCATCCTCTCCCCTGATGGCAGCCGGGAAAGGTTCTCCTGCCAGGGACAGCCGGGTACTGTCGAGCGACGGGCCGAAGAGTCCCCAGGAACCGCCGACGCAGATACTGATCCGCACCGTGGCAAAAGGGGCGGGAAAAAGGGTTTTAAAGAGATGGGCCTTGGGAATACCGACAAAAACAGTGGGCGCGACCTGGGCAATGCAGCGCCGCAGGTTACGAAAACCCATGTCCGGATCAATGAGGATAACCACTGCCCCGAGCTTGAAAAAGGCAAAGGTCAAGGCAATGAACTCCAGGGAAGGCTTGACCATGAGCATGACCCGGTCGTGCGGTCCGACCCCCTTTTCCGTGAGAAGATGGGCAAAGCCGTCCACTGCCCGGCCAAGCTCGGAGAATTTCCAGCGCACGGCCTTGGAACCGGAACGGCCGGGAACCACGAGGGCGGTGCGCTCCGGATAGAGCGCGACACTCTCCTCAAATGCCTGGGCGATATTACAATTCTTCATTAGTCTCGCGTCAAGGTTGAAACCACCGTCTTCAGCCGGTCAGCTTTCAGCTAGTGGTATGTTCGTTGTCCAGGTACAAAGTGGCAAAGGCGCAGAGTGGCAAAGTTTTTAAAGATTTCGTCTCACGTCTTACGTC
>JBFHXP010000137.1:0-6936 GCA_041598875.1 Desulfobulbales bacterium
ACCAGCAGGACGCGGTGCGGGTCGAGCTCGGCATAGGCGATGAGGCATTTGCCTGCCAGAGGGGTATATCCGGTTTTTAAGCCAATGACCCCGGGGATTCGGCCGACCAGGATGTTGGTGTTGTTAAAGCTGAACTGGCGCCGGCCATCGACCGTGGCAATGGTCAGGTCGGTCATCGCGGTCAGGCCGCGGATCTCCGGATGTTCAAGGGCCTTGCGGGCGAGGATCGCAAGGTCCTGGGCGGTGGAATAGTGCTCCGGCTCGTCATGGCCGCAGCCGTTGCTGAAATGGGTGTCTTTCATCCCCCATTGCCGGATGCGCTCATTCATCATGGCCACAAATCCGGGTTGGCCCGCGACCTCGTCTATCAGAGCCCTGCAGGCATCATTGGCCGAAGATATGAGCATGGCGGCTAGCAGTTCGCCGGCCCGCACACGTTCATCTTCCCGCAGATTAAGACGGGAGCCGGTTTCCCTGGCCGCGGTCCTGCTCACGCGTATCTCCCGGGTCGGGGGCAGTTTCTCCAGCACCAGAATGGCGGTCAGCAATTTGGTAAGGCTGGCCGGCGGAAGACGCAGGGCAGCCTTTCTGCTCCAGAGAATCCGGTCATCGACCTGGACCAGATAGGCGGCGGCTGTTTGCGGGAATGGATCCGTTTCGGCGGATACCGGATGAGCGGAGAGCAGAAATCCGAGCAGCAGAAAGAATGCAGGCAAGGTCTAGAGCCCGAATATTCCCTTGAGTTTTTTTGCGCCGTCCAGCACCGTGCCGGCCCCTCCGCCCTGGGCCGGCGGTCGCGAGGTTGAGGCGCGGCCGGTGAGGTTTTTCTGGCTCATCTCCTTCTGCCTCTCGGCCTCCAGGTAGGCCTTGGCCTCGGCCGGGCAATGTTGTTCAAGGAAGGAGAAGTCGTCGCTGTTTTTCCGGCACAGATTCTGGCGGGCAGCTTCCAGGTCGATGGAGCACAGGGCGGAAAGCGTGGAGCCAGGTGCCCGGGTGCCTTCGTACATCGCTGCGGCATGATAAGTTTCGCTGTTGCCGGTGAGTTCGTTGCGGAGTTTGGCGCAATACTGACCCTTTTTATCGGTGCAGAGTGGCGCCTGTCCCAGGAATAAATCGGCAGAGTACACCAGGTCAGCTCCGGTATAACTCTCAAGCGTGCAGGACTCATCGATCTGTTTCTGGGCCTGGGCGGCAAGGGGATGAGGCGTTTCCGTGTCGCAGCTGCCGCCGATCTTCTTGCCGCGATAGACCTGGTTCATCTTGACCATTTCCCCGTCCATCTTGCCCTCAAGATGGGTATTGCCCTGATAGGATGTGCCGGTGTGGGTGATCTCGCCGGACCCGGTCATGATCTCGCCATCGTTATCGCAGCGCATTTTCCAGGTTGTGGTGGAGCCGACGGTCTTGATATCGGTCATCTCGCATTTGTCGTCCGGACCAGATGCGGCAACCCGGGGGTCATTCTCGCTGCCGGCAGGCATGCAGACTTTTGTGGTGGTTTCCGGCATGGAAAACGGCATACCGACCATCTCCATCTTGTTGGTGATCTCCCAATACTCGCCGGGAGCTGCAAAAACCGGTGAAGCGGAAAGGGCAGTGCATGCCATAACGCTGATAATGATATGTTTTTTCACTTGGATAGATCCTCCTCCCGACAAAGTTATTCCCTGTGCGACGCCATGGGGTATCGCCATAAATCCTGTCCGCAGGTGCAGAGCTGTATGCCGCGGGATTGTGCTGTACGCGGGATGACTGAATCGGTTACAGCAGGCCAGGATAGACCTGTATACCCGGTAAAGCCTGAAGAAGTCCATGGGCATAGCCAGACGATGGAAGCATATCGACTGATCCCTGTCAAGAGGAAAATAAGGGAGAAGCAGGCCCGGCAGGTACCTGCTGGACCGCCCCGGGGCGGACGATTGCGGGCGGCCATGATTCAGAAGAGAAAGCCGTAGCGGATGCCCACTGTATCGAGTCCCTCATTGGGTTTTGCGGTATATCCGTTTGAGACATGGTCAAACATCAGCGACACGCGATGACGGCCTGCAAAGGTATGGCCCAGCTCCGCCACAAATCTCAGCAGCACGGTGCTGCCCAGTTCTTTCCTGGCATATTCGAGAGTCTCTTTTTCGCCATCATGTACCGCAAGGCCGATACCAAAATCGAAAAAGAAATCCGTGGACCAGATATATTCCCAGACACCGCCGGCATAGAGTTTGGACGTTGCCCCATCGGTATTTATCGATGCCCCGAGATTGGGCCGGATCACACCCCCCAAGAAGTCTATTTTCGGGCTGAAAACCAGTTCGGCATTGATGTCTATCCCTTTCTCCCGGGAGAATCCGCTCCACAGGTGGTCCGTGTCATGGTCCAATACCCCTGTGCGCATTTCATGGACAAATCTGTTTTCCCCTCCTGCGGACGCACTCAATGGCCCAGGACAGAGGTGAGCCAGTGCGACCATCAGGATGAACGGAAATCGTTTGTTAGTCTGTTTCATGGGATCTCCTTGGTGCGATATTGAATCCGATGCCTTTTGTAAGAGATCAGGCCGGCGGGTGATAAAATTGCAGGCCTTGGCAATGTGTACAGGGTGTTCAGCATGCTCCGGCGCCCAAGGTTCATGTTATATCATGAAATTTCCCCCAGTCACGGAGATGTATTGGCCGGTCAGATAGTCTGATAACGAAGATGCCAGGAAAACAGTCACACCGGCGACATCATCGGGCATACCAACGCGCCTGAGTGGTGTGAAGGCAGCTATCTGCTCGTGCATTTCCGCTGGCAGTCCGGAGGTGGCATCTGTTTTCACCAGGCCGGGACCAAGTACGTTGACTGTGATTCCCTTGGGCCCAAGTTCTGTTGCCATTACTCTGGCCATGCTGTCTACCGCCGATTTGGCGGCTGCGTGGGCGGCAAATCCTGCCGCCGGATATCGGGACAGGCTGCTGCTGATGTAAATCAGTTTGCCACTTTTCCGTGGGACCATATCCCTGAGAACGGCTTGCGAGCAATTGTAAAGTGCCTTGATTTCACCGCTTATTTTCGCATTGATTTCATCCCAGGTCAGGGAGGTGAAAGGTCTGATCGGGAAGTCAATGTTGGCATTGTTGACCAGGACATCAATTTTGCCAAAGGTGTTGACCGCCGCGCCCACCATACCATTTACCGCGTCGGTATCCCGGACATCAGCCTGGCAAAGCATGCCGTCACCACCGTTTTCCCTTATCCGGGCCAGCACCGACTCCGCCTTTTCCCTGTTGTTGAGATAGTTGATGACCACCTTTGCGCCATGTGAACCGAGGGCCGTTGCAATGGCTGCCCCTATCCCCCTGCTTGCCCCTGTAACAATGGCCACCTTGCCTTCAATAGAAAGTCTCATCGCTGTTCTCCTCTGGAAAGAGTGCCGGGTTTATTGTATTTAGTGTCCATCCGGAAAGTTTTTTCTTTCCGGATGGCTATACTTGGTTGTTTTCAATCCGGAAACAGACAATTTTGAAAAAGATCCAGGAGATCAAGGAAGTATGCGCAGGCGTACTGGAGTACGGCGAGCACATGCTTCCGCGGATCGACACCGAGATTTTTTAAAAGTGGCGTTTCCGGATGAAAACCATTTAAACAGAGATAGAGGGTAGTATAGGTGAATACAGGTAGAGAGGTCAATTAAAGGTTTGGCTGAGCGGATGGCAAGGGCATAAAGGGCGTTTTTTTAGCACAAAGGCACAAGGGAAGAAGGCACGGGGTGGCAGAGGGAGAAGGGACCGGGTACATGCCACCCAAAACAATCCCTTGAGATTTGATGTGCTGATCGAGTCCGTCGCCGCGCCATCAAGGTGATATGGATCATGTTTGATTTGGCGCTCATTTTACCGTAAGGTTATTCCATGAACGAAATCCGTAAAACCAAGATTGTCTGTACCATCGGCCCCCGGACAGAGTCCTATGAAATGCTTAAGGCCATGGCCCTGAAGGGTATGGATATCGCCCGTCTTAATATGTCCCATGGGCCCCACCAGTGGCATGCCCAGGTAATTCACCACCTCAAACGTTTAAATCGCAAGGAAGAAAAGGCGGTTGCAATTCTTCTGGATACCAAGGGGCCGGAGATCAGGACCGGCGATGTGAATCCGGATATCCATTTGAAGGCAGGGGACGCGCTTACCTTCACTATCCGGAGAAAGGCGATCCTTGAGGAGTATTGCGTGGAGGTCAGTTACGATGGTTTTATTGATGATGTTGCCGCGGGAGACATCATCCTTGTCGATGGCGGGATGATTCGCCTGAAAGTACTTGAAAAGACCTCCTGTGATATTCTCTGCCGTTGTCTTGACGATGGTCTTCTCGGTTCCCGCCGGCATTTGAATATCCGCGGAAAGTCAGCGGACCTGCCGTCGATCACTGAAAAAGATTGGTGCGATATTGAGTTTGCCGTGGCGCAAGGTGTCGATTTCATAGCCCTGTCATTCGTCAGGACCGCGGCAGCCATTGTTGAGTTGAAGCAGTATCTCACGGATCGAAAGGCGAGGATCGATGTGATTGCAAAGATTGAGAGTGCCGAGGCCATTCCCCACCTGTCAGAGATCATAGCGGTGGCCGATGGGGTGATGATTGCCCGCGGGGATCTTGGCGCGGAACTTCCTTTTGAAGAGGTGCCACATCTTCAGGAGGATATTGCCCTGCGCTGTCGACAGGCTGGCAAGCCGGTAATTGTTGCCACCCATATGCTGGAGTCAATGATTCTCAACCCAACCCCCACCAGGGCCGAGGTCACGGATATTACCCAGGCCGTTCTCCAGGAGGTTGACTGCGCCATGTTGTCCGGGGAGACCGCCACCGGCAAATATCCATTAAAGGCCCTTGAGGTAGTGGACACTGTGGCCCGGCGCACCGAGGAACGTCTGCGGATTGATCCCAAGGTCCGGGCGGATGCCTCCAATAACGCCAAACATGAAATTGCCCGCTCAGCTGCTATCTTGGGCAATAATCTGCACGCCAAGGCCATCCTGGTCTTTACCCGCCGGGGCCTGATGGCGGTTCTGGTATCGGCGTGTCGTCCCAACGAGCCTATTTATGCCTTTACAAATACCAGTCACGTCAGGCGGAGGCTGGCAATCCACTGGGGGGTCCAGGCCTTTATCGTCAAATTTTCCCAGGCCCCGGAAACAACGATATCCAGGGCAATAGATCAGTTAACCGATAAAGGTTTCGTCTCCCCGGGAGACAGGATCATCGTGGTTTCGGATATCCTGGCGGGCGGTAAATTTGTCGAGACAGTACAGGTCAGGATTATTGAGTGAATCATCCTTGGCATATGGTGGAAAAACAGATTTTCCGGACGGACACTGACGAAAATCTCAAGCGGCAGGTAGTTGACAGGCCTTGGCGGCCCGGGAAAGGTCTGGCCGCGAGTTGGAGCAGAAGGCATGAGGGAAGGACATTGCTGACTTTGTGGAAGATTCAGAACCCCGCCCCTGTTACCCTATTAGCGATTATTGCTCCTTCCTCCCTCTTACCCGATCGGAAGGTCATCTCTGTATGAGCTTTTCTCCAAGTCGCTTTGCCTTAGCCTTTAAGGATGGTGAAATTTCTTTTGACTTCTTGGTTCCTGGTTTGGTTATCGTCCCCACGATCTTGTATCCCCCGTAGTGCAGAACCTCCTTAACAGCTCGGATAGCGCCCCTGCTCTCGGGAAGTATGAAGTTGAAAGGCCATGGTGTCGTGCATGCTGTTACAATCACTGCACGTTTCCCTTTCTGCCTTGGAACTGGAATGCCCTTAGAGCTTTCTCCCATAAACACAGGGACATTGCGATCAAAAAGAAGTTTCAGTGGTGCGCACATGTTTCCCCAGTGTGTTGGTGTTCCAATAATCAATGCACCGGCATCATTTATTTTCTTACCTACTAAGTGTGCATCATCTTCAGGTAAAATGCATGTTTCCTTCTCTCGGCAGGCCATGCAGGTTGTGCAATATTTAATGTTGAGTTTACATACATCAATCCATTCGATGTCATGTTCGGCTGTTAGTTGTTCCGTTACAAACTTGAGAAGAGAAGCGACTGTACCGTTTTTCCGATGGCTTCCGTTGAGTACCAAAATTTTCATCTATTATTTTTCCTTCCACAGTTCACGTTAGCCGCCCAAAGTGCACGCAGCCGCCCAGAGGTTCGATGGAGGTATTTTTTTGGTGTCTTTACTAGTCCTAATCAAGGTTAAAGCCCCCGCCTTTAGGCGGGTAGATTTATCACTCCCAATTGATCGTGTATAATGCCTCTTAAATAGGAGGTCATGTATGGAATACAGATATGGGAGTCATACGGTATTCAATATTGAATACCATTTTGTTTGGGTGACAAAGTACCGCTACCCAGTGATGACTGAAGATGTTGCCCTGCGTGTTCGCGAACTTGTTCGGCAAACATGTGAGTCCTTTGAAATTCAAATAATCAAAGGTGTTGTCAGCAAGGACCACGTTCATATTTTTGTGTCGGCCCCACCTACAATGGCGCCAAGCGAAATAATGCGACGGATTAAAGGGCGGACGTCGAGTAAATTGTTTGTGGACTTTCCGCATCTGCGCAAGAAGTTTTGGGGGCGTCATTTTTGGGCGCGCGGCTATTTTTGTGCCACATCTGGCCAAGTAACCGATGAAATGATAAAAACGTATCTCGAACATCATTTTGAACCCAAAAAGGACGATGGTTTCAGGACTGACTCATGACGGGCCTATGTGGCCCGTATCCGGACTTTCAGTCCATTATTTCAACCCACCGTCTTTAGACGGTGGTTGTTGAGTTTTCGCTGGAAAATGCCGCCTGGCCGGAGACACAATCAATTCACCCATGCCCGGCAGGTTAAAAAGGGAGAACCATGACTGAGACAAATCAGGAAAAAAAGGAACCCACTGTCAATCCGGCAACCCTGCCGGTTCCCGAGG
>JBFHXP010000138.1:0-6791 GCA_041598875.1 Desulfobulbales bacterium
CCCTGGAAGATGGAGGTAAAGGCCGGATACCCTTGTGCCAGGCGATGACGAAAAAGAAAGAGCATTCCTCCGGCAAGGAGAAAGGGAGTGATAAAGGGAACAATAAGACCGCGGAATCGGTCAGGGTCGACTTGGGCAGAGATGATCGAGGAGAACAGGAGCGCGGGCAGCAGAAGATGATAGGTGATATGTTCCGCTCCAGGCCAGAATTCCGGGGCAGGAAGTCTCCGCGTTTTGAGGATGTAGCCGACAAGCACTGTGAGGAACACAGCGGTCAGGGTCTCAACTATCCGTCCTGTTTCCTGGGACAGCATGCGCGTGGCTAAATTCCATCCACAGTGAGTTCCTGATGGCCGTCAGGCACTTGGACCACCAGCACCGGAACAGCGGATTTCCTGATCACCTTCTGGGCGGTGGAGCCCATGATCGCATGGAGCAGCGATGAGGTGGCGTGGGCCCCCATGACGATCATGTCTGCCCCGCACTCTGCTGCCTGGGCAAGAATTACCTCGGCGGCACTTCCTTCCCGCACCCTGATATCCTCTACCAGGGTGCTGCAGTCAATATTCCCCGCGGCCCTTGAGCAGAAGATCTCCAGATGCCCGCGGATGCGGGCCGCGGCAGCCTCCTCCTCCCGTTCCACCACGGTATGGATCGATTTCGGGCCGATATGCCCGTCGATGAGCGCCTCCTGCTCGGGGGTCAGCGCTGAAACCACATGGAGAACGGTTATCCGCGCCTGAAACTGCCGGGCCATGGCCGCCGCGTAGCGGAAGATATAGGCGGAATTCGGCCCGATGCGGGTGCAGTAAAGGATTTTCTTGATTTCCGGTACCATTTTCATGGAGTGTCTCCTTTGATCATGCCGGTAGCGGCTGTAAATCCTTCTTGTTTTTTGCTTTCTGGGACATGTAGACAATGGCCCACAGCACAAGCCCGGCCACGTCGGTGACAATGGTCGGCCAGTAGAGGAGCACGGTGGCCGCGGCGAGAATCAGCCATTCGGGCCAGCTGGTTCTGCGGATAAAAAAGAACATGGTCAGGGAGGAAAAGGCCAGGGTCCCAAGCACCGCGGAAAACATTGAGGAAAATACCTTGATCGGGCGGGGCTTGATCTCGGCTATGACCCTGCCGCTCTCTATCCTGTCGCCTTTCCGGATAACCAGATTCTTGATCACCCCGTCCCGGGGGGCGTAGATCTTTTTCACCGCGTCGCCGTCCATGATCACCGCCAGTTCCTGCCCCTCGGCAAACTCCTGGCCATTGCTGACCTTGAGGTCAAGCACCGTTGCCCCCATGATCTGGTCCTCGATTGCCGGGGCCAGGATCGGTTTTCCCTCAAAGAGGATCTGGGGGGTGAAGGCGAAAAGCACCGGCATTACATAGAGCAGCTTGGCGAATTTGAAGGCGGTCCAGCCGGTCTTCCAGGGATCTGATCCGGCAATGGCCGCCCCGGCGTAGGCGGCAACGCAGACCGGCGGGGTGATGTTGGAATCCTGGCTGAACCAGTAGACGATCATGTGGGCGGCAATAACCACCACCCCCATCTCGGCAAGGGGGGGTACCGCGAGCACCGCGGTGATAAGATAGGCCGCGGTAACCGGTACACCCATGCCGAGGACAAGGGAGGCCAGGCCGATCAGGAGCAGGGCGATGATCAGGTTGCCGTTGGCCATGGAGATGATGATGTCGGAAAACTTGAGCCCGATTCCGGTGAGGGAGATGGTGCCGACAATAATGCCGATGACCCCGAGGGTGGCGCCGATGATCAGGGTGTTGCGGGCCCCGGTCTGGATCGCCTCCCAGATCTCCTTGACCCCCATTCGTGTTTCCTTGTTGATCCAGCTGATCGCTATACAGGACAGGGTCGCCCAGAAGGCGGAATATCCGGGAGAGCGGCCGATGATCATCAGCACGGTGATGATCACCAGGGGCATGGAGAAATACCAGTCCTTTTTCAGGACCACGAACCAGTGGGGAAGGTCTTCGCCGACGATTCCCTGGATGTTTTCCCGCTTGGCCTCGAAATGGATCATGCAGAAGACCGAGAAGAAGTAGAGCATGGCCGGGAAGATCGAGATCATCATGATATAGGAATAGGGAAGCTCGGTCAGTTCGGCCATCAGAAAGCCGCCGGCGCCCATGATCGGGGGCATGAACATGCCGCCGATGGAGGCCGAGGGCTCAATGGCGCCGGCCACATGGGGCTTGAATCCGGCCCGTTTCATCAGGGGAATGGTAAAGGCGCCGGTGGCCACGGTATTGGCAATGGCGCTGCCGGAAACCGAACCGAACAGGGCCGAGGCCATGACCGCGACCTTGGCCGGGCCGCCGGTGCTCCTGCCGGCCATGGCCATGGGCAGGTCGATAAAGAACCGGCCGGCCCCGGATTTCTGGAGAAAGGCGCCAAAGAAGATAAACAGGATAACGTAGGTGGCAAGCACATTGGCCATGACCCCGAAAACGCCGTTGGTGGTGAGAAAGAGGGCCACGCTCAACCGTTCGAAGCCAAAACCGCGGTGGGCGATGATATCTGGAAAATGCGGGCCGAAATAGGCGTAGGCGAGCATGGCCACCCCGATAAAGGTCATCGACCAGCCAAGCACCCGGCGGCAGACCTCAAGGGAAACGAGAATGCCGACAATGCTGATCAGGGCGTCGAGTTCGTTCTCCGCTCCGGCCCGGTAGTTGAGGGTCTCGAACTGGCTGATCCAGTAATAGACGGCAGCGCCGGCAATAAGGGCCAGGAGGATATCGGAGAGTGTCGGGTTGGTGGGGAACCGGCGCGCCATCCAGCGATCGGCAAAGAAGAGGATCAGGGTGATCACCGCGGTCCCGATCAGCAGGGGGGAGATGGTCGGCAGCAGGGCCAGGTCGGCGCCCATGCCCTGGTCGACAAGGGCGTCGTGCACCGTCATCAGGCGATTGTGAAAGGCGGGCACGTCACCTTTGTCGATCAGAAATACCGAGGCCGCCGAGGAGAGGATAAAGCCGACAATGGCGGACAGGAAAACCGCGACCCGGGCGTTTCCTGCCGGATAGAGAATAAAGACGAGGACATAGGTGATAAAGACGTAGACCCCGTTGTGATACTGGGTGGCCACCGCCGAGATGCTGGCGGTGTAGAAATAGAAGACCACCATGATCGCGCCGAGCAGGGCGGTTATCCATTTCCAGATGCCGGTTGCCTTGCGGGCGGCCTTGGCCTCCTTGGCGACAAGTTCCTTTAGTTTCTGCTGTCCCTCGGCGTCAAGGGTTTTGATCTCATCTCCCAGTTCTTCTGCCATAGTCCGCCCCTTTGTGGTGCTCTGATGCCAGCCCCGACTATCTGGACAGGCACTGATTTTCCCGGCCCGCGGTGTCCGTGAAGGGCGCCGCGGCCGGGTGGTCGGTAATGAAGTTCAGTGGTATCTTTGCTGTACTGGCACAAATCTGAAGTGATAAAGTAACAAAGTGGCAAAGGTTTTAGCTTGCCAGCTTGCCAGCTTGCCAGCCTGCCAGCCTGCCAGCCAAAAGAGTACGGCGAGCACATACTTCCGCGGATCGACACCGAGATTTTTTAAAAGTGGCGTTTCCGGATGAAAACTAGTTGCCCTGCTGTTCAGGGGTTATAGTCAGGCCATTCTCCTTCCAGAACTTTATCGCGCCGGGATGTACCGGGGTCACGATGCCTTCCAGTCCCGCGGGTACGGACATTGAGCTGGCCGTACTCTTGACTTTTACCATGTAGGCGAGTCCCTCGGCGGAATAAATATCGGCAAGGGACTTATAGATCAGATCGTCACTTACGTGTTTGCCGGTCACCCAGAGGGCCGAATCCTGGAAAGAGGGGGTCGGGGTGTCGACTCCGCTGTAGGTTCCGGCCGGGATGGCCAGTTCCGAGTAAAAAGGGTATTCGGCGAAGAAACCGGATTTTTTGCCCGCCTCGACCACATCGAGAAGACGGATGGAGTTGCTGGCCGCGGCCTGGATGATTGAGGAGTTGGGATATCCGGCAAAGACCCAGAAGGCGTCGATAAGGTTATCGCCAAGGGCGGCCGCGGCCTTTGAGTAGCCGAGAAATTCCACGTTCATTTTGTCCCAGAGGCCGACCGAGGTGAAGAATCGCTGGGCCGCGCTGGCAGCACCGGAACCAGGGTCGCCGACAGCTACGCGTTTGCCGGCAAGCTGCTCAACGGAGGTGATCCCGCTGTCGGCCTTGACCACCAGGTGGGCCGGCGCGCCATAGAGATAGGACATGGCCCGGAGGTTCTTGTAGCTCTTTGTATCCTGGGTAAGTTTTCCGTTTAAGGCAAGGTAGGCGTCGCCGGAGTAGACAATGCCGAAATCCGCGTCACCGGAATCGACCCGGCGCAGATTCTCAAGAGAGCCTGCCGAGGCCATGTTGGAGACCTCTACATCGGCAATATTCTTGGAAAGTCGGACTGATATGCCGTTTGAGAAGTACTGGAAGGTGCCCCCTTCCGGACCACCGGAAAAGGCGAGGCGCTGTTTGGCCATGGACACAAGGGGCAGGGCGCAGAGGGTGAGGAGAATGGCCAGAATAATGGTGAAACGAATGTTTTTTCCCATGGTGAACCTCCTGTGATGTGTTGTTGCCGGCCGAATGCCAGGCGGTGCCGCCGAACCTGCTCAGGCCGTCTTGAAAAGACATCAGGACCGGTTGCGATGTCGGGTGAAACCGGGCACCTGATTGCTCAAGACTCCTTACATTTATATGTACCTTTACTCGAGGAAATGCGCAATTGTCTATTTGTTTTGTCCGGGATCCGGGCGCTGGGGATGCTTTTTTCACCGGGGGAGGTGGGCGGGTGCTCGCTCGGGGTGTTCAGGGGCAGGGGGAAGATCCTGGGATATGAACGGTGATCTGGTCGATAACGGGTTGGCATGCTTTTCAGGCCCGGGTGTTTTGAAAAACAGAAACAGCATGGTGCTCATGGTGCGCGGCCGATTTTTCTCAGCATGCGGCATAAAAAAATATACCACAATGTCGTACTTTGTGGCCAGAAAAAAAGATAGGGAACCAGGTGGTTTTATCCCGCGGACCGGGTTTTGTGTTGACAGCCCATCCGGACCACATTTATATGACCTGTGTCTGACCGTGCCACAGGGGCAAAGGGTGGGGGGCCGATCTCTTCTTTCCCTCTTCCGCAAGGGTGAATTTCAGGGGGTGCGATGACTCAGGGGCTGGAACTTTTTTTCAAAGGCGGCATCCTTGTCTGGCCGA
This sequence comes from Desulfobulbales bacterium, assembly GCA_041598875.1. Lineage (GTDB taxonomy): Bacteria > Desulfobacterota > Desulfobulbia > Desulfobulbales > BM004 > JAKITW01. The sequence goes on from JBFHXP010000138.1 coordinate 5,228, forward strand.
TTCTTGCCTGTTCCCTTGCCGGGACCACGATTTTTTTTCACCAGTTGCTTGTCCTGCGCGTGGCCCGGGACCGCAACGGCGCCGTTGACCGGGTGCTGCCCCTTCTTGAGGAGGGCAATCCCGCCGAGGCAGCCATTCTCCTGAATTCCCGGATCCGGCATGGTCGGCGGGACCCTTCATCTGCCGAGGTTTTGCTCCTGGAGGCAATCGGGGTGCTGGACTGCGACCAGGAGACCCGGGAACGCGTTCTGATTCATGCCGTGGACCGGGAGGTAAACCGCCTGGCCGGCCCCATGGGTCTTCTGGCCACAACCGGCAATATCGCCCCGCTTCTTGGTCTGCTGGGCACGGTTTTCGGCATGATCAAGGCATTCATGGCAGTGCAGGATCTCGGCGGCCGGGTGAATGCCGCGGTACTGGCCGGCGGCATCTGGGAGGCGATGCTGACCACCGCCTTTGGCCTGGTGGTCGCCATCCCCCTGATCCTTTTTCACAGCTATCTCGAGGGCCGGCTCAACAGCCATCAGGCGGATCTGGAAGAGATAGCCATTGCCCTGCTGAAGATCCGGGCCAATCCGGCGGAGGCGCGATGAGATGCGCCGTTTCCCGCACAAAAGGCGGACCAGGAGCGCCATTCAGCTCACCGCGCTCATCGACATGGTCTTTCTCCTGCTCATCTATTTTCTCCTGACCAGCAGTTTTGTCGAGCAGGAAGGGGTCTCGATCAATGTTCCCCGGGTGACGGCCACCGACCTGTACAGCGAAAAAACCATAATGGTCCTGATCGACAAATCAGGCGGTTTTCATCTTGACCAGCAGGCGGTCAGCGACCAGCAGCTCGAATCGCTGCTCCGCACCTACATCTCGCTCTCTCTTGACAAGGGGGTGGTGGTCAAGGCGGACCGCCAGGCGTCCTATGAGCGGGTGGCCAGGGTTCTGGACATCGCCCGGGAGAACGGGGCCAGACAGCTCCACCTGGCCATGGAGAAAAAAATGCCAGGAAAGAATAAAAATTGAACAGGCGTCCGATTCGCAGTTATGTGCGCCGCCAGGGGCGGATGCTCCCGGCGCAGAAGCAGGCCCTTGCAGAGTTATGGCCGGACTACGACATCATCGGGGAGGGTGCGCTCGATCTTGATGTTCTGTTTGGCAGGCACGCCCCCTGCCATCTCGAGATCGGCTTTGGCATGGGCGAGGCCCTGCTGGCCATGGCGAACGCCCATCCGGAGATCAACTATCTCGGTGTCGAGGTCCACCTGCCCGGGGTGGGCCAGCTGCTCCTTGGCCTTCAGGAGAGGAAACTCGCCAATGTGCGGATTGACCGGCGCGATGCCGTGGAGGTCCTGGACCTTCTTCCCGCTGGCGGCCTTTCGCGGGTCTCGCTTTTTTTCCCCGATCCCTGGCCCAAGCCACGCTACCACAAACGCCGCCTGGTACAGGCCGTTTTTGTGGAAAAAGTGCAGAGGGTGCTTGCGTCTGGCGGTATTTTTCATGCGGCCACCGATTCGCAGGGGTATGCCCGGCAGATGCTCGTGGTCCTGGAGGCAGCCGGCGGATTGATCAA
>JBFHXP010000139.1:0-6569 GCA_041598875.1 Desulfobulbales bacterium
CCCTTAGGCGAGATCGTCCGCATCGGCAGCGCCCGTTTCCGGGTGGTGGGGGTGATGGAATCAAAGGGTCAGGTGCTGGGCTTTGACATGGACGACGCGGTCTATATCCCGGCGGCCAGGGCCCTGGAACTCTTCAACCGGGAAAGCCTGATGGAGATCGATGTCGTCTACGGGAGTACGGTGCGCTCCGACCGGATGGCGCGGGCGGTGCGGACCTTGCTCATAAACCGCCACGGCCGGGAAGACTTCACCATCACCACCCAGGACCAGATGCTCGACGTGCTCGGCGCCATTCTCGACAAGCTCACCCTGGCGGTGGCCGCCCTGGGCGCCATCTCCCTTCTGGTGGGCGCAGTCGGCATCACCACCATCATGACCATCGCCGTCCATGACCGCACCGCGGAGATCGGCCTGCTTGCCGCCCTGGGCGCCACCCGGACCCAGATTCTCGGAATATTTCTCGGGGAGGCGGTAATGCTGGCAATGGTCGGCGGAACCCTCGGACTGGCAGCGGGCTGGGGCGGGTCCCGGCTTATCCATGCCCTGGTGCCGGCTCTGCCGACCCATGTCTCGCCGCTCTATATGACCCTGTCACTGGTCCTTTCCGCAATCATCGGCGTGTCCGCCGGGGTCTTTCCGGCCCGCCGGGCCGCCCGTCTCGACCCGGTCCAATCCCTGATGGCCGAATAAAAAACCAGGGAATACGGTTGCGGTCCATTTTATGGGCCGTTACCAGCCCCGGTGGGGCGGCAGCGGCTGCATCACCCGGCTTGCGGTGAACCGGGACCCCGGTTTTCCCTTGACAGATCCCCCTGATCGCGCTTTAGGTGGGTGTATCAGCGATTTTATCGGAGGGTATCTGCCATGCGTGTGCTCTTGATTTACCCCCTCTATCCCGAGACGTTCTGGAGTTTCAAGCATGTTCTGAAATTCATTGCCAGGAAGGCCGCCTTTCCCCCTCTGGGCCTGCTTACCGTGGCCGCCATGCTCCCGCAAAGCTGGCAGAAGCGTCTTGTTGATATGAACGTCTCTTCGGTGAGCGATGCCGATATCCAGTGGGCGGACATGGTCTTTATCAGCGCCATGCTCATCCAGCAGGAAAGCGCCCGTGAGGTTATCGGTCGCTGTCAGCGTCTCGGCAGAACCGTGGTCGCCGGTGGGCCCGCCTTCACCGCCCAGTGGGAAAAATTCCCCGGGGTTGATCATTTTGTCTTGAATGAGGCCGAGGCGACCCTGCCCCTTTTTTTAGAGGACGTGGCCCGGGGCCGGCCCAGGGCGGTCTATACGTCCCGCCAGAGACCGGATATTACAAAGACTCCGGTTCCCCTCTGGTCGCTTATCGACCTTGATTCCTACGCCACCATGGCGGTCCAGTATTCCCGGGGCTGCCCGTATAACTGCGAGTTCTGCGATATCGTCATCATGAACGGCCGCAGGCCGCGGGCCAAGACCCTGGAGCAGATGGTGTGCGAGTTGCAGGCCCTCCATGACGCTGGCTGGCGGCGGGCAATATTCATTGTTGACGACAACTTTATCGGCAACCGCAAAGAGGTGAAAAAACTCCTTGCCGGGATCGGGCTCTGGCAGAGGGAGCAACAATTTCCCTTTACCCTGCTCACCGAGGCAAGCATCGACCTGGCCCGGGACGAGGAGTTGATGCGGCTGATGAGCAGGGCCAACTTCAACAAGGTTTTCCTCGGCCTGGAGACGCCCAGCACCGAATCTCTGGAGGAATGCGGCAAGGCCCAGAACACAGGCCTCGACCTGGGCGAGGCGGTGGACACCATCCATCGTCACGGCATGCAGGTGATGGGGGGCTTTATCGTCGGCTTTGACAGCGATACTGAAACCATCTTTGATGCCCAGATCCGGTTTATCCAGCGGATCGGGGTGGTCACCGCCATGGTGGGGATGCTCACCGCCCTGCCCCGGACCAGGCTCTGGCACCGGCTCAATGACGAAGGCCGGCTGCTGGATGATGCATCGGGGGATAATACCGGCTGGCTGTTGAATTTCGAGCCGGTGATGGGGCGGGAGCAGCTGCTTGCCGGGTACCGGAAAATCCTGACAACCATCTATTCCCGGCGCTCCTACTACGGGCGGATTAATACCTTTATCAGAAATTATACACCCACGGTGACAGCCCGCCTCACCGGTGACGACCTGGCTGCCTTCTGGAAAAGCGTGTGGCGGATCGGTGTTTTTTCCCGCAGTTCAGTGCTGTACTGGCGGCTTCTGATCAATACGGTGGTAAAAAAAAGAAAGGCCCTTCCCGTTGCCGTGGAACTTGCCATCCATGGCCTCCATTTTGAAAAACTTGTCCGGCGAATCAGCCGTAATCTCCTTTCTGCCGGATACAAATGAAGGGTTTTTCTTTTTTGGTCCACATGCCCTTATCTCTTTCATTAATTTTTTTTTGCAGTAGATTTGGATGAGATTCGTTTTTTTTCTTATTTTCAACCCAGAGGAGGCGTTTTATGCCAACCAAGGTAAGTACCTATATGACCCGGCAGGTCCTCACTATTCCAGCAGAAATGGGGATCCGGGAGGCTTTTTTTCTGATGAAGGAACATGGCATCCGTCACCTGCCGATTGTCGATGATGCGAAAAACCTGATCGGCATCATCAGCGACCGGGAGCTGCGGCGGCCCAACTGGGTCGACGAGGCCAACGACATATCCCATGTCTACTATCTGGACAACTCGATGCTGGTCCGGGACGTGATGATCACCAATGTTCATGTCCTGCACACCTACGATACCCTCAACAAGGCGGTGAGCCTGCTTCTGGACAAGCATATCGGCGCGGCCCCGGTTCTCGACAAGACCGGGGTGCTGGTGGGAATGCTCTCTGCCATAGACCTGCTCAAGGCCCTTCATGATATTATCGACATTGAAAAAGGCATGAGCAAGAAGAAGGCCTGATGAATAACCGGCAAGAGAAGAGTGACCGCACTGTTTTTCATTCCCTGAATCCGGACACGGTGCTGGGTGAGGTGGAAAAGGCCCTGGGGCACGGGCTTACCAACCTCTGTCGGCCGCTGGCAAGCTATATCAACCGGGTCTATGAGTTGAAGGCTGAAGACGGTCGCGGGCTGGTGGCCAAGTTTTTCCGGCCCGGTCGCTGGTCCCGGCAGGCCCTGGAGGATGAGCAGAATTTTCTCTCCGAGCTGGTTGACCAGGAGATTCCGGTGGTCGCCCCGCTGCTCCTGCAGAATGGAACGACCCTGGCCCAATTCGATGAAATATCCTTCTGCGTCTTTCCCAAAAAAGGGGGGCGCAGCTTTGATGAGTACAGCGAAGAGCAGTGGCTGGAACTTGGCCGGCTCCTGGGCCGATTTCACTCGGTGGGCGCGGTGCGCTCGCCCGGGGACCGCATTACCATGGCCCCGGACCGATCGACCCGCGATCAGGTGGACTATCTCCTCAAAGGGGATTTCATGGCCCCTGACCTGCGGGAATCCTTCCAGTCCCTCTGCACCGCGCTTATCGCGGAGATCGCCCCTCTGTTTGCGGGTGTGGAGATGATCCGGATCCACGGCGACTGCCATTTCTCCAACCTCATCTACCGGCCCGATGAGTCTTTTTATCTCATTGATCTCGACGACATGGCCGTGGGGCCGCCGGTGCAGGACTTCTGGATGCTCCTGCCCGATTACCTGGAAAAATCCCTGCTTGAGGTGGATTATTTTTTAGAGGGGTATGAGACCTTCCGGAGATTCGACAGACGCACCCTGCGCCTGGTGGAACCGCTGCGGGCGATGCGTTTCATCCACTACATTGCCTGGTGCGCCCACCAGGTTGCCGAGGACGGCCAATCCCTGGTAATGCCCGATTTCGGCAGCCGCCATTACTGGGAGCGTGAGATCCGCGACCTTGGCGATCAGCTGGAAAAAATTCGAGAAACCGCTGGCAGTGACTATTAGTCTGTTGGATCAAGGGAGGTGTCTGGGCAGTATTATTGTATCATTTCAAGGTCATCAGAGGACATCAAAGAGAGATATCTGCCGTATCAGTTTAACCCGGCATCTATCCCCTACTTAAAAAACATTGATGTGTGAAAAATGGCAAACATGCAAAGAGAATATGTAGAGTCAGGGTGTTTTGTTATTGATGATTCCGGGCGGAAAAGCCTGATGGCCGTACTTGGGGCCACGGTGGGAGTCGCTATCTATGATGAAACGGCCGGCGTGGGGGGGATTATCCATCTCCTTTTACCGGAACCGACAGGAGCGACCGTTGACTGGAATCCGCAAATATATGCCTCTTCAGGTATCCCGTTTTTTATTGAAAAACTCCTTGAGGCAGGGGGCGACAGGGGGCGGCTGAAGGCGGTTGTTGCCAGCGGATCCTTGTTTGATTCAAAGGGGAAGGAGAACACGCATAATTTTTTGAATTGGCGAACTACGGAAGTTGCTGAAGACGTTTTAGATAAGGCGGGGATTCCTTTTATTAAACTGGGGACAGGGGGAGATTTCTCGTCAACCCTGCAGTTGAATACACAGACGTGGCAAGCGAAGATAGAGTCGATTACTGTTTCAGGTAAGCCAGCTGCTGCTCTTGAAATCAAGGGGCCTTCGGCAGTGGAGATTGAAAATGCGATTGCCCAGGCAAAACCATTGCCCGAGATTGCACTCAAGACAATTCGTCTCCTTCAGGACCCGGATTATCATATGTTTGAGGTGGCCGAAGAGATACGGCGTGATCAGGTAATAGTTGCAAAAGTTCTTCGCTACACGAATTCCGTCTTAACAGGGACGAGGACAAAAATAGATTCAATCGATCGGGCCCTTCTCTTTTTGGGCGAAAGAAATTTGTTTGAGATTGTTGTTTCCGCGGCAATTGATTCTTTTTTTAGTGATAAACCCAGTGGATACGAGTTGGTGCGCGGTGGATTCTATAAACATGCTTTCGCCACTGCCCATGTTGCCAAGGAAATTGCGAAACTGACTGACTTGGTTGATCCTGGCACGGCATATACAGCAGGACTTCTCCACGATATAGGAAAGGTTGTCCTGGATAATTTCGTTGCCGGGTTTTTGCCGTCTTTTTATCGGAGTTCACGTGACGAACATGATGATTTCATTGAGTTGGAGAAAGAACTGTTCGGCGTGGATCATCAGGAGACTGGAAAACGCCTGGCGGAAAAATGGAATCTCCCTGAAACGTTGACTGAGGTTATTGCCTGCCACCATGTTCCGGAAAAAGCTGTTACCAACAAAAAACTGGTAATTATAACCTATGTCGCGGACCTGTTGACAAGCGGCTTTATGGCAGGATTGGAGCTTGAGCGCATCAATCTGAAATTAATGGAAAAAAGGCTTGACCAAATCGATCTCAGCTCATCTCATCTTCCAACAATCGTTGATAAAATTCCTTGGCAGAAGCTGATTTCGATGTAGGTTTTTGGGTTCTGTCTTGTCTGAGATCTTTCACCAGGTGAAATCACGGGGCATATGTGAAAGGTGAAATCCCGCTCTATCATAGGAGGTCGCCCATGTCTCGGCTTGTTTTTTCAGCGACAATTGTGATTTTCTCGATCTGCAGTCCAAATCCTGTTATCGGAACCACCCTCCCCCTTCATCTCATAAAGCTGCCGCCCGGTTTTGTGATAGAGCTCTTTGCCGATGATCTTCCCGATGCCCGTTCCATGGCACTCGGTGACAGGGGCACTCTTTTTGTCGGCACCAGGACCAGGGGCCGGGTTTATGCGGTTGTCGACCGGGACCGGGACTACAGGGCCGATCAGGTTTTCACCATTGCCTCGGGGCTTTTCATGCCCAACGGGGTTGCATTCAGATCAGGTTCTCTCTATGTCGCCGAGGTGAACCGGATCCTCTGCTATGAAAATATCGAAGACCATCTCGATGATCCGGGCCCGCCCAGGATCATTACGGATACTCTGCCTGATGATGAGCACCACGGCTGGAAATTTATCCGCTTCGGCCCGGACAACAGGCTCTATGTGCCGGTGGGGGCGCCGTGCAATATCTGCGAACCCGATCTGCCCTATGCCGCTATCCACCGGATGAATCCCGATGGCAGCGGTTTCGAGACCTTTGCGCGCGGGGTGCGCAACACCGTGGGGTTTGACTGGCATCCTCTCTCTGGTGAGATGTGGTTTACCGATAATGGCCGCGACTGGCTGGGTGACGACCTGCCGCCCGATGAGCTGAACCGGGCCCCGGAAAAGGGGATGCATTTCGGCTACCCCTACCGCCATGGCCGGGAGATCGTTGATCCTCAGTTCGGCACCCTGGGCGCGGGCAAGGAGTTTACCCCGCCGGCACAGGAACTGGGCGCCCATGTCGCCGCCCTTGGCATGCGTTTCTATACCGGCACGATGTTCCCGGAGAAGTACAGAAACCAGATATTCATTGCCGAGCACGGCTCCTGGAACAGGAGCAGTCCGGTGGGCTACCAGGTGTCACTGGTCAGGCTGGAGGGTGACCGGGCGGTGGGGTATGAGCCCTTTGCCACCGGCTGGTTGCAGAAGGGAGGCGGCTGGGGCAGGCCGGTGGATCTTCTGGTGCTTGCCGACGGCTCGATGCTGGTCTCTGATGACCGGCG
>JBFHXP010000140.1:0-6560 GCA_041598875.1 Desulfobulbales bacterium
CCTGCCCCATGTCGGCAGCAGCCACTGCCGCGCAGATTCGCCCCTGGTAAAGGGGCTTGCCCGATTCTCTCTCCGCCATATGTGCACTTTCTTTCATCATTTTTCTTTTCCAGACTCCCGGTCGAACCGTCTGGCCGCAAGCCTATTCCACTCAAGGACACTTGTCAATCAGGCGCAGCATAACCGAGGAATGGCCGCCAATCGGCAAGGCCCGCGCCATGGAGGCGCTGCAGAAGCACAGCGATTGCCCGTTTCTCTTCCCCGGGCACCAGAAAACCGGGCAATGGCCGGGACGAGGCCAGCTGCCCGGCCACACCGCTGTCCCCGGCAATCATCGCGGCCAGCACATCGCCCATCACGCCCCAGGACCCGCCCGGCCCATCAAGATCCTCAATAATCTGCATCACCACCGTATTTACGGTTAAGACAAATGGCGGCAGTTCGGCGGCCCCGCCCGCATCACAGCGACTCACTGAGCCGAAACTCCTGCACCCGAAAGGCCGCAGGGGATAAATGGCGCAACAGTCCTGTTCAAGAAAGACACACGGCGCAAAACACCAGGGCGACGCCTCCTCATCAGGGGGCTCCTGCCGGGCGAGAAAATAGCCCGCAAAGGCATTGGCAGTCAACAACGGCCGGGCCCCGGCGGTCTCCGTCTTTTCTTTCCGGTCCGCCACCCGGGCAACGAGATCCGGTCGCCTCTTTTCAAGGAAAGAGACAATCGGCGCCGCCTCAAGGGTGGTCATGGTCACGGATCCGGTGCAGCAGGTTGAGCATCCCTTTGCACAGGCATAGGGAATTCCGGAGAGAAAGTCGTCATACACGGCATATATCGCGGCAAGGGAAGATGGCAGTTCCATGGCGATCAGACGATCAGGCCGTTGATCACGTCCCGGATCGACTCAAGATCATGGTCACGGACATACGCGGCCAGGCCGTTTACAATCTCTTCACTGGCCCGGGGATTGACAAAATTGGCAGTGCCGACCTGAACCGCGGTGGCCCCGGCCAAGAGAAACTCCAGGGCATCGGTGGTGTTGGCGATGCCGCCGATACCGATCACCGGAATCTTCACCGCCCGGGCAACCTGCCAGACCATGCGCAGGGCAACGGGTTTGATCGCCGGGCCGGACAGCCCGCCGACAATATTGGCAAGCCTCGGCCTCCGGGTTTTACTGTCAATGGCCATGCCAAGCAGGGTGTTGATCAGGGACAGCGCATCGGCGCCCGCGTCCTCGACGGCCCGCGCGACCACCGTTATATCGGTGACAGTGGGAGAAAGTTTAACCATAAGGGGCCCGGAAAACTCCCGGCGCACCACCGAGGTCACTGCGGCGGCCATTTCCGGGTCAGTGCCAAAAGCCACCCCGCCCTTCTTGACATTCGGGCATGAAATATTGACCTCTATCCCGGCAACACCTTCAATTCCGTTCAGCCGGCGGCCAAGAAGGCGATACTCTTCCAGGGAATCACCGAGGATGTTGACGATCACCGGCACCTGCACCCCCCGGAAAAAGGGGAGTTTCTCGGTGATGAAACGCTCAACCCCGACATTTTCCAGGCCAATGGCGTTGAGCATGCCGCAGGAGGTCTCCACCACCCGGGGCATGGCGTTACCCGGCCGGGGCTCCAGGGAAATCCCCTTGAGAATAACCCCGCCCAGGCGATGGAGATTGACCAGCGAGGAAAATTCCTCTCCATAGCCAAAGGTGCCCGAGGCGGTCATCACCGGATTGATCAGGGTCAATCCCCCGATTTTTACCCGCATGTCAGGGTGTTCTAAAGCCATGCCACCTCCTCCGCAGGGAAAACAGGGCCATCCTTGCACACATGAACGTGACCCGCCCCGTCACCCCGGGGAAAGGCGCATCCCAGGCAGGCAGACAAACCACAGGCCATCATGGTTTCAAGAGATACCTCGCAGGGCCAGCCCAGGGCCTTGGCCTGGCCGGAAACGGCCCGCATCATCGGATAGGGGCCGCAGGCATAAACCTGGCGGCCGAGGCCCGGGTCCTGGTCGCGGATCAGATCACCCACCAGGCCATGATGGCCAAGGCTACCGTCATCGGTCGCGGTCCGGACCTCAATTCCAAGGGCCTCCATATCCGTGACCAGCGGCAGCAGCTCCTCTCTGGTTCTGGCCCCGAGCAGGGCAACCGTTTCCACCGGATCAGCATCCTGGAGCAGCCATTTGCCGAGAAAGAGCAGTGGGGCGATACCCATGCCGCCGCCAACCAGAAAAACAGGCCGGCGGGGTTTGAGGGAAAAACCACGGCCCAGCGGGCCGACCAGATCAAGCATCTTCCCGACACACGCACCGGCAAGAACAGCGGTCCCCTTGCCCACAACCTTGAAGAGAATCTGAACATGGCCGTTTGCAGTGACCTGATGAATGGAAAAGGGCCGGCGCAACAGGGGATCATAGCCGCCGGAGACCCGGACCATGACAAACTGGCCGGGACGGGAGAGCCCTGCTATCCGCGGCGCAACAGCCGTGATCCTGAAAATATCCGGGGTCAGCTGTTCAACTCGGATGATTTTTCCCTTTTCCTGGGCTGTTTCCTGCATGAGAACTCCACCTGATAAACACGATCACCGATACGTAAAAAAAGCAAAGCCAGGATCGCGATTCTCTTGTACATTGAGCACGCCGGGCCTTGCTCCACATGGTCTCTGGATTTTGATACAGATAGTAAATTACCTGCTTTCACCTGTAAACATCTAAAAACAAAAAGGCGGCCCTGGACGGCCGACACCTCAATTTCTCTGGCGCGGAACTGCAATGCTCGAACCCCTGATACTCTTCTATATCTTTTTCGTCGGCGCGGCGGTAGGCAGCTTTCTGAACGTGGTCATCCTCAGGTTGCCGACCGAGGATATCTCCATTGTCTTTCCCGCTTCGCACTGCCCAGAATGCAAGGAGAAAATTGCCTGGTATGACAATATCCCGATAATCAGTTTTCTCCTTCTTGGCCGCAGATGCCGGCATTGCCGCAGCCCAATCTCCTGGCAGTATCCCCTGATCGAGGCGGCGACGGGCCTTTTCGCACTGGCCCTCTATCACAGATTCCAGCTCACCCCTGCCCTGGCGATCTATTTTCCTTTTATTTCCGCCCTGCTGGTGATAATTGCCATTGATATCCGCCACATGATCATTCCCGATCTCATCAGCCTGCCGGGAATCGTCCTCGGGTTCGCTGCCTCTTTTTTCAATCCGCTGGTGACCTGGCAGGAGTCAGGGCTGGGAATACTTCTTGGCGGGGGGGTACTCTATGCGGTGGCTGCCGGATATTTTCTGATAACCCGGAGAGACGGGATGGGCGGCGGCGACATAAAACTGCTGGCAATGATCGGCGCCTTTCTCGGCTGGCAGAGCCTCTTTTTTGTGATTTTCGGCAGTTCGATCATCGGTGCGGTGGCGGGTATCGGCGCCATGATCAAGGAGAAAAAGGGGGGCCAGACCATGATTCCATTTGGCCCGTTTCTGGCCGTGGCCGCTCTGGTCTATCTCTTTTTTTCCGAAAGAATAAACGAGTTCATGCGGTGGTATTTTCTACCTCCGGCGTAAGGAAAGGGCATGGCGGGAAAAGGGTTACTCATAATCAACACCGGCAACGGCAAGGGCAAGACAACCTCCGCCCTGGGACTGGCACTGCGCGCGGCCGGCAACTCCATGAAGGTCTGCATCATCCAGTTTATCAAGGGCAATAAAGATACCGGCGAAGCCAAGGCGCTTGCCCGTTTTTCAGACTTAATCGAGATCCATACCCTGGGCAGCGGTTTCACCTGGCAGGCGAGAAATCCCGACGAGCCGAGGGACGCGGCCCATGCCGCCTGGAAGGTGGCCCGGGAAAAAATAGCGGGCAACACCTTTAACATGGTCATTCTCGACGAGTTCACCTATGCCCTGAACCTGGGGTACCTGGAAAAGGATGAAGTGCTCTGCACCATTCTAAAGCGTCCTCCGGAGCTCCATCTGGTCATAACCGGACGGGATGCGGATGCGGATCTGATGGCGCGTGCCGATCTGGTCACCGAAATGCGGGAGATAAAACACCCCTTCCAGCACGGGGGCAAGGCGCTCCGGGGGATAGAGTTTTAGTGCGAACCCACAGAAACACCAGGCCAGCGAGCAATGTCGCAGAAAAGGCACCCCGCCGGCCGCGCGGTTAAAGCCGCGCGGTTAAGGCCGCGCGGTTAAGGCCGCGCGGATAAGACCGCGCGGTTAAGGCAGGGAAAGATCGGAGCGAAGGGTGAGGGTGGAGAGATTCTTTTTGCTGATCAGGGCCTGACCGATCTCCCGGCCAAGCCGTCTTGCCTCGCGGTTCTGCTCTTTTGAATGGCCGAAAAAACTGTAATGCGAACCAATAAAAGGGGCTTTTTCAGGTTTTTTTCCCGCGATCTTCAAAAAAACCCCTATGGTCCGCCAGGGTTCGGCGTGGGGGTGTGAAAAGACGAGATAATTGCTTATAACGGCGCCGCATTTCACGAGTTTCGCCCGGAGTCCCCACCAGTGCATGCGCCAGTAGCCGCGGCAGGAAATAAGCGGCACCACCTCCTTTCCCTTAAATATTTGCGTCCCGTGTCGATCAAGCAGTGAAAGTATCGGTCCACTGGGATTATAGGACCATGTCGGGCCGCCGACTATAATCAGGTCGAACTCGCCCATGCATCGGTCTGAGATCGGCCTGATCGGAATCCTCTGCCGGAAAAAGGTGGTGATCATCATCTTCACCGTACGAGGTATACTGCTCACCGGAAAATAGAGAGGGGTTGCGGTCTTGATTTTCTCCAACACCACCTCTACTCCCGCCTCTTTCAGGCCCATGGAAAGTCTGGAGACTAAACTCATGGTCTGGCCGCTGAAAGAATAATAGATAATCAGAACCCGCGGTGATGATGCTGCTCCATTTTCTATTTTATTTCTTTCAGTCATGGCTGTCCAGAGGGGCGTGACATTTTTTCCGGTATTCAATCAAAAGTTTCACTACCCTATCCGAAATCAAGATAAAAAAAAAGCCCCCGATTGCATCGGGGGCCTTGAGTTGTCTTATTACTGCGCTGATTACGATATAAGCTTCTCTTCCTTAACCGCCAGGGCGATCTTGAAAAGCACAGTGAGGATAAAGAACCCGGTGGCCCATATGCCAAGGGTTATCATGATCTCCCCAAAGGTAACAGGGTAGGTTGTGACCTCTTCCAGGGGGCTGGGAACAAAACCGCCGATAACCAGGCCGATACCCTTATCGATCCACAGGGAGATAAACAGCAGGACACTTGCCAGTGCCAGGGTGTTCTCATTTTCCTTCATTTTGGGAATAAGGAACATGATGATCGAAACGATGCACAGCACCACCGAGGTCCACATCCACGGCACCAGCTGATTCTCGCCATGGAGGCCGACAAAGAGATAATCAAGGGTATGGCTGTGTCCGGGTATATTGCTGTAATAGGCGGTAAAAAGCTCAAGCAGGACAAAAAACACATTGATCAGCGCCGCATAGGTGACAATTGTTGCAAGCTTCTGGATTGCCTCTTTGCCGGCATCAAACTTGCTCACCCGCTTGATGATCAGGCAGAGGATGATAAGCAGGGCCGGGCCGCCGGCAAAGGCCGAGGCCAGAAAGCGGGGGGCGAGAATTGCCGTCATCCAGAAATGCCGTCCGGGAAGACCGGCATAGAGAAAGGCGGTGACCGTGTGGATACTCACAGCCCAGGGAATGGAGATGTAGATAAACGGCTTGATCCATTTGGGAGGCGGAGTTTCCTTTTTCTCGGCAGTAAGAACCACCCAGCCGACAAAAATATTGAGAAAGAGATAGACGTTCAACACGATCATATCCCAGAAAAGAATCGAATTGGGAGTGGGATGGAGGAGAACGTTGAGGGCGCGTATCGGCTGCCCGAGATCAGCCATGATGAACATCAGGCACATGGAAACCGCGGCAACGGCAAGAAACTCGCCAAGTATGGTAATCTTGCCGAACAGCTTATAGTTGTGCAGATAGTACGGCAGCACCACCATCACGCCCGAGGCGGCCACGCCAACCAGAAAGGTGAACTGGGCGATATAGACACCCCAGGACACGTCGCGGCTCATTCCGGTATAGCCAAGACCATAGTTATACTGCTGGATATAGGACAGTCCGCCGATGCCCATCAGGACGAGGAGAAAGGCGATCCACACCTTGTATCTACTGCTTCCTACCAGTGCTTTCTCTAACATGACGTCCTCACACTATGTAAAAGATCGAAGGTTTCGTACCCAGTTCCGGTTTGCGCTGGATGGTGAAGTTGGTGCGCAAAACCTCTCTAATTTCGGAATGGGCGTCATTGAGATCACCGAAAACCATGGCATTGGTGCCTGCCTCTTCACAGACCTCCACGCACCGGGGCTTCTGGTTTTTCGCCAGCCGCTCGACACAGAGGTTGCACTTCTCAACCACACCGCGCATCCTGGTCGGAAAATCAGGGTTGAAATTCTTGCGGTCTATGAAATAGCGACCGGTTTTCTCATCTTTACCGCGTGGGTCGCGCCAGTTGAAGCTTCTGGAGCCAAA
>JBFHXP010000141.1:0-6549 GCA_041598875.1 Desulfobulbales bacterium
AGCGGATTTTCCGTATGCTCAAGCGCAGACCCTGTACCGAAAATGATATGTGCGAGGCGCTGGCCCTGCATCCGGAAGTGGTGACAGATGTTGTTGCCCGGCTTCTGGGTTCCGGCCGGATTAATAAGATGACCCATAACGGCAAAATCTATTACCAGGTATAAAGCTGAGTTGAGTCGCGCTACCGCGGGACTCAAACGAAACTTATGCCCTTGCGGTATAAAGCTGAGTTGAGTCGCGCTACCGCGGGACTCAAACGAAACTTATACCCCTCAAGGGGGTACTGAAAAGAGTGCCCTTGCGGTATAAAAGGGATTTTATCGGGATCTCCCTGGGAAGCGACAGAAAGATCGCTGCCACGTGACGTGGATGGATTGGCGCGGTGCATGGGATAAAAAAATGAAATTTCAGGAATGGCTCGGCACGAATTCGCCGGATTCCGGCAGGAGCGGGCCGTCCAGGGAGCAACGGAACGTGTATGGATGAGAATGAAAAAGTAGAAAAGAGTGAAAAAGCTCAAGCTGAAAAGGGGCCGGAGCAGAAGGCCGAGGCCGTGTCTCCGGATTCGGCTGCCTCTGCCGGCGCGGCAAACGAGTCGCCGGAAGGGGACGCCCCCCGGCCTAAAGCCCGCAGCCGTTCCAGGAAGCGGCCCCGGCGGAAGCCGGCCAAGTCCAAGGTAGAGGGCGCTGATCAACCAACGCCCGAGGTATCCGACGAAAAGCCGGATACTGAGGAGCCGGCGGCGCCGGCAGCGGAACCTGCCGAGAAAAAGGGGAGAAAGAAACCCGCCCGTTCCGGATCCGGTAAAAAGGGCGGCCGCGCTCCGGTCGAATCAAAAGAACCGGCCGAGCCGCAGTTCAAGCTTCTGATCAATGCCGAGGAGCCTGAGGAATGCAGGATCGCCCTGCTTGAAAACGGCAAGGTGGAATCCTTCCACGTGACCACCGTGGTCCGCGAGGCAACCAAGAGCAATATCTACAAGGGGAAAATCACCGCGATCGAACTCAACCTGCAGGCGGTTTTCGTGGATATCGGCACGGGCAAGAACGGGTTTCTGCCTTTTTCCGAGATTCATCCCGAATATTTCGATATCAGTGACAACGACGAGGCGATTCCCACCAACTGGCGGGATATTGATATCCGCAAGGCCCTGCACAAGGGGCAGGAGATCCTGGTCCAGGTGGTCAAGGAGGTGACCGGCAACAAGGGCGCCAGCATGACCACCTTTCTCTCCCTGCCCGGCCGCTCGCTGGTGCTCATGCCGGGAAGCGATTCCGCCGGTATTTCCCGCAAAATCGAAGGGGAGGAGCAGCGAAGCCAGTTGCGCGAGATGATGGCCAGCTTTAAACTGCCCGAGGGCATTGGCTACATCATCCGCACCGCGAGCAAGGATATCACCAAGACCTCACTGGGCAAGGATCTCCGCTATCTGCTGCGGCTGTGGGAAGATGTCAAGAAACGGGGTCAGACCATGACCGCCCCCTGCCTTATCTACCAGGATCAGGATATCATCTCCAAGTTTCTCCGCGACCATTTCGCGCCCGAGATCCAGGAGATTCATGTCGACAGTATTGATGCCCGGGACAAGGTCAATGATTTTCTCAAGCTGCTGCCGCCCAAACAGGGACAGGCCAAGGTCAAGCTCCACAGCGGCCCCCGGCCCCTGTTCAACCAGTACGGGGTTGAAGAGCAGATCGAGCAGATTTATCAGCCCACGGTGAAATTGCCCTCGGGCGGCTCCATTGTCATCAACCCCACCGAGGCCCTGGTGGCCATAGATGTCAACTCCGGACGGACCTCCAAGGACAAGGATTTCAACGAGACCATCTTTCTCGTTAATATGGAAGCGGCCGCCGAACTGGCCCGGCAGCTGAGGCTCCGCGATCTGGGCGGGCTCATTGTCGTTGATTTCATCGACATGCGCAGCAGCAAGCATATCCGCGAAGTGGAGAAGATGGTCAAGAACAGCATGAAGCGCGACAAGGCCAAGGTCGACATCAGCCGGATCTCCAAGTTCGGCCTCATGCAGATCTCCCGCCAGAAGATGGGCGCGCCGATCCAGATGGGCAGTTACCGGACATGCAGTCACTGCGAGGGAAGAGGGATGATCCGGTCGGTGGAAACCCAGGCCCTTTCCTATCTCCGCCAGATTCAGACCGGGCTCGGCAAGAAGAAGGTGGCCAAGGTGGAATGCCGCTTTCCCATGGATGTGGCCCAGTATCTTTTGAACCAGAAACGCCGGGAACTGGTTGATATGGAGAAGGAATTCGCGGCAGAGGTCCGGGTCGAGGCGGATCCGGGCATGAACCCGTCGGAGAGCCAGATCACCTTTGTCTCCGGGTGATCGGCAACCATTCTGCTTTTCCGGGTTGAGTTTTTCCCGGAAAAGCTGCTTGTGCAAAGGATGGTTTTAGGGTATATAGTTTCGCACATCAGGCGCCTGTAGCTCAGCTGGATAGAGTGCCGGACTACGAATCCGTAGGTCGCACGTTCGAATCGTGCCAGGCGCACCAAAGATATCAAGCCCTTAGCTCATTATGAGTTAGGGGCTTTTTTAGTTTGGTGTCACTCCATGTGTCTCTTTCTGCTGGCCCTGCCCGCCGTCCTGAATAATAAAGCCGTTTTCATCCTTGACAGTGTTGGTCATTAACTGCTAATTACAGCTAAGGGTTATAATTTTCTACTATCATGTTTTTACTGCGGAGACTCCTTTTCAAGCTCTGCCCATAGGTCGCTCATGTCTGTTGATAAAGAGACTATCCTGACCATCGATGAACTCGCCGAGTATCTGAAAATCTCCAAGTCGTCCTTGTACAAGTTGGCTCAGGCAGGGAAAGTACCAGGCCAGAAAGTCGGGCGTCATTGGCGATTTCATAAGGATGCTATTGATCAGTGGCTAAAGGAAGCGGGTACTCGTAATCAATGAAAACAGATTTATAACGAGAAATGACTGCTATCCCATCACCAGAAATTATTCTCAGTCTGCTTGACAGAATTGATGATGTCCATGCCGATGACCTGGAATCCGATGTCCTCGACTTCAAACGCTGGACTGATGCCAAAAAATCCCTGGCCGAGGCTGTCGGGGTGGCGGTTTGCTTTGCTAATGCCGATGGCGGAGTGGTGGTTTTCGGCGTAAAGGATGATGTCCGGGGCCGAAAAAAAGCTGTCACCGGGTGCGACCGTTACGACCTTGATATCTGGCGACGGGGCATATATGAGAGAACCCGGCCCAATCTGACCGTAGATGTCTCTGAGCTTGCCGTTCCCGAGGGCAATCTCATCCTTGTCAGGGTGCCGAAAGGACCGGCTCCGCCGTATGGCACGTCTGCCGGGCTTTATCAGGTCAGAGTCGGTAAAAATTGCATGCCCTATTCTCCCGAGGACTTCCAGAAAAGGCAAATAGGCATGGGGGCGATCGACTGGAGCGCCGAGTTGGCCGATGGTATAGGGGTTGGTGATTTGGACCCTACCGAAATAGCCCGCCTGCGTAATGTGCTGCGCGCCCATCGCGCCGAATCTCCGCTTCTCGCATTAAGCGATCCGGAATTGCTGACAGCGCTCGGAATAATCAGGGAAGGAGATGTGACCAGAGCCGGCCTGCTTGTCGCGGGCAGGGAAGATGTTATCCGCCGGGACATATCCGGCCACGAAGTGATCTATCTCCATCATGTCTCCTCCACGGATCTTGATTATCGCCTTGACCAGAAGGGACCATTGCTGCAGGTTCTAGAAAACTGACTGATGCCATCAATGTCAGGAATCCTTTCAAAACCCTCAAGACCGGTCTTTTCCATGTCGATATTCCGGCCTTTCCGGAACAGACCTTTCGGGAGGCTGTGTTGAACGCGCTTATTCACCGCGATTACCTGGAACCAGGTAGCGTCTATGTCCGGCATGCGGACCGAGAAATGACGATCAGCAGCCCCGGCGGCTTTATCGGTGGGATTACCCCGGAAAATGTCCTGCACGCCGAACCCAAGGCCCGCAACCGACTGCTTGCAGAAATTTTCCAGAAACTCGGCCTGGTAGAACGGGCCGGCATCGGCAGGCGCAGGATATTCATTCCTCCGCTTGCCTACGGGAAAAGAGCACCGTTGTATGAAGCGGACGGCCATACAGTCAAGCTGACCCTGTTTGACGGTATTTTTGACCGGGAACTGGCAACCTTCATCACCACCCGCGAAAGAAAGGGTGATTCTTTTGATGTGATCGAGCTGCTTCTCCTGGCCTATCTGCGGGAACATGGAGAAACCGATGTGGCAACCGCCGCCCGGATCACCCAGCTACCCGAGGTGCGGGTCAGGGACCGTCTTGACCAGTTTTGTCATCGGCCAAGTCCATGGCTGGAACGAAGAGGGCGGAAAAGCGGGGTCACCTATCATCTTTCCAGGGCGGTTGCAGCGGAGCTGATCGGCAAAGGGGTTTATAGCCGTTCACGGGCCATCGATAAGGTCCAGTGGCCGGTAATGATCAGGCAATATGTCGAGGAGCACGGTTCTATCAACAACAGTGAGTGCCGGGATCTGCTTCTTTTAGGCAACAGCCGTTCTGCCCATACCACGGTATCCCGACTTTTGGCGGGCCTTGATTTTCTTGAACCTCATGGCAGGTTGAAATCAACGCGCTACTGGTTCAAAACCGGCAAATGATTATATAGGTTATACAACATCCAACCATGGAGTCGGGATTGTTGTATAAATGTTGTATAAATTGTAATCAATCGCCTGATAAAACGTACAAGGCGGCATAGCAAATCGCTGCTGGCAGGGGATGCCTTACACAGGTCCGCCTTGGGCCGTTGGGGCCCTGCAGTTTATTTTTTGCGCAAGCCCAGATCTCTCTGTAACTGAAAAATCGCCAGTTCCTTGGCCTTGGCCTCAATATCCACTGTTGCCGAAAGGTCCTGCCAGCAGGTGGGGAAATCCGCAGGATCAACGTAGTCGGCATGGGGTCTGGGCGAACCTGATTGCCAGCCGTTTTTCGGCGAGGAGAGGTGAAAGTACGGCTCCTGGCCCCGTCTCTGCCAGAGCGCGACCACCCTCTCTGTTACCTCGGGTTCGGAGAGATTGTCTGTCAGGCAGCGGTGGTGATGGACGTCGTAGACCATCGGGATGGCCAGGTTTTCACATACCGGCAGGAGATCTGCCGGCGAATAGGAAACATCGTCATTTTCCAGGGTCAGCCGGTTTCTGATCGCAGGCGCAAGGGCCTGGATGGTTTCCTGCAAACGGGCCAGGGCCTCCCCTTTGTTGCCGTAGATTCCGCCGGCATGGATATTGATCACCTCGGCACCGACCAGCTCGGCCAGCATCTCCTGGTATTCCAGTTCCCTTATTGTCTTTGCAACCACCTCTGGTCTTGGAGAAGAGAGAACATTGAACTGGTCCGGGTGAAAACTGAGCCGTATATCGTGTTTTTTTCCCAGGGCGCGGATTTCTGCGCCCAGACGGTGGATCGCCTCCGCATCAGGCAGTTCTGCCAGCTGGTAGCCCACCTCGGGGTGGGTGTAGCGGGGAAAAAGAGGGGTCATGATCCGAAAGGCGCCAATCCCGTTTCCGGCCACATAGCAGAGGGCCGCAAGAACACCTCGGGTATTGTGGAGACAGATTTCAGAGACACGGGCAAGTTGCTCGGCGCGGGGCAGGGGCTGGAGTGTCTTCGCGGTAATCTGCCGGAAGGCGATCGGTTCTGCACGGAACAGGCAGCAGAGGCCGAAACGAATTTTTTTTAAATTTTTCAGGTTGTGCCGGGCCATTTTTTTACCCTTCAGGGGATAAGTTCTTTCACGTATGGCATCGTAGATGCCTTTGCCGTGAATTCTTCTTGTTGTCACCATGAGACGTATCATGTTTTACTTCGGATGACTGCTCATTTTTTCGGGTTCACAAGAAGAGGAGAGACCATGACCAGAGAGTTTTCTCCCATCAAGATCGGTATCAGCGCCTGTCTGCTGGGCCATCGGGTGCGCTACAACGGTTGTCATCAGCATGACCGTTTTATCACCGGTACCCTGGGGCAATTTATGGAATTCGTCCCGGTATGTCCGGAGGTTGAATGCGGGTTGGGTGTTCCCCGGGAGACCCTTCGTCTGGCGGGAGATCCTGCCGCCCCGCGTCTGGTGACCACCAGAACCGGTATTGACCACACAGAAAGGATGCAGGCATGGGCACGGCAAAAGGTCCGTGAACTTTCCCTGCACGGTTTGGCTGGTTTTATTTATAAGAGCAGATCCCCTTCCTGCGGCATGGAACGGGTTCGGATCCATGGGGCGGGTGATTCCGTCTATTCTACCGGGGTCGGGTTGTTTGCCCGTGCCTTTATGGATCATTTTCCCTTGGTGCCGGTGGAGGATGACGGCCGGTTGCAGGATATCGATCTTCGGGGAAATTTCATCGAGTCGATATTTGCCTTCCAGCGGTGGCAGGGGCTCCTCGCTGGGGGGAAGAACCTGGGGCGCTTGGTGGATTTTCACAGTGACCATAAGCTGCAGATCATGTCGCACAGCGTCAAGCTGTACCGGGCCATGGGGCGACTGGTGGCCCAGGG
>JBFHXP010000142.1:0-6482 GCA_041598875.1 Desulfobulbales bacterium
GCCTTGATCACCGTGTTTTCCCTGGGTGTAAGCACCACGCCGTACAGCGGCAGGTTCTCGGTGCCGAAGGTCGAATGATCCTCATGCCGTAATCCAGCCACGGTCTTGATATGGTCCGTGGCCTTGAGCTGGAGTTCGGCGAAGGTCCCGGTGGTATGGAGACCTGCCCTGGCAGCGGTATAACTGCCCGCGACCTCTCCACCGTTTGCGTCCAGGCTCTTGTTTTCGTTTTCCCAGGTGAAATCGCCGTGATCAAGGCCCACCAGCAGAGTGGACCGGTCATTGGGCCTCACTTCGGCATTCACTTCAGTTCCCAAAACCCTGTTGGTCACCCAGCTCTTATAGCCGGTGCCGGTAGAGGGATAACGATCCTTGAAATAGTTTTCAAGCGCCACATAGCTCCCCTCAAGGGAGAGGGCCAGCCAGGGGGTTACCTGCCCCCGGGCCTCGACTACGAGATGGGCGTTTTCATCGCCACCACGGCCCTGGAGGGTTGCCGCCTCGCTGCTGTAGAATTTCTCTCCGTTTGGCCGGAAATATTCCTTGGTCCCGGCAACAGGCCGGAGTCCGGGCAGGCCGAAGCTCCGATCGACAAAATCACCATAAAAGGTGAGCGTATACCTTTCCGCCGGTTCAAAAAGCAGTTTCAACGACACATCGTTATGGGTCAGGTCACTGTTGTCGCGGGCCCCGTCACTCTCCTTTCTGGCGGCAGTGAGATAATAACCGAAACCGCTGGTGACAAACATCCCCTGCTCAGCGGCGATCTGATAGGTGTCATCGCTGCCGTACCCAGCGGAAATATTGGCATCAATCCGGTCCCGTTCCGGTTCCCGGGTGATGATTGAAACCGTGCCGCCCATGGCTCCCGAACCGTATAGAAGGGAACCAGCGCCCTTCACAACCTCTATCCGATCAATATTATTGGTCGGCAGTGAACTGAGATCCGCGGATCCCAGGGAGGGTGAGTTGATCCGCAACCCGTTGACCAGCACCTGGGTTGCATTGCTGTCCATGCCCCGCAGCCTGATCTCCTGCGCGGCGCCACCAAAATCACCCGGGGTACGCATATCCACCCCCGGTTCTCCGCCAAGGAAATCTCCGACACTGGCGGCCGGCGATTTGCTCAACTCATAACCATCCCGGATAAACACCGGGTTTATCACCTCTTTTCTTTTCTCCACGGTCTTGGTGGCGGAAACCACCACCTCATCCATCATTGGAACTTTTTTGCCGTTTTCCGCTGCGACCGTCATCGGAAAGAGTACCGCGGTCACCGCTGTTGCCATCAGATATACTTTTTTCATGATCATCGTCCCTGCACGTGTGAAAATTTTGCACGAGGAGCCAGGCACTGCATTGCCTTCTGGAATCCATCCCAGCTCCTGATAGTCAATAATGTCATCTTTAAAAATGCCTGTTCCCTTTGTTCCATACACACTCCCTTGGCAGAGGTTGACTCCCTGGCCCAGGCAAAAAAAAACCCGGACCGTTAAACGACGAACGATCCGGGGAATCCCTTTTTCTCCACAAGATCATGGCACCTCTTGTCCGCGGAGGTGCAATTGACACTACTATCCAGGCAGGTCTTCTGACTTTCCCGCCCTTTCTGCGACCTTCCCATTCATGCTTTTGCAGAACAGTGGTACACCGTGCAGAAAGGGTTCCTCTCTCTTGAGGCGGGATTACAGCGGCGGGCCCGTCTCCGATTTGCACGGAGTTCCCTTTTCGGCTCACCCCAGCGGGGGAAGCCACCTGAATTATCATCACCATATACTCAATTTGCACATACGAGTCAAGCAACCCGCGCAGATGCTTTTTGATTTTTCCAGCCCATTGGGAATCATTTCCATGATCCTTGACTTCCCCCCACGTTTACTAATAGAATACGAGAAATACCCGTACAGCCAGTAAATATACAATAGTACTTCTATCAGACAGTTGGCCTTGGAAGTGGTCAATGTTTCTGCACAATAAAACCGTCATCAACCGTGTCGCGCGAACACGTTTTACGCGGTCAGCACGGGAAAGGGATCTGCATAATGAAAATACCGCATCACCGGCTGAACAGGCACGCTGCATGACTGCTGACACAAAAGTCCTTTCCAGGTGCGCTCCCTCAGAAAATGAATGGGAACAGACCTTTGACGCCATACCCGACATGGTGGCGATCATTGACCCTGACTTTCGTATCAGGCGGGTCAACCGCGCGCTCTGCAACCGGTTCAATCTCACAAAGGAAGACGCATTAAACACCCCGTGTTACACGCTGTTTCATGGAACCGACGAGCCGCCGCCGGACTGTCCGCACCGGGAAATGACCAGGGACATGAAGGAGCATGATGTCATCCGTTTTGAACAGACCCTGAACGGTTTTTATCATTATTCCGTTTCCCCCTTGCTCGACGCGGAAAAAAAACTCGCCTGCTGCGTTCATGTGATTCGTGATATCACCCTGCTGAAAAAGTCCGAAGAAAAGCAGCTTGCCGCAGTTGCCACCCTGCAATCGGTGATAGACAGCATCAGCGATGCCATAATGCTCATCGGGGCCGATCATCAGGTCCTGCTGATGAACGCGGCAGCCAAGGAGATGCACAACAAGACAGCTCACCCTACCCCCCTTCACTGCTACAGACTTTTTCATCATCAGGACGCGCCCTGCTCAGGAGCGGACCATCCCTGTCCCATGTCCCAGGTGCTCATTTCCGGCAAATCGACACTGGTCACCCACCACCATCTCACATCTGACGGAAAGAGCGTTCCAGTGGAAATAACCGCCTCGCCGGTCCGTGACAGCGCAGGAAAAATTATCGGAATCATCGAGCTGTGCCGGGATATCACCTCACGCGTCAAGGAAGAGGATGAAAAAAGAAACCTCCAGGCCCGCCTTTTCCAACAGCAGAAGGAAGAATCCATCTCCGCCCTGGCCGGCGGCATTGCCCATGACTTCAACAACACCCTGACCGGAGTCCTGGGCTATTCCGAACTTCTCCAGATGAGCCTGGAAGGGGGCAGCGAGCCTTTCCGTTACCTCTCGAAAATCGTTGAAGGTGCCAACCACCTGGCCGATCTTACCAGCCAGTTGCTGGCCTATGCCAAGGGCGGGAAATACCTTCCCCGCCGCTCTGACATGAACGAGATCATCAGAAGCTCCCTTGAGCTTGCGCATAAGGGACGGGCAGCGGAGATTGAGGTGAAGACGGATCTTGCCGCAAATCTCTGGCCGGTGCTTGCCGACACCGGCCAGATACGACAACTGCTTGTCAATCTTTTCAACAACTCCTTTGAGGCGATGGCAGGCCAGCAATGCGGAACCCTTACCATTACTTCAAAAAATATTTCATGGATAGAGGACCACGAGATCAGCCCGACGCGGATAGCCTCTGCCGGTGAATATGTCCAGGTGAATGTCTCAGACACCGGCCCAGGCATTCCTCAAAAGATAAGGGACCGGATATTTGAACCATTTTTCAGCTCCAAATTCATCGGTCGCGGCCTGGGGCTCGCGGCGGCCCAGGGAATAGCTGAAAATCATGGCGGGCACCTTTTTCTCGCCGATTCCGGCACGGTCGAAACCCTTTTCACCCTACTGCTTCCCCGCGAAGCCTTCTCGGAAACCGTTCCGTGCCCCGATGATTCTGCCGCCATAGTCGAGAAAAAAATCCTCATTGTTGATGACAACCATGAAATTCTCGATATTACCGTGGAACTTCTTCGCAACAGCGGCTATGCCGTGCTGGCATGTGATAACGGCCGCGACGCCCTGGAATCCGTCCGCACCGACAAGGCCATCCACCTGATTATTCTCGATGTCATGATGCCCCTGATGAGCGGCATTGAGGTGTACACCCAGATACTGACACTCCCAACCACGGCAAAGGTCCTGCTGACCAGCGGTTATGACCGGGAAACCGCCCTGGATGACCTGGATCTCAGGCATGGTGATGACTTTATAAGCAAGCCCTTTCACCTTACCTCACTGCTCAATAAAATTCGGGATATGACAAGCGGGTGAACAGGGGCCGGAAAGAACAAAATCTGACCTCTGATTGGCAGGGAAGTGAAAGCAATACCGATTCACCCGGATCGTATTTGGATATCACCTTGTTTTCCCTTGACATTTGACAAAAACAACGGTAACCGAAAAGTTCTTATCGGTCTGGGATCAGCCCCGTCTCCCACCTGCGCAGGAGAATCTTTCCCAGCCTGTAACACGGCCTAGAGCACAGAGGTGAAACCATGCGAAAGCTTTTTTTTCTCCTGCTTGCAGACATTTTTCTTCCAACCGTCAGCACCGCAGGATTCTGAAGTTTTTCACCTCGATCCCAATACCATTTGCCCAGAGGACAGGCCCAATGAAAACAGGAATAAAAATAATCGGCTCTCTCGTGGTGCTGGCACTTGTTGCTGTTACAGGTCTTACTTTTGCCGTCCGCCACCTTATTACCGACGAGAGGATAAAATCCGTGGTCGTGCCGATGGCGGAAAAGTCCCTGGGCCGCACCGTTGATATCGGCGAGATCAAGGTCGGACTGCTCAGCGGAATCACCATTAACGATTTTAAACTCAAGGAGGCGGATGGTAACGGTGATTTTGTCCATGCCGGCGCGTTTGTTCTCCGATACGACCTCATGCCCCTGTGGAAAAAAAAACTGGTGATCAACGAAATCTCCCTCAAGGAGGCGACACTGCAGATAGTCCGCGATAAAAACGGGGTGTTCAACTACTCCTCACTGACGGTGTTTTCCGAGCCATCTCCCCAGCCTGCGGCAGGAGACACGGTCTCGCGGACAGCGGCCCTGCCCCTTGCCCTGACCATGGACCAGATCCGTCTTGAACAGATAAAACTCATTGTCCGCGATGAACAGAAAGAGCTTCCCGACCTTGATGCCACGGCTGACGCTACGGTTTCCTTTGTTTTTGGGAGCGGCCTCACCGACTTCTCATATACTGGAACATTCTCTTTTGTCGCCGACGCCGTCTATGGAGAGGCCCGGCCAGAACTCAGCGGATCAGGAACATTTGACCGGGAAAACCTCTCCCTGACAGCAAATACAGTTATTGACCAGCAGGAGATAAAGATAGACGCTAAGGCAAGGGGGTATGCCGCCACCCCGGATGTGACGCTCAATGTCACCAGCCCCCGGTTGAATATCGATAAACTGCTGGCGCTCTCCGCCTCCCTGCCCAATGGGAAAAAGAGTGACGCGCCCCCGGCGCGTCAGCCTCCTGCGGCGGAAAAATTCCCGCCCGGCTTTGTCGCCCGGGGAAAGGTCGCCGTGGGTGAGGCAATCCACAACAGGATAGCGGTCACGGATTTCACCCTGGACTATACCCTGAAAGAGGGGATTCTCACAATTTCCGACATGAAAATGAACTCCTATGGCGGACAGACGACCAGCAACGCCGAAATAGACATCAACCACCCTGAACCTGCCTACAAGGGCACTGTCTCTCTTCAGGCCATCGAGGCGACCGCTCTCAGTTCGGCACTGTCGACTTCGGCGTCCGAACTCATCTCCGGCGCCCTTGCCGGATCCTTTTCCTTTGACGGAGCCGGCACCCAGTGGGAGAAAATCCGCAACGTGCTGACTGCTGACGGCACCTTTTCACTGACCAACGGCCAGATCAAGGACACGGAGATTGCCTCTGCAATCGCCTCCCTGCTCGGCCTTCCGGAACTTGGTTCGCTTGCATTTGATGAAATTGATGGGACTTTCAGATTGATAAAGGGCGGGAAGGTCTCGCTGCAGAGCGACCTTAAAAGCACTGACGTCCAGGCAGAAACCAGCGGCACCGTTGGCCTTGACGGCAGCCTGGATCTGCCGCTGGTCCTCACCCTGTCGCCCGCCCTCAGTGAAAAACTCCGCAGCAAAACATCCTATGCCAGATACCTGTCAAATGACCAGGGAGGAACGACCCTGAACATGAAAATTACCGGAACGGCGAAAAATCCTGTTCCGACCATGGATTCATCATCACTTGCCTCCCAGGCCAGGCAAGGCATAAAACAGAAACTCATTGAAAAGGTGGGGGACAAGATGGGGGGAAGCACCACCGAGTCCAAACCTCTTCCCGCTTCCGATTTGATCAAAGGGCTATTCGGCAGGTAATCCGAGCTATGGACAGTCAAGAAAAGCAGTCCCTCTCCCCATCGCCTCCCGTTGCTCTGGCGGATCGAATTGATTTTTACTCCACCAGATTCATGCAATGGATCTGGTCATCTTCCCCCAGTCCAGGAAAACTCACAGCGGCCTTCCGCAGCCTGGCCAGGATTATTCTTATATTCTCACGGGAATGCCAGCGGGACAAAATCGGACTGCGTGCCAGTGCCCTTACCTTCACCGTAGTCCTTTCCCTGGTGCCCACTCTCGCCCTGGGAACAGCTCTTCTCAAAGGATTCGGCGCCGGCGATCAGATGCGCGAGGCTGCCTATAAATTCATCGACCAGATGGATCTGACAGCGGACACCCCCCTCTTCA
>JBFHXP010000143.1:0-6436 GCA_041598875.1 Desulfobulbales bacterium
AGAAGTATGTGCTCGCCGTACTCCAGTACGCCTGCGCATACTTCCTTGATCTCCTTGATCTTTTTCAAAATTGTCTGTTTCCGGATTGAAAACAACCACGTGTAGCCATCCGGAAAAAACAGACTTTCCGGACGGACACTAGTTAACCCCGTGCCTGATTCCTTCACGTGTTTCCAGTCAAAAGATACCCGATCAAATATCAGATTGCCACGGCGATTATTTTTGCAGGGCACATCAGCGTACCCGGCAGAATACTGTGAAAAAAATCGCTTTTTCGTTACGGATCAAGGGATTCTCTGGATAACCACGCTGGATATTCTCGCTACCAGTTTTTTTATTGCCACAATATCTTTTGGATCGATGACCGTGAATTCGAGGTTAAGGGAGTATTGGTCGTCCTCTTTATTGACCTTGAGTATCTTGGCATAGATGTCATGGGTGTCAACCCCCACGGTTTCAGCCGGAAGCATGAATTTTATGTTCAAATGGGGTGAAAGCCTGGTGTCTGTCAATGCCCGTATTCCGCCGGCGCTGATATCAACAATCCTGCCGTGGTGAATATCTGATATAACGACTTTTCCCTCGCAGAGCTGATACTCAAAGGGTATGTCCACAACCGCGCGGGGATAGCGTCGGACCTCCCTCTCCGGAACCACGAGATTATGCGGCGCGTCAACCGCGATCAGTTCATAGAGGCGGAGCGGGTCTTTTTTCCCTTTGACCGTTACTGAAAAGGGTTCCTTGGCCCGGACGATATGCTCAACCTGGGTAAAGGTGTTTTCACTTAAAAGGATCTGGCCCCGGAGGGTGGACGCCTCTATGCGCGAGGCCAGATTAACCTCCTGGCCGATGACCGTATATTCGCTGTGCAGTTCGGAGCCGACCCGCCCGGTAACTACCCGGCCGGTGTTAATGCCGATACCCATGTAAATTTTCGGCATTCCCTGAAGTTCATTGTCTTCGTTGATTTCGTCCATGGCGATCTGCATTGCCGCGGCGCAGCAGACCGCGCGTTCACTGGCCTTGGGACGCTCGGCCGAGTCAATGAACAGTGCCATGATCGAATCGCCGATGAACTTGTCCACGGTGCCGTCATACCTGGCGATGATCTCGGTCATTGTTGTGAAGTATCGGTTGAGCATCCGGATGACCTCGGATGCGGAATAGGTATCGGTGATGATGGTGAACCCGCGAAGGTCAGAGAAGAGTATTGAGGCCTCCTGGACCTCGCCGCCGGCCGGAAGCAGGTGGCGCCGCCGGGCCAGCTCCTCCAGGCGATCGTGCAGCTTGTGGCGGAGCTCGTCATCCTCTTCCGGGAGGGTGCTCTCCCGGAGGCCGTTGATGAATTCGTCAATGGGATTGAGGAGCCGGTCGATAAATTTATCCGGATTTTTTTGTTTTCTGCGCCACTCGCTGAAGGTGGCCGGCAGGGTGCTTTCCAGGAGCCGCCATGCCGTATAGACAGCGAGGATGCCGCAGATGATGAGAAGAATTCCAGGGTCGGTTTCCGGGCGCAGAAGAAAGAAGGTGGCAACAAGAGGGATTATGGCTGCGGCTGTCAGGCCGGTAACGAGTTTTCGGGCCGGTTTCATCATCGGGAGTCTGGGGGGGGCCGCATCATCAGGCTTGGGTTGAGATTTCCGGGTTGTCATGAACAGAACTTTAATTTTGTGGTCATCATTTGCAGGCATCGTTATTGGTGCAAAATTAATAAGAATGTTGAGAGTATAGGCTAAAAGGAAGCTGCTTTCAAGGAAAAACACAGAGGTGTTGGCCGGGTGAAAACCGGAAGACCGGTCTGGCCATAGGTCAGTTTTTTTTGCAATTGACATCCGTTCCGGGCATTGGTATCCATTTGGGATAGAGTATCATCTGGCCGTATTGGATACGTGTCTTTTCGCTCGATCTCTGTGTCATGCTCAAAGGTGTATCCTCGGAGGTAAGTGAGACTGGGAGACTCCGATATCACCTGTATGCCGGCGGTACAACGAAAAGCCTGATTAGTCATCATACCTTTTGTTAAGTTTTTTTGTGGATATTCGTGGGCAGTTTTCTTGTGAGATTTCAAGAGAGAAGGAGGAGAATAATGCTTATGCCGAAAAGGGGATCACTGAACAGTAAAAGATCTTTTATCTGTGTTCCAGCCGTTTTTGCCTGTCTTGGTCTTGTTGTTTCCTGTGTCGCTGCCACCTCTCCGGGTGGAGGGCAGGCCACGCCTGCCGCGCCTGTTCCAGCCCCGGCCCTGAACGGGGCCACCCTGCAACCATCCCCCGGCGCGGCCGGGGAAATGTCCGTGCCGGGGCGGACCAAGTCCAGGGAATACGCTGGCGCAATGCTCACCGATTTCACCTCGGATCATTTTGTCGGTTCATCTCGCTGTGGATCATGCCATGACAAGCTCGTTGACAGTGCCGGCAAAGACATGTCGATCATGAATCACTGGCGTTCGACGATGATGGCCAATGCGGCAACCGACCCGCTCTGGCAGGCGAAAGTCAGCTCCGAAGTCTCCCGTAATCCGGCGTTGAAGGAAGTCATCGAGGCAAAATGCGTTGCCTGCCATATGCCCATGGCCGCCACCGAGGCCAAGGCCGAGAAAACAACGGTCTCCATGTTTGACGGAGGGTTTCTTGATTCCGGCTCAGATCTGCACCGGGCGGCAATGGATGGCGTCTCCTGCAGCCTCTGCCATCAGATTCAGGACAAGGATCTGGGCCAGATGGCCAGTTTCAGCGGACAGTACACTGTGGATACCGCCACTCCCGCTCCGGATCGCAAAATTTTCGGGCCCTATCGTGATCCGGTGGGCGAGTCGATGCGTGACAGCGTGGGGTACACCCCGGTATACGGGAGCCAGACCAATGATTCCGCCCTGTGCGCCACCTGTCATACCCTGTACACTCCCTATGTGGACGGGGCCGGCAACGTGGCCGGTGAATTCCCCGAGCAAACCCCCTACCTGGAATGGAAGCACAGTGATTTTGGAATCAGTGCCGACCGGCGGTATGATATTGGGGAGAATTCGGGCCAGGGTCTCAACTGCCAGGAATGTCACATGCCGCACTCGGCGGCCGGAGGGGTTAAAATTGCCAATTACTCACCCCCGGAGGCCACGGCCAAAGATCATTTCTCGCAGCATCATTTTGTCGGAGGCAATGTCTTTATGCTGAACATTTTCCAGGACAATGTCACTGCCCTTGGCCTGACCGCCTCCACCGCCACCCTGGAGGCAACGAAGCAGCGTACGGTCACCCTGCTGCAGAGCAAGACCGCAGACCTTGCCATTACGGGTGTCAGGAGCGGGGCGGGTGAATTGATTGCGGATGTGACGGTGGCCAGCAAGGTCGGCCATAAATTCCCCACCGGTTTTCCTTCGCGAAACACCTGGATTCATCTCACGGTGCTTGCCGCCGACGGCCGGGTCGTCTTTGAGTCGGGCCGGCCGCAGCCGGACGGCCGTATCTCCGGCAATAATGCCGATGAACAGCCCGGTTCCTATGAGCCGCATTATGATCTGATTACCCGTGGCGATCAGGTGCAGATCTACGAGACGATCATGGGTGACACGGATGGAGCTGTTACCTATACCCTGTTGCGGGCGGCGCAGTATCTCAAGGACAACCGTTTGCTGCCAAAGGGTTTTGACAAGAGTTCAGCATCAAGGGATATCGCGGTGTACGGCGAGGCTGCCGGGGATGGGGATTTTATCGGCGGATCGGACACGGTCACCTACCAGGTGGACACCAGTGGTTTTTCCGGCCCTTTTGAGATCCGGGCTGAGTTGCTCTACAACCCCCTTTCCTATAACTTCATGGTCGACCTGAATAAGGACCGCGGTCTGAGCAAGGTGGAGCGTTTCGGCCGGATGTACGACCGGGCCGACAAGACCCCGGTGACCGTGGCCCGTGTCGCAGTAAAGCAGTGACAGGCGAGTAATGAGTTTTCATCCGGAACAAAAGACTTTCCGGACGGACACTGATTAGAGGAAAAAAGGCGATCCGCGGATAACGCGGGTCGCCTTTTTTTCATCCTATGACTTGATAAAAAGATCCGTGGAAAGATAGCGTTCCCCGGTGCTGGGGAGTATGGCCACGATGTTTTTGCCGGCGTTTTCCGGGCGGCCGGCAAGCTCCAAGGCGGCCCATACCGCGGCTCCAGACGAGATGCCGCAGAGGATGCCCTCTTCCCTGGCGATCCTTCTTCCGATCTCCATGGCCTGCTGATTGGTTACGGTGATGATCTCGTCTATGATCCCAGTGTTCAGGACAGCCGGAACAAAACCGGCGCCGATGCCCTGGATTTTGTGCGGGCCGGGTTTACCGCCGGAAAGCACCGGGGAGTCGGCAGGCTCAACCGCCACTGCCCTGAATGACGGCTTGCGCGACTTGATAACCTCGGAGACGCCGGTGATGGTGCCGCCGGTGCCTACGCCTGATACCAGAATGTCCACCTGCCCCTCGCTGTCATTCCAGATCTCCTCGGCCGTGGTGCGGCGGTGAATTTCCGGATTGGCGGGATTGCTGAACTGGTCGGGCATAAAGGCATTGGCAAGTTCTCCGGTAATCTCCCGTGCCCGGGCAATCGCCCCTTTCATCCCTTCCCCCCCCGGTGTAAGGACCAGTTCCGCGCCAAGATGGGTAAGAAGGGCGCGCCGTTCCATGCTCATGGTTTCGGGCATGGTCAGGATGAGTCGATACCCCCTGGCGGCGCAGACAAAGGCCAGGGCGATTCCGGTGTTGCCGCTGGTCGGCTCGACCACGACGGTCTCTTTTCCGATCCTGCCCGCGGCCTCCGCCGCCTCGATCATTGCCGCGCCGATCCGGTCCTTGACGCTTCCAAGGGGGTTTTTTGACTCCATCTTGACCAGGATCCGCGCCGGACAACCACTGCCCGTCATCCTGTTCAGTGTTAACAGAGGGGTCTTGCCGATGGTTCGGGTGATGTCTGAGTTGATTCCTGTCATCCTTATCCCTCCGGGTTATGGTTTTGTGGTGCCCGCATAAATCAGTTCAGGTCGTTTGAGCAGGACTTTGGTGTCCGGGGGCACGCTCTCGGTTATCCAGATGTTGCCGCCGATAACCGAGCGGGCGCCGATGACCGTCTCGCCGCCGAGGACGGTGGTATTCGAGTAGATGATCACCTCGTCTTCAATGGTCGGATGCCTTTTGATGTCGCGGTAGCGGTCGCCGGCATCCCTGGGAAGGGAGATCGCGCCCAGGGTCACGCCCTGGTAGAGTCGGACCCGGTTGCCAATGGTCGTGGTCTCGCCGATGACAACCCCGGTCCCATGGTCAATAAAAAAACTCTCGCCAATGGTTGCTCCGGGGTGGATGTCGATCCCGGTCAGGCTGTGGGCATGTTCGGTCATGATCCGGGGAATGACCGGTACCCCGAGCTGGAAGAGTTCATGGGCGGCCCGGAACACGGTGATCGCCAGCAGGCCGGGGTAACTGAATATCACCTCGTCATAGCCCTTGGCAGCGGGATCACCTTCCAGGGCCGCGTCAATATCCTTGATCAGCATCTGCTGCATTGCCGGCAGGAGCTGGATGAACTGCAGGGCAAGTTCCTGGCCGCGCTCATTGCAGTGGGAACAGGGCTGGTCAAAACGGAGGCAGTCGTGCTGGATTGCCAGGTTGATCTGCTCCGAGAGCTGTTCAAAAAGGGCAGTGACTTCCTGGCCGAGATAATAGTCGAGATTTGCCGGGTTAATCGTTGTTTTGCTGAAATATCCCGGAAAAAGGATCCCCCGCAACCGGCGGATTATGTCCACCACCGCCTCGTGCGATGGGTTTGGAATGGAGCCGGCGCTGACAAAACAGTCATTTTTTTTCCAGTTCCGGACCAGCTCATCGACCACCGGAGGGATATGCCTGTAACGGTGGACAATGGTCCGGACCTCGCTCAAACAGTCCTTGGATTCGCAATGTATCTTGTGGGTGCTCATGATTTCTTCCCCTGTCCGATAAGAAAAATCCCATAGGTGCCCCTGAGGTTTGGGAGCTTGTGGATAATGTTTCCTTTTTCCGCATGATGGTGGGTGTTGATAGCTGCCTCGCGGATAATCGAGACCCCGATTCTGGTGGCGAACTTCTTGAAATCCTTGATGGTCAGGACCCGGATGTTCGGTGTGTTGTACCAGCTGTACGGGAGTTCCGGGGTTGTCGGGGTCTTGCCGGAGGTAAGAAGTTTCAGGCGAATTGCCCAGTGACCGAAATTGGGAAAGCTGACCAGCACCCGATGGCCGATGCGAACCAGTTCATCGATGAGATCAGCCGGGGCGTAGACCTGTTGCAGGGTCTGGCTGAGAATAACATAGTCAAAGGTCTTGTCGTCAAAATCCTGGACCTCCTCGTTGATGTCCCCCTGAAGCACGGAGAGTCCCTTGGCGATGCAGCGGGCCACCCTGGCCTCTTCACGCTCGATACCGGTGCCG
>JBFHXP010000144.1:0-6276 GCA_041598875.1 Desulfobulbales bacterium
CGCTGGGGGACAAAAAAACTTGCCAAGTCCCGGCAAAAGCGGTTTTCTGTGCCACTCTTTTTTTCCAGGAGCCTGGCGGGAGAAGTTTGACTGCACCGAAAAAGAGAGGAGAGGAGACAAAATTTCCCTGGCAGAAGAGTGGCGGGCATGACGTTTTGGTCCATGGCCGCCCTTGATGCTTCAACCAAGAGAGAGTGAAATCATGCCCCTGGCTGATCAGATTGGCTTTTTTGACATTATTATCGCGGTTATCTGCCTTATTTTTCTTGCCCGAGGGCTCTGGATCGGGTTTGTCCGGCAGCTGGCCACCATTGTCGCTGTTTTTTGCGGTTTTTATGCGGCAGGTCATTATTTCGAGGAGATAAACACCCTGGTCCTGCCCTTTATTGATAACCGGCAGTTGGCCTTTGTCGTTACCTACCTGGTCCTCCTGCTTCTCATCTATGTGGGCGGGATGCTCCTCGGTCTTGTACTCCAGAAGGTGATGACCATCACCCTTCTTACCTGGTTCGACCGGACCCTGGGCGGGCTTTTCGGGCTGGCCAAGGGCTTTTTTATCAGCTGTCTTGTTTTTATGGCAATGGCCTCTTTTCTTTCCGGCACCAACAGTTTTCTGCAGAAATCCCTGAGCTACCCGGTGATGAAGGCCAGTTCCGAGGCCCTGCTCGCCGCGGTCCAGGATAAAGAGCTGCGCTCGATATTTCTCCCCAAGGAGCCTGCTATCAGGCCCGAGGCCCTGGCGCCGGTGGAGCAGCCGGAAGCGGACAGGGTTTTCCCTCCAATTGCGACGCCGCAGGAGGCGCCGGCCAAGACCCTGGAGGGCGTCCCGGGAGAGAAGAAGGAAAAGGATTCCCAGGACAGAAACGAGAAGATCTCCCTCTGAACCCGGTTTTGAATATCGAATATCGAGCCGCGGAATGGCGAATGACGAAGGATACTCTGAATAGTGTCCGTCCGAAAATTCATTTGTTCCCGATGGGCACATCTGTCTGTTTTCAATACGGAAACAGACAATTTTAAAAAAGATCAAGGAACGCGAAAAATTTTACCGCAGGCATATAGTTGATATTCCGAGGATAAAATTTTGAGCATGACGCAGAGATCGAGTGAAAAGACGATTATTCAAAATGGCCTAAGGGGAAGGCTGGTACCAGGTGCGCAGCCGCTTGGCTGAAATGCCCAGGAGATAGCCGGCGATGGCAAGCTGATTGCGCAGGGTGGTGCGGAAAAGTCCCCCCTTCTGCCAGCGTCTTGCCGAGGTGAGCGCCTTTTCTTTCAGGATCCGTATCCGTCCCCGCCGTCTCAGTCTCCGGGCAAACTCAAAATCCTCCATGAACTCCTGGTCGGGAAATCCCCCCATATACTGGAAAATATCCTTGCGAAGACAGAGGGTCTGATCGCCGTAGGGCAGTTGCAGAACCTTTGCCCGGAAATGAATGAACTGTTCCAGCAGCCGGAACCCGAAACCGGCCTCGTTGATCGCCAGGCAAAAGGAGGCGGCAAGAAAATCAGGCCGCACCGAGCAGCGGAGAAGAGGGGTCACAAAGCCCGGCGGCACAAGGGTGTCGCTGTGGAGAAAGAGGAGCAGCGGAGCCTGGGCGGCGTCGGCGCCGGCATTCATCTGTCTGGCCCGGCCGGGGAGGCTGGTGAGCACCCGGGCGCCTGCCTCTGCCGCAATCTCCCGGGTCCGGTCGCTGCTGCCGCCATCCACGACAATGATCTCGATAAAGTCTTCCCGGCCCAGCCTGGCCAGGGTGGCCGGCAGGTACTCCTCTTCGTTGAGCGCGGGGATGATAATGGAAAGCTGCGGTTCGTTCACAGGGGAACTCCTTGAAAATGGTGGGCAAGAGAGGGATCCGCCAGATCTTCAGGTCGGTCTATGTCGTTTAACACGGGCAGGAGGTGGACGGTGACGCCGTGGTCGCGAGCACGACTCAGGGTCTGGGCCAGCACCCTTTCCGTGCCCCAGGGCATGTTGGTAAAGAGGTGCGGCAAGTCGCGGCTGAGTCCGATGCAGTAATAGCCGCCATCACGCGCCGGACCGAGGACCAGATCGCAATGGCGCAACGCATCCAGGGCTTGGGAGACGAGCGCCGGGGTGAGGGCAGGGCAGTCGGTGCCGAGCACCACGACGCGTTTGCCGTTGCGCGCAAAGGCGCCCAGGATTGCCTGGTGCATTTTCTCGCCAAGATCACCCTCTGCCTGGCGAACACAGGAAAATTCGTTTCCGAGCCATTTTTGTATCCGTCCCTCATCTCCCCCTTCATGATGGATCTGCACGGTTGCCATGCGGGATCTGGCCGCGGCTGCCACCTGGGTGAGAATTTCCTCGGTCATCAG
Organism: Desulfobulbales bacterium; assembly: GCA_041598875.1. Lineage (GTDB taxonomy): Bacteria > Desulfobacterota > Desulfobulbia > Desulfobulbales > BM004 > JAKITW01. Next base: position 2,341 of record JBFHXP010000144.1, read on the forward strand.
CTTTTGCAGGGCAGCGGCCTGCTCCTCGCCCAGGGCCGGGATCAGCCTGGTCTTGGTCCTTCCCGGTTCGGGATAACGGGTAAAGAGGATGATCTGTTCCTGGGGGGGATCTGTGTCTTTAATCATGTTTTCAGGGTGAAGATGTGTGAAAAAAAGCAAATGAATTGGTATAGTGTCTGCCCTATGGTAGCCGCTTCCGGAAAACGAAAAAAGGAAAAAAAAGCGCCCGAGTCGTATCGGGAGCGCACGTATCGCGGTCTGGTGGACAGTGACGGCCTTGTCTCGAGCCAGGTCACGGTCCGCGAGACCGATCTCCATATCCTGGCCCCGGTTGATGTCAGCGGCCTGGCCCGGGACGCGGTGCTCCGGTACCGGATTCAGGTGGAAAATCATATCAGCCGTGACCCGAACTTTTTACACTCCCTTGTTCCCCTGGCCGAGGCGCCTCTGGCCCCGAAAATCGTCAGGGAGATGCTCGCTGCCGGCCGGGCGGCCTCGGTCGGGCCGATGGCCGCAGTCGCCGGAGCCGTGGCCGAGTTTGTCGGCAGGGATCTCCTCGGCCGTGGATGTGACGAGGTCATGGTGGAAAACGGCGGTGATATATTTCTGCACCGCAAGACCTCATGCGTTGCCGCTGTTTTTGCCGGGGAATCGCCCCTCAGCCAGCGGATCGGCATCACAATTCCCGCCCATCTGATGCCCCTGGGGATCTGTACCTCCTCGGGCACGGTAGGCCACTCCCTGAGCCTGGGCAGGGCCGATGCGGTAACCGTTCTTGCCGCATCCACCCCGCTTGCCGACGCAGCGGCCACCAGGCTGGGAAACGAGGTGAAGTCGGCACGGGATATCGAGCATGCCCTTGGCGTTGGCCGGGGGATTCCCGGCCTGCTCGGGATACTCATTGTTGTTGGCGGTCAGCTCGGCGTCTGGGGAGAGTTCGAGCTTGTCAGGCTGGGGTGAGGGGTATCCTCACTGGATCTGTTCCGGAGGGGCCGGGGGGATTATCAGCCCGTAGGATTCCCCAAGTTTGCGGACCAGTTCAATAAAGCTGTTGGGCATGGGCAGTTCCCGCTCGGTAATGAGAATGCCCAGTTCCGCCGCCCGCCTGATAACCGAGTCATCTTCAATTCCTTCACGGGCATCACAGAGAAATCCGGTGCGCAGGGCATCGGTCAGCGGGATGCGCATCCTTTCCATTTCCCCTGCAACCGCACCCAGTTCGCGGTGAATCGTTTCATGGTTCTGCCGGGCAAAGGAGGCAAAGGGTTCCTCCTGGTTCGGGGTGCCGAAGAGTTCGTTGACCACCGCCCCGGTGAGGCGGTTTATAAAGGTCGCGTCCCGCTGGGAATGCTTGGCAACAAGATGTTCTTTCAGCTCCTTGAAAAATATCATCTTGATGGTGTTGATACCTTCCCGGAGTAGGGGAGTCAGTTTGCTTTCCATGGTTTTTTCCGGGGGGATGCCGGTAGTATTCAAGGTCATTGCATGGGTTCCTTTTTCTGCGGGCCGGGAAATACCGCATGGGCCTGTGTGGTTGCCGCTTGCTTCTTTCGATTTTTTATAGTTGATATAGTGGGGCTCCTGAAATAGGCCCGGGAGTGTTGCTGGCAGAGGGAGTGATCTGTTACGGCTCCCATCCGCCGACCCCTTATTTCTGCAGAAACAGGATTATTACACGATGACACAAGTTCTGCCAATTATTCTTGCCGGAGGCAGCGGTTCAAGGCTATGGCCCCTTTCCCGCGAGCTTTACCCCAAGCAGATTCTCAATCTGATCGAGGAAGAGTCATTGCTCCAGGCAACGGTGCGCCGGGTTCTGGATCTTCCCGATATCCTTACCCCCATTGTTGTGGTGGGCGAGGAGCACCGGTTTTTAGTCCAGAACCAGATTGCGGAAATGGATCTGGCCCTGGACCTGCCGATTATCCTCGAGCCATGGGGCCGCAACACCGCGGCCGCAATCTGTGCCGCGGTCCAGTATTGCGCCGCGCAAAGCGGGCCGGAAACCGTGCTCCTGGTGTTGCCGTCCGACCACCTGATCAAAGACTCCGCGGCCTTTGCCGCTGCGGTTGCCGGGGCAGCGGAACTTGCCCGGCAGGGAAGGCTGGTGACATTCGGGATCAGGCCGCATGCCCCGGAAACCGGCTATGGCTATATCGAGAAGGGGGAAGGGCACCAGGTTCTCTCCTTTGTCGAGAAACCGGACCGGGAAACCGCTGCCCGGTATCTGGCCCAGGGGAATTATTTCTGGAACAGCGGGATGTTTCTCTTTACTGCGGGAGATTTTCTCGCCGAGATGGCTGCCCATGCCCCAAAGATTCATGACGCAATGCGGAATTCCGTTGATCGCGGGGTGGATGTTCCCCCGTTTTTCCTCCTGGACAGGGATGCGATGGAGGTCTGCCCCGATGATTCCATTGACTATGCCCTGATGGAAAAATCAGCCAGGGTGGCCGTGGTGCCGGTGGACCTCGGCTGGAGTGATATCGGCTGCTGGCAGGCCCTGTGGGAGGTCTCGAAAAAGGACGCGTCCGGTAATGTGGTCCAGGGAAACGTGCTCATGGACGATGTCCGCGACAGCCTGGTCCGCTCCGAGAATCGCCTGGTGGCGGTAATCGGCCTGGAAAAGGCCCTGGTGGTGGAAACCGCTGACGCGGTTCTGGTTGCCCCCCTTGACCGCTCCCAGGAGGTAAAGGAAATTGTCAACAGGCTCAAGGCGGCCAACAAGGACGAGCATCGGCTGCACCGCACCGTGTACCGGCCCTGGGGCAGTTATACCACCTTTGAGGAGCAGCCCCGTTTCAAGATCAAACGGCTCACCGTCAATCCCGGGGCCAAACTTTCCCTGCAGATGCACCATCACCGTTCCGAGCACTGGGTGGTGGTCCATGGCACGGCGCGGGTCACCCGCGGAGAGGACACCTTTCTCCTTCAGGAAAACCAGTCCACCTATATCTCGGCAGGGCAGAAACACCGACTGGAAAATCCCGGCTCCATAATTCTTGAACTGATTGAGGTCCAGAACGGCAGCTATCTCGGCGAGGATGACATCGTCCGCTTTGATGATGACTACGGCCGGGGCCAACCCTAGACCTGGAATCAGAGTTCTTCCGGGACAAAGGGGACTGCCTGGTCAATTTCCGTGACATCGAGAAAGAGCATCAGCAACCGGTCTACCCCCAGGGCGATCCCTGCGGACTCCTTCATTTTCCCGAGATCTTTCAAGAATAATTCAGGCATGGGCCCTGGATTTCTTCCCTGTTCCTCGATCAGCCTTCTCTCCTTTTCAAAACGGATCCTTTGTTCACCGGGATCGGCCAGTTCGGAAAAGCCGTTGGCGATCTCAAGGCCGTTGATGTAGAGCTCGAATCGTTCGGCCACGGTGGGGTCATTTGTCTTCAGGCGGGCCAGGGCGCCCAGTTCGTATGGGTACTCATAGAGCAGGGTGGGGCGGGTCCGGCCGAGACAGGGTTCGACATCCCGGCAGAGGATTTCCTCGAAAGTGCCGGCGGCCAGGGACTCGGCCAGGGAAACATCGCTGTTTTGTGCAAAGGCCTCGGCCACGGTGAGTCTCTCCCATGGCGAAGCGAGGCTGATCGGGCCGTTTGTTCCGACAAGGGCAGCGCCATTGGCCACTACTCCGGGAAAATCCGCGCAGTGCCGGGCAAGAGAGGAGATCAGCTCTTCGCAGTCCTTCATCAGGGCGGTGTACTCCGCCCCGCTCCGATACCATTCGAGCATGAGAAATTCGGGAAGGTGGCGGCTGCCCCGTTCCCTGTTCCGGAAACACCGGCAGAGTTGGAAGATCCGCTCGCAGCCCGCGGCAAGCAGCCGTTTCATGCAGAGTTCCGGCGAGGTCTGGAGAAAATATTTTCCCGCCTGGACCGGTTCGATATACGCCTCCGGAGCCACGCAGGGCAGGAGCGCCGGGGTGTC
>JBFHXP010000145.1:0-6208 GCA_041598875.1 Desulfobulbales bacterium
GGCAAAAGAGAGCGACCTGCCGTTCAACGAGGCAAAAGAGAGCGACCTGCCGTTCAACGAGGCAAAAGAGCGCGACCTGCCGTTCAACGAGGCAAAAGAGCGCGACCTGCCGTTCAACGAGGCAAAAGAGCGCGACCTGCCGTTCAACGAGGCAAAAGAGAGCGACCTGCCCTTTAACGAGGCAAAAGAGAGCGACCTGCCGTTCAACGAGGCAAAACAGAGCGACCTGCCGTTCAATGAGGCAGATGCCTCCGGGGCCCTCCGCTATGAAGCGGTCTGGATCGGTTCTGATGAACAGGTTGCAGGCTACGGGGTCCTGGATCCGACTGTCCAGGTTGCCGCAGCCACTGAAGATGCCCGTCTGCTCCGTTCCCTGTGGAGTGGCATGGATCGTGACAATCGGTATCCGGTAACCCTGCTGGTGAATTATCCCGACGGTGAACAGCGGACCGCCTTTCTCGGCTACTATCATGTGGATAGCAAGCCGCCCCAGGTTTCGATGCGGTTCAAGGGGAAAGTGATTGACGGAGTGATTTCCTTTCGTGACAGTGTCACCTTCCTTCCCCGGCTCCAGGTCCCGGAGCCCATTTCACGATGGCGGGTAACGATCACCAATCTGGATGAAGACAAGAGGATTGTTGATCAGGAGGGTGACGGCATTCTCCCGCCGGTTTTGAATTGGCGCGGCCGGAAGTCAGACGGTCTTCAGGCAATTGACGGAAAGTACCTCATTTCTCTCTATGTCTGGGATCGGGCCGGCAATATGGGCGAGGCGTCGCAGCAGGTATCCTATAATGGCCAGCCGCCTGAGCCGGTTTTTACCGTTGCCCGGATTGACGAGGAAACCCTCGGCCTGCAGGTCAGTCAGGTGTCGGCTGTACCAATTGAATTCTGGCGGCTTGAGGCCCGTTTTGAGGACGGCTCGCTCATTAAATTTTTTGACGGGGAAGATTTCCCGTCCCAGGTTGAACTGCCGTTGACAGAAGATGATCTCGCCGGACGCAAGGTCGGATTCAGTATTGTGATGAAGAATATTCTCGGCGGGAAAACCACCAAAAAGATAGATGATCTCGTTGCATTCATGAAAAAAGAAGACAAGGACGGGTCGGACCCCGCTGTGTCACCGGAAGATGAGGAGTGGGCTACCGATTTTTAGACCTTTTGGTGTGATGGTGTATTCCTTCACGTAAACCTTTGAAACCCGGCAATCTCTGTGCCGGGTATCCGAATAGTAAATAACCTGTTGGGCTGCAAGCGATTTATCCCTCAAGGGTAAATGGAGCCCGCCGCGACAGGGCGGGAGAATGAGTGGGCGCTAGTTTATATCGATATATCCGCGGCAATCCTTGGCGGCTGAGGTGGGTGGGGTCAGATTCGGTTGCCCGTCTGTGTGCTGTCTGCATCACTCTTTTTCTCGTCCTGATGCAATCCGCCTGCGCCGACAAGCAGCCGACCATGCAGCAGGTTGCACCGTTGCCGTCGGAGAATATCTGCCGGGTGGCAGTGCTTCCCTTTGTCAACGATTCCGGGTATGATCTGGGGACGACAATTGTTACGCGGATTTTTATCGCCGAGTTGATTCGGGCCGGCAACTATATGGTCCTGCCGGAAGGTGATGTGCGCACTGTTTATCGGCATCTGAAGATTCCCCCGGGCGGAATGCCTGATGTTGAACAGATTCAGATCCTTGGTAATCAACTCGACGCCCAGTTGATTATTGTCGGCGACATCGTAGAGATGAGTGAGAGTACCATCGGCCGGGACAATAAAACCAGTCTTACTCTGGCCATGCAGCTCTTAGATCCCAAGACCGGTAACCTTATCTGGAACACCTACCATCGCAGGACCGGCGAACAGTTTCGAACCTTCATGCATTTTGGTTTGGTGAATACGGTGACCGAGCTTACGCGGCACGTCTCACAGGAGATTATAGATCAGTGGTTTGCCGTTGGAGGGCTGAAACCGTGTTCCGAATAGTTCAATTTCTTTTCTTTATCTGCATCCTCTGTTTTTTTTCCGCACCCGCCGGCGCGGTTGATCCCGCCCCTGGCGCAAAGACACTGGTTCGTATTGATACGAATTCGTACACAGGGGAAGACTTCAGGAACTGGTGGAAAAACTGGCAGGAACCCGGCGTAACAGTGCCTGAAACACCGGATTCTTTTGTCGACTGGATGCTGCTTGCCCGCGAAGCCCGGGAAATGGAGCTGGATCAGTTGCCGAGCTTTCAGCGTAAAATGTGGGTCTTTCTCAAGTCCCGCACCCTGCTGATGCTCAAGAACGAGGTTATTGACGCAAAGATATCGATTCCGGAAGATGATCTCAAAAAGATGTACACCGAGCGGTACCTGCCGCGTTACGAGGTGGAGATACTGTATTTCAACGACCCGGTCAAGGCGGCCACCGCCCACAAGGGGTTGATCAGCGGGAATCTGACCTTTGCGAATTTCAGGGAGAGTCACAAAAGTGATGGTGCTGATTTTCGATATCAGGTCCAGACATTGCGGCCTCATACCGCGGAAAAGAGCTGGATAAAAACCCTTGAAACCATGAAGGATGGTGGTATCGCCCAGCCGATTGCCTGGAGCAAGGGCCATGTCATCCTCGGACTTTCAGCAAAAAAAGGGTACGCCTCCGATGATTTCGAAACGTTCCGTGACATGCTTCATACGGAAAAATGGAAGGAGCAACAGTCGGAACTGACCGCGGCCCTGATAACGGAACTTGAGAAGACCTATCAGGTCAAGGTGGACGAGCAACTGCTTGAGGCCATTGATCCCAGTGCCCCACTTGACACCTTTACCGATGCCAAGATTATTACAACCACACGAGAGAGTTACAGCGAGCGCCAGTTTGCGGAAATGATACAGAATGAGCTTGCCAAGATCCGTGCCTTCGAGGGCCAGGCCCCACCCAATGCCGCCAAACCCCTTGAGGAAAATCTTTCAGAGATGAAAAAAAGGATTGTCCGCAGTGTCCTTGCCCAGCAGCTTACCACCTGGGCCGCTTTGGACCGTCATTATGAGAAAGAGGCGCCATTCAAGCCGGTTTTTGAATTTTATACCCAGCACCGGCTGATCAAGGAGCTTGAAAAGGTACTGTTTCAGTCTGATGTGATGCCTTCCCAGGAGGAGATAGAGGCGTATTACCAGGCCAACATCAAGGATTTTACCCTTCCCGATCGGATTGACATGGATATTTTTACCGGTACCGAGGAACAGGCCCGGCGGGTCTGGACCGCAACAACGCTGGGCGCGGATTTTTCCGATGCCGTAAAAAAATATCTTCCCCATGGCGTGCAGACAACCTCTTTTTTTGCGCCTGATCTTGACCCCGCGATCCAGGCGGCGACAAAAAAAATGGCCGCCGATGAGTTGAGCCAGGTTTTTGCCTATAAAGATTCCTTTGCGGTGGTGAAACTCATCGGCCGGCATGCCGGCAAGACATTGCCTCTGAAAGATGCTGTCAGCCGGATCAGCGAGACCTTGCGGCAGAAGAAGATAGAGGAGAATCGCACCGCGTTTATCAACAAGCTCAAAGAACGAACAGCCATTGAAATCAGTGATGCCGCCTGGGCAAGTGTGCGGCGGGATCTGGTTGAATAACCATATTAGGGGCACACGAAGCAGGACACAAATGAGACGATACCACACGTTCATATCCGGAAATGAAAGGGGCGTTACCCCCAAGGCGAACGGCGTATCAGCTGGTGCTGCCGGAGATAGGGCCGGGAACTGGATTTTTTCCCCTTATGCCTTGTTTCTTTATGCCTTTATCTTTTTCATCGTCCCCGAACCGCTTCAGGCAAAACAGGATGACTCCTCGTCACGGACTCGCAAGGAGTGCATTGACTGCCATGTCGAGATGAAGGAGAGGTATTTTACCGGTAATGTCCATAAACCGGTGGCTGAAAACAACTGCGGCGCCTGCCATCTTCGCCACGGTCTTATCGGCGGCACCCAGCTTCGCATGGTCGAACCGGACCTCTGTTATGCCTGTCACAGCGCCATGCAGCCGCAGAAGGAAAGTAGCTCTGTGCATAAGCCTGTCAAGCAGGGTAAATGCACCGCCTGCCACGAGGTGCACAACAGCGCCAATGCCACCCTTTTGAAAACCTCCGGCAATGGGTCCTGTTATGCCTGCCATGACGCCAAGGAATTTACCCGGGCGAATATCCACAAGCCCGTCTCCGATGGCTGCCAGACCTGTCACGATGCCCATTCCGCCGCTAATCCGGCTCTTCTTGTAAAAAAGGATATCTGCCTCTCCTGTCATGACAGGAATGCCGCGACCATGGTGAAGAGTCATTTCGGTTTCTCGATCACATCCGGGTGCGTGCAGTGTCATACCCCGCACAGTTCCGTCGGCCCCGGGCTGCTGAAGATCCATGTACACGGACCTGTGGCCGCCGGTGATTGTGTTTCCTGTCACAAGAAAGATACCCAGGGCACGCTTCTTCCGGTTAGCGATTCCGCGGGTGCCTGTCGCTCCTGCCATGACACCACGGCCGGGAGTAAGGCCCACACCCATTCGCCGGTACTGAAGGGTGAATGTACCGCCTGCCATGCCGTCCATGCCAGTGATTTCAAGGCATTGCTCGCCAAACCCCCGGACGAGGTATGCGTTGAGTGCCATCAGGAGGTGGGGCGCAACGACAAAGCGGTAAGTCTGCACGCGCCGGCCCGTGATGGAAACTGTCTCAACTGCCACCAGGGCCACGGTTCCGCCATTGGTTCCCTGCTGGTGAAAGAGGCTGATGGCCTGTGCTTCGACTGTCACGACCGCAAGGATCTCGGAGTTGGCACCGTTGAGCATCCGCCGGTAAAAAAGGGGGAGTGCACGGTCTGTCACCAACCGCATACTTCAGCGATGAAATCCCTTCTCCGCCAGCCGGAAAAAGATTTATGTCTCTCCTGCCATGACCGCGCGGAAGGCGAGATGGGCCAATACAGCCTCCATCGGCCATTTGTTGACGGACAGTGCTCCTCGTGCCACCAACCCCACCGGGCCCAGGGCAAGGGGCTGCTCAAGAAGAAGAGTGAAACAGGCGAGCTCTGCCTTGGCTGTCACCAGAAAATGGTTGATGTCCTTCAGGGTGCCGTTGCCCACGACCCTTTCAGCAAGGGAGTATGTGTGACCTGTCATGCTGTTCATGCCAGCGATCATCCGGCGCTGACCACAAAACCCGGCGCCGCGCTCTGCCTGGATTGTCACGATGAGATGATCAGTGAAAAAGGCAGTTTGAGTTCCCCCCATGAGCCGGTGGCATCTGGAAACTGTGTGGCCTGCCATGATCCCCACGGTTCGCCGCGCAAGGCAACACTACGCAAGGGGGAGCCGGGTCTCTGTCTTGACTGCCATGCCGAGGTTGGGAATTACTGGCTTGACGGGGTTGCCCACAAACCAGCTGCGGAAAAGTGTTCGCACTGCCATGATCCCCACGGTTCGAAGCATAAGGGTATGGTGTCAGCTGGTCTCGGCGCAACCTGCGGGAAATGCCATGGACTGGCCGACGCGGCCTTTCTCCAGGCGCATCAGGGCATAAAGCCGGGTGGTGAATCCTGTGTCCGCTGCCATGACCCGCACGGGGCCCCGAAAAAGGGACTGCTCTATCCTGTTGCCCATGAGCCTTTTGCCAAGGGATCCTGTAAACCATGCCATCAGGGAGGTGGCAAATGAATCGGCGTCAACGTGTCATTCAGCTGCTCTTTCTGGTTCTGATCGGTTTGATCAGCTCCCCGGCCATGGCAGACCCTCTCTGTTTCACCTGCCACGAGCGGTCTTCGTTTTCCGGCAAGGTGGTGCATGGGCCGGTCTCCCAGGGAAAATGTTCATCATGCCATGATCCCCATGTTGCCCGGTATCCCGGGATGCTCCAGCAGGAAGGGGCGCGGCTCTGTTATACCTGTCATGATAAGAAAGAGGCGGAGATGACCACCGGTATCATTCATCAGCCGGTGCTTCAGGGCAAATGCGTTGCCTGCCACGCGCCCCATGCCTCGGATTTTGCAGGTCTTATCCGGGGGAACCAGGTTACCGCCTGCCTCTCCTGTCACAAGGAGCTGCAACAGAAATTCAAGGTCGGGCACCGGCCTTTTCTTGCCGGGCAGTGCCGTTCCTGCCACGAGCCGCACAACGCAACCAACACCATGCTTCTTGTAACCGATGACGGCGATACCCTGTGCGCGACGTGTCACAAGGAAAACGA
>JBFHXP010000146.1:0-6147 GCA_041598875.1 Desulfobulbales bacterium
GCGAGGTTCTTTTTGAGCAAGGGGCCAGGGTCGGCAAGGGGCAGGTCCTGATTCTCCTTCATGATGATATCCTCGACACCAGGATCACGGAAAACGAGGCCAATCTCGAGCAGGCGAAAATCGAGGCTGAACTGACCGGCAGGGATCTTGAGCGGATGGAGAAACTCTTCCATGACCGGACCATTTCCCAATCCGCCTATGACCAGCACCTCTCCCGCCACAAAGGGGCGGAGCAGAAAATCGCCGCGCTGATGGCCAGCCAGGCCCGCCTCCTGCTCGAAAAGAAAAAAAAGGAAATCAGCGCGCCCTTTTCCGGCATCATTGTCAGCAAGATGGCCGAAAAGGGCGAATGGCTGAACACTGGCGGCGCGGTGGCGCTTCTGGCCGATGATTCCACGGTTGATGTTGTTATTCATGTCCCCCAGGAGATGCTCGCCTGGCTTTCCACCGGCCAGCCAGTTTCCGTTACCTGCAACTCCCGTGCGTTTGATGGCCATTTTATCAATTATATACCAGATGGTGATATCGCGACCCGGACCTTTGCCGCCAGGATACGGCTGAAAAATCCCACTGCCCTGGCAGAAGGTATGGAGGCGCGGGCAATGATGCCGGCCGGCCCGAAAAAAGACGCGTTGCTGGTCGCCCGGGATGCGGTGGTAAGCAAACAGGGGCAGAGCGTGGTTTTCACTATCAGCGACAACACGGTCAAGATGGTTCCGGTTTCCGTCACCGGGTACAGCGGCATGGATTCCGGTATCTCCGGCCCCGGACTGGCAGCGGGCATGAAGGTGGTGGTCAGGGGCAACGAGCGGCTTCGTGATGGCCAGCACGTCCGTTACCCTGGGAAGTAAGGACCGGGCAGGCTGGCAGCAGAATACTTCTGTCCCTCTGTCACTCTGTCACTCTGCCACTCTGCCACTAAAAAATTACCGCCTAAAAAAAACATGGACATCATTCGATTTTCAATCACAAGACCGGTCACCGTGCTGGTCGGCATCATCTTTGTTGTTCTCTTTGGCGTCATCAGCCTGAACACCCTGCCCTATCAGCTCAACCCATCGGTGGTCGAACCGGTGATCACCGTCAACACCACCTGGCGCAACGCCACCCCGTATGAAATCGAACGGGAAATCATTGAAGAGCAGGAAAACGCCTTAAAGGGGATCCCCGGGCTTGTTGAGATGGAAAGCGAGGCCAATAACGGCCAGGGCTCGATCACCCTGCGCTTCTCCCTCGGTTCGGACCTGGAGAGCGCGCTGCTCAGGGTGTCCAACAAGATGAACGAGGTGGCCACCTATCCCGACGGGGTTGACCGCCCGGTTATCAGCGCCACCGGTGCCGCGACATCACCGGTGATCTGGATCATCCTGAAGGCCGGTGCCGGCAACCAGCGGCCGGTGGCAACATATCTGAGCTATTTTGAGGATGAGATACGTCAGCACCTGGAGCGGGTCGAGGGCGTTGCCGATCTTTTCGTGCCCGGCGGCATTGAAAAGGAGATGCACGTTATCATCCACCCCGAGCAGCTGACTGCGTACGGCCTTACCGTCAACAGCGTGATTTCCGCCCTGAAAAGGGAAAACGTCAATGTCTCCGCCGGCAATCTCGGGGTGGGCCGCCGTGATTACCGGATCAGGACCACCGGCGAGTTTTCATCGGTTGCGGATATCGAGTCCCTGGTGCTCTCCTCCACCGGCCAGCAGCGGATCACCGTCGGGGATATCGCCACCGTGTCGCCCGGCTATGCCAGGGAAGACGGAGTGGTTATCCACAACGGCGAAGGCGGGATTGCCCTGGGCATCAAGCCTGAACCCGGGGTCAATGTGCTGGAGATGACCGATCGGGTCGAAGAGCGGGTCAACTGGCTCAACCAGGGAAAGCTGCGCCAGGAAAACATTGAACTGCACTGGGTCTATGACCAGCGCAGCTATATCCGGGGATCCATTGACCTGATCAAGATGAATATTCTCTACGGCGGGATGCTGGCAATCATGGTCCTGCTCATCTTTCTCCGCTCGGCCCGCTCCACCCTGGTGGTGGGCCTGTCCATTCCGGTCAGCGTGATCGGCACCTTTATCTTCATGGCCGCCCTAGACCGCAATCTCAACGTGATCAGCCTGGCGGGAATCGCCTTTGCCGTGGGCATGCTGGTGGATAACGCCATCGTGGTCATTGAGAATATCGACCGCCACCGCCAGATGGGCAAATCTCCCTTTGATGCAAGCTATGACGGCACCCGCGAGGTCTGGGGCGCGATCATCGCCTCGACCCTGACCACGATAGCGGTCTTTCTGCCGGTGGTCTTTATCCAGGAGGAGGCGGGCCAGCTTTTCCGGGATATTGCCATTGCCGTGGTTGCCGCGGTCTCGCTCAGCCTGGTGGTTTCGCTGACCGTGATCCCGATGTTTTCCTTTAAGCTCTTTTCCGCAACCAGGGGCAGCTCGAAAAAGTTTGCCTTCCTGGACACGGTGGGGACCAGGCTTAATACATTCATGATGTTTTTTGTATCGCTGGCCACCGGGAACTGGGTCACGAGAGCGGCAACTGTAGTTCTCCTTGTAGCGCTTGCGGCAGGTTCTTCCCTTCTGTTGGCGCCAAAAACAGATTATCTTCCCCTGGGCAACCGTAACTTTGTCTTGAGTTTCCTGATTCCACCGCCCGGGCTTTCCCTGGAGGAAAGAAAGGCGATCGGCGCCCATCTTTTCACCCAGGCCGAACCATACATGCACAAAGACCACGAGGGCTTTCCCGGAATTTCAAACATGTTTTTCGTGGGCCGCGAATCATTCATGATCTTTGGCGCCATGTCGATTTACGAGGAGAGGGCCGGCGAGCTGACCCCCCTGTTCAACCGCTGGATCTATTCCATTCCCGACATGTTCGGAGTGGCGCAGCAGGTGGGTATTTTTGAAAATAGAATCGGCGGCGGCCGCTCCATTGACGTGGATGTCAGCGGCGAGAACCTGGAGATGCTCTTCAAGACCTCGGGGATGATGTTCGGCCTGGGCATGAAGGATCTCAAGGGCCAGGGATTCGGGATCCGGCCGATACCATCGGTCGAGGTCACCTATCCCGAGGTTCGGATCGAGCCGCTCCGCGACCGGCTCACTGCCAGCAACATGAGCGCCTCCGACCTCGGCGTTGTCCTGGATGTGCTGATGGACGGGCGGAGAATCGGCGAGTTCAAGGAGGAGGGGAAAAAATCCATCGACCTGGTCATGAAAACCACTGACGGCCATATCCGCACCCCGGAGGATCTCTACCAATCACTCATTGTCACCCCGGGCGGCAGAGCGGTGCCGGTTTCGAGCCTCAGCCAGCTTACCCGCACCCAGGGCGTGACCCAGATCAGACATCTGGAGCGGGATAGAACCGTTACCCTGCAGGTAACCCCGCCCAAGGAGATGCCGCTGCAGGAGGCCATGGACATGGTGGAGAACACGATGATCGGCCCGGTACGGGCCATGGGCATGCTTGCGGGACTGGACGTCAAGATGAGCGGCGCTGCCGAGAAACTGGTCCAGACCCGTGAGTCCCTGCAGATAAATTTCGTGCTCGCGGCGGTGATCTCCTACCTGCTGATGGCGTCGCTGTTCGGCAATTTCCTCTACCCGCTGATCATCATGCTCACCGTGCCCCTGGCCGGGGCCGGCGGTTTTATCGGCTTCACCCTGCTCAATCTCCTCTCCCCGGCCCCCCAGCCCATGGATATTCTCACCATGCTCGGCTTTGTCATTCTCATCGGCGTGGTGGTCAACAACGCCATTCTCATTGTCCACCAGGCCTTAAACAACGTGCACAGCGGCATGGAACATCGCCAGGCAGTGCTTGAGTCCACCAGAAGCAGGTTGCGGCCCATCTATATGAGCGCCGCCACCTCGATTTTCGGGATGCTGCCCCTGGTCATCTTTCCCGGTTCAGGCGCTGAACTCTACCGGGGACTGGGCAGCGTAATCATCGGCGGCCTGGCCATATCAACGGTGTTCACCGTTTTTATCATCCCCGCGATTCTGACCACCGCGATCCGCATTGAAAAGATCGGCAACCATCAAGGGGGGGCAAGTTAACTCCGTGCCCATCTTCGCCGAAAGAGGCTGTTGTGGGATCTGAGCTCCGTGCCATACCGCAACTATCCAGACGGTATCGCCTTTCACCCGATAGAAAAATCTATAGGGGGTAACAATAACCTCTCGATAAGGGAGATCAGAAAATTCAGGAATCGGGCGACCAGACTGAGGGTGGTCGATAAGTCGTGAAAGAGTTTTTTCCGCTTTTTTCCGAAATAAAATTGCGGCAGTTGGTTTATCTTGTCGAATGTAAGCGATAGCTTTTAAAAATTGATTCCGCGCTGACGGAGTAAAGGTTATTTTCATCTTTTTAGTCTGCCAGCATTTCGTCGGCGTCAGCGAGTACTGAATCGAGGTCATAGCCAAAGCCAGCTTCTATTTCCTTTTCTCCACGAGCAAGCAAGCGTAATATCTCCAATTCATGTTGGTTATACTCATACTCTTGCATGCTCATCATTACCGCGGCAACTCGTCCTCTCTGGGTAATGAAAAGGGGATCATTAGAAGATGATAATTGTTTTACAATGCCGCTAGCATTTTGACGCAGATCAGAAATTGGAATTATCTGGGGTGTTTTTTGCATGGTATTGCCCTCCTGAGCGTATCTTTAAATGTACAATTGTTTGCTCCCAAGGGCAAGTATGGATTTATAGCGGTTCTGAAAGAGATACCCGTTTCGCCGATGCCTGCGATTGAAAGCAATGGCATAGCCGGAGAGGACTTTGCGCATCAGATCGCCAAGGGGTTTTACGTCGGTGCGGATTAAGAGGTGGAAGTGGTTGGAAAGAAAATATCCTGGCGGTTCAGCCCTCGGGTAATGACGTGATGGATAACACCGGGAAGATTGATTCGATTGTGACGTGGCATGAAGACATTATAGCAAAATAACGATAAGGATAAAATAATCCAAAAACATTACCTTTTAATCTGGCGATGGTGTTATTGTTACGATTGCAGAACGGATCAGATTGTTACAGCAGGAACACAAATGGACCCAGGCAGAACCAGGGAAGCTCGTTGGCGCCTATTGCACCCACATTGGCCGCTATGAGAGAGGTATTTCCAGGCCTGCGACTGAAACCCTCAAGCGTTTAGCGAATGTTTTCGGAGTCTCCGGGGATTATCTGATCGAAGGGACAACAACAGAGGCGGCTAAAGCAATATTTGAAGACAGGGAGCTTTTGTGTCAGTTCCAAGAAGTTGAGAAGCTGCCTGATGAGGACAAAATGGTGGTAAAAAAACTGATTGAAGCTTTTTTTAATTAAAAAACAGATTCAATCTCTTGCCGCACGTTGAGAGGTGGGGATATGGAAGTTCACAGAGAACAGGAATTAGTGGATAAGATACGGACACTGCCGCCGGAGAAAATTGCTGTGGTCGAAGATTTTGTCGAGTTTCTGCGGCACCGTGATGACGATATCCATTTGACGGCGGTCGCTGCCAAGCTTTCAGAAAAATCGTTCCAGAAGGTATGGGACAACCCGGATGATGCCGAATATGACAACCTATAATTTCGGCGATATCATTCTTGTTCCGTTTCCCTTTACGGACCAGTCAACCAGCAAGAAGCGTCCGGCGGTTGTCATCAGTTCCGACGCCTACAACAAGGACAGGCCGGGCATCATTCTCATGGCCTCACCAGTCAGATGCGGCATCCTGGCAACACCGGAGAAACCGAGGTGAAAGACTGGCAAGAGGCCGGACTGCTCAAGCCTTC
This sequence comes from Desulfobulbales bacterium, assembly GCA_041598875.1. GTDB lineage: Bacteria > Desulfobacterota > Desulfobulbia > Desulfobulbales > BM004 > JAKITW01. The sequence goes on from JBFHXP010000146.1 coordinate 5,785, forward strand.
GTTGATCAAGCCCATCCTCACCACGATAGAAAAAACTCTTGTTTTGAAAAAGCTTGGCAGTTTGTCGGTGAAGGATCGCCACACACTCCAGGAAGTTCTGCAGACGATCCTCGGAAAGGTATAGGATGCGGATGGTCTGACGTGCTCGGGCTCCAGCCGCTAAAAAACAGCGTCTTCCGCACCAGCGGGCGCAGCCCTGTCTTTAGATGATCGCCCCAAACCTATATCTGACCAGCTCAAGGAGATAATTTTCTTCCTGGCAGAGAATGGATTTATAGCGGTTTTGGAAGAGATGACCGTGTCGGCGATGGCGGCGGTTGAAAGAGACGGCATAGCCAGTGAGCAGTCGTCGCATGACAATAC
>JBFHXP010000147.1:0-6036 GCA_041598875.1 Desulfobulbales bacterium
CATTTCTTTCCTGGATGCTTTCATAAAGCGCAGAAAATTTGAAGAACTTGTTCATGGCTGATTGCCAAGGAAATGAGGATTTCAGGCGAATCACGCTATTACCCGAGGTTTGAACCGTCAGGATATTATCCTTAACCGACAAAGATGCCGAGCACCGCTCCGGTCATACAGGTAGCCAGGGTGCCTGCTATAATGGAACGCAGGCCGAGGGCGACGATTTCATCCCTTCTTTCCGGGGCCATGCCGCCCAGGCCGCCGATCATGATCCCCAGGCTGCCGAAATTGGCAAAACCGCACAGGGCGTAAATCATGATCATCCGGCTGCGCGGGGAGAGCGCCTCGGCGGGCAGGGCGGCAAGCTCCAGGTAGGCGAGAAATTCATTCATGATGGTCTTGGTGCCCATCAGGGCTCCTGCGGTCATGCATTCCGGCCAGGGAATGCCCATCAGCCAGACCACCGGTGCCATGACAACCCCCAGAACCCGCTGCAGGGTCACCGGTTCGCCAGCCAGTTCCGGCAACAGAGATAACAAGATGTTTGCCAGGTGAACCAGGGCGACAAAGACGATGAGCATGGCGGTCACCTGAATCAGAAGCTGAACTCCGTCCGTGGTGCCGCGGGTGATGGCATCGGTGATACTGGTCGCGGTCTCAGGCGCGACCACATCGCCGTCCGTGTTTTTTTTACTCCGCTCCTCTGGAACCATGACCCGTGCAATGGTAAGGGCGGCCGGCACGCTGATCAGGGAGGCAACGAGAATGTGGCCCATGGCGTCAGGAAGGTGGGGCTGCAGAATTGTTGCATAGAGAACCATGACCGTGCCGGCGATGGTGGCCATGCCACAGGTCATGATGGCAAAAAGTTCACTTCTGCTCATTTTTGCCAGATAGGGGCGGATGAAAAGGGGCGCCTCAACCATACCGACAAAGATATTTGCAGCAGCGCCGACCCCCAACGCCCCGCCAATGGAAATCGTTTTCTGCAGGAACAAAGAAATCCCGCGGACAATGGTCGGCATGACCTTCAGATAAAAAAGCAGGGAAGAAAGGGCGCTCATCACCAGGATAAGCGGCAACGCCTGAAAGGCGAGCAGGAATGTTCTGCCGGGAGTCAATTCGGTGAAGGGCAGGGCGCCGCCGCCGAGATAGCCGAACACCAGGGAAGTCCCGGCATTGGTTGCCTGCTGCAGCGCCCCGACCACGGTATTCAATGCCAGGAAAAGTTGTTGCGACCCCGGAACATACAGAAAAACAAGGCCGAGGATGATCTGCAACAGCAGACCGCTGGCCACGGTTCGCGCTGGAAATCGCCCGCGGCCTTCACTCAGGACCCAGGCGAGAAACAGCAGTGCAAAAAGGCCGAAAAAACTCTGAACTCTCAGCATTTTTTCGGCCCCCTGCAGAGTGTGAGCCCCGGAGGAATCACCAGGCGCATTGTATTATCAGGCAAGCGCCCTGGCAGCTTCAACGATCTTTTCACTGGTAATGCCGAACCGGCTGTACAGTTCCTCGATTGGCGCCGACGCCCCGAAGTGATCCAGGCCGATAACCGTTCCCCCGGCTCCTGCATATTTATGCCATCCAAGGGTGGAGCCAGCCTCGACAACAACCCGGGCGGTGATTGACGGAGGCAAAACCTGCTCCCGGTAGGCCTTATCCTGTCGGTCAAAGAGTTCCCAGCTGGGCATACTCACCACCCGGACCTTTTTTCCTTGACCATGGAGGGTTTCCGCGGCGGAAAGGGCAAGGTGCACCTCTGACCCGGTTGCCATGAGAATGATTTCCGGGGTATCACCGAAATCCTTGAGCACATAACCGCCCCGGGCAAGCTCGCCCGCCGGTGCATACCGGCTTCTATCCAGGGTCGGCACATCCTGGCGGGTCAGGGCAAGAACGGTGGGGGTGGATGAGGCAAGCATCGCCTGGCGCCAGGCCTCGGCACACTCATTGGCATCACAGGGTCGTATCACGTTCAGATTTGGAATGGCGCGCAGAGAGGCCAACTGCTCAATGGGCTGATGGGTCGGGCCATCTTCACCGAGTCCGATGCTGTCATGGGTAAAGACATAGATAACCTGCTGGCCCATCAGGCTGGCCAGCCGGATGGAGGGGCGCATATATTCGGAGAAGATAAGAAAGGTCGCGCCATAGGGGATGAAACCGCCGTGCAGGGCCATGCCGTTCAAAATTCCACCCATGCCGTGTTCCCGGACTCCGAAATGGATATTACGCTGGTCAGCCGAGTCTTTCTGGAAACCGGACTCCCCGTCGATAAGGGTCTTTGTCGAGGGGGCGAGATCCGCCGAACCGCCCATGAGCGATGGTACATTTTTCGCTATGCTGTTCAGGATAAGGCCCGAGGTGACCCGGGTGGCCTTGCCCTTGGCATCTGCCGGAAAAACCGGGATCTCGTGGTCCCAGTTTTCCGGAAGCCTGCCGGAGAGGCGGAGCTCAAGCTCAGCTGCTAGTTCGGGATGGGCCATACGGTACGCATCCATCTGTTTTTTCCAGGCATTTTCCGCGGCAGCGCCTTTTTCCAGAGAAGAGCGGGAAAGCCCCCGTGCCTCCTCGGGGATATAAAAAGTCTCTTCAGGCCAGCCAAGATTTTCCCGGGTCAGTTTTATTTCCGCGGCGCCCAGGGGTTCGCCATGGGCCTTGGAGGTGTCCTGACGATTGGGGCTGCCGAACCCGATCAGGGTGCGGACCGCGATCAGGGAGGGACGGCCTTTTTCTTCTTTCGCCTGTTGCAAGGCGCTGGCAATGGCATTGAGATCATTGCCATCCTCCACCTGGATGGTATGCCATCCATAGGAATCAAAACGCTGGAGCCGATTTTCGGTAAACGCGATATCGGTCCTGCCCTCGATGGAAATATGGTTGTCGTCGTAAAAGAGGATAAGCTTGCCAAGGCCAAGATGACCGGCCAGAGATGCGGCCTCGTGACAGATTCCTTCCATCAGGTCACCGTCACCGGCAATGCCGTAGGTATAATGATTGATGACTTCGTGTCCGGGCCGGTTGTAGCGGGCGGCAAGATGTTTCTCCGCCAGGGCCATGCCCACTGCATTGGCTATGCCCTGACCCAGAGGACCTGTTGTGGTTTCAATTCCCGGGGCGTGGCCATATTCCGGGTGCCCGGCGGTCTTGCTGCCCCACTGGCGGAAATTCTTGATTTCGTCGAGCGAGAGATCATACCCGGAAAGATGAAGCATGGCATAAAGCAGCATCGACCCGTGGCCAGCCGACAGGACAAACCGGTCCCTGTCGGCCCAGGAACTGTTGGCAGGATTGTGCTTGAGAAAATCTTTCCAGAGCACATAGGCCATGGGAGCTGCGCCCATCGGCATCCCGGGGTGACCGGAGTTGGCCTGGTTGATAGCATCTACGGCCAGAAAACGGATGGTATTGATTGTTTTCCGGTCAATGTCGGTGGTCGGTGCGGTCATGTTCTCTCTCCTAACTGGTAAAGGGGCAGCCTGGGCAACGAAGCGCCATCTGCCGTTTATCTTGCTGAAATAATTTATTTTTTTTCAATGACAATTTCCAGGTCGTACAATGGGCCACATGGTACCATTTTTTTTTCATCCCTTCACCAAAGGATATGACCATTTTCAAGAAAAATTTAGAGCAGCCGGGGGACGACGTTCTGTATACTCTCCTGCTGGTGACAGATGAACATACCGAAACATGCACCTGAATTTGAGATGGAATTCTGTAAAAAAAGAGGTAATATCTGTATATGTTTGCACACATGGCTTACCTCCTGCAATCCGGGGAAACTCCGCCACCGGAAACCATCCGGCCGCGGCTGAACGCGGCCCTGGTAAAAAAACTTGCCGTTATCCGACAGCCATACTCATTCTGGTCATCAGATCCCAAAAGCAATCCACGCACCCGGCATATGCTCTGGGCAACCGTTCTACTTGAGGATAAGGTGAATTATGGCGTGGTTTGCGGCATTCTTGCCCTGGAAGAGCAGGAAAGGGCCAGAGTGCGGCAGGGTGAGACCTCAGTTCCATCCGTTGACAGGCTTGCGGCATCCGCCATCTCGGACCTGCTCGAGATCATAGCCGACAAGCCAAACGAACAGGATATCCGCCGCCGGATTGTGGGCATTGCTGGCCCCGAAATCATACAGCTGATACAAAAATCATGAAACTGCGATTTATAATTTTCGTCCTTGCCCTGCTTGCCTTTCTCTCAACGTCCATCGGCGGATACCTCTATTATACCGCGCTCAAGGATTATATTGTCAAAGATTCCCACGCGGATAGCGACAGCCGAACCGGAATTGTTGCCGAGCAGATCAACCGGCTCATAAGCGTTCAGCTTAAGCCGGACAGACGTCTTGCGGAATACGAAATATTCAGAAACTCCCTCCGGGGCCCCGGACAGGTATCTTTCCGCGACGATGCAAGCACAGTATTAAAACATCTTGCCGACTCCATGCACTCGAGTCTCAACTACCTTCTGGATAAAGATGGGTATGTTGTCTCATCATCCGATCATCTCGATCCGACCAGCCTGCTTGGCAACAACTATGCCTTCCGGCCCTATTTTCAGGAGGCGATCCAGGGAAAACCAGCGATCTATCTGGCCCTCGGAGCCACCACCACCATTCGCGGAATCTACTACACCTATCCTGTCACTGACAACGACACGATACTCGGTGTGGTGGTCTTCAAGATGGGGCTGGAGTATCTTGATGATCAGTTCATGGATTCATCCAATCAGGGGAGGATGTTTCTCCTTTCCCCCGAGGGAGTGATTTTTGCCGCGGCCCAGAAGGATCTTCTTTACAAAAGCCTGTGGCGCATGACTCCGGAGACACACCGGAAGATCTCCGAATCCCGGCAGTTCGGCGATGGTCCATGGGAGTGGACCGGCATGGCGCGGCAGGGGGAGAATATCGTGGTTGACCAGGCGGGCCACCGTTTCATCCTTCACCATCATGAGATCAAATCACTCCCGGGTTGGCAGGTCGCCTTTCTTCACGATGTTCAGACCATCGAACAGTCCATTACCAGGCCACTTTTCAAGGTGGCCGGCCAATCTGCCATTGCCATAAGCGTTCTGGTCGGCCTGGGGGTTTTTTTCCTCTTCCGCCAGGCAAGCAGTGATATCCACAGGCGGAGAAGGGCGGAAGAGGAAAAGGACCTGCTGATCAAGAAACTCCGGGATGCCGCGGATGAGATAAAGACCCTGCAGGGTCTTATCCCGATCTGTTCCTTTTGCAAGAAAATAAGGGACGATCAAGGCGCGTGGAACCGTATTGAAAGCTATATCAACACCCATTCCGGCGCGGAATTCACCCACGGACTCTGCCCGGACTGCGCCCTTGCCGAATATGGAATCAGCGAGGAGGATCTGAAAAAGGAGGGCGCGGAGAGTGCAAAGAAGTGATCAGGGGAGAAGGCGGATCATTTCTGCCGGATCAATGACCGGGCTGTTACAGGTGTGGTTGCGGCAGACATAGGCAGCGGCAATGTCATCCTGGACGATGTATCCTCTGGTGAACGGGGCCAGGGTCGCAAGCAGGTCGGGATCACTCCTTGTATCCTTGAAAAGAACCACCAGATCCGGAGAAGTTTTTTTCTTAAGGGCACTGAGCAGCGCCTCGGTCTCCCGCGCTCCGGATGGTCCCACCACAACAACCTCGCACGAATCTTTTCCAAAGACAGCCGTACGTGAAAGAAATTTTGTGTAGGCGTCGGGCTGCTCCCTGATATCACGGGAAAAGGCCTGTTCGCTCCGAAGGGCGATCTCCTCAAACTCCCCCCTGCCGGTCAGCCTGCTCAAAAGACGGAGATTTTCAATGGCAACTGAGTTTGCCGAGGGGATCGCTCCGTCATAGATCTGCTTTTGACGGATAAGAAGTTTTTCCCCACCAGTCGATGTCTGGAAAAAACCACCGTTTTTTTCATCATAAAACTCCGCAAGCACACTTTCAGTCAATCTGAGTGCCTGCTCGAGGTATCCCACGGAAAAATCCGCCTGATAGAGCTCAAGAAGCCCACGAGTAAAAAAAACATAGTC
>JBFHXP010000148.1:0-6005 GCA_041598875.1 Desulfobulbales bacterium
TCTGACCCTTTTCTATCTGCCATACCGGGAGGTGAGGCAGAAGACGATTACCTCCTTCAATGCCGAACAGCGGGCCCTTGCCAATCAGGCTGCCAAACGAGTTCAGGCCTTTTTCGACCACTATCAAAGGATGGTTGGCGCACTTGCTGAAAAAAAACAGATAGTTGACTTTGACGAGGATGGCAGGCGTCTTCTTGAGGAATTTTATACCCTCTATCAGGATGAGATAAGCGCTGTCACCAGGGTTGATCGGTTCGGCCGGATCGTGTTCACCTTTCCCTACGACGAGGATGCGGTGGGGCGGGATGTCTCCTTTCAGCCCCATAACCGCCATATTCTCGAGCATCATCAACCGGTGCTGAGCGAGGTTTTTACCGCTGTTCAGGGCTACAGAACTGTGGCCCTGGCCATCCCGGTGTTCAGGGAGGGCGCCTATCATGGCAGTCTTACCATCCTTGTTCCTTTTGAGCTGTTGGCCAAAAAGTATTTTGCCGAAATCCGGCCGGGAGAATCCGGCTATGCCTGGGTGCTCAGTCGCGCCGGGGTGGAGATCTTCTGTCAGATTCCCGGTCATGTCGGCCGTTCCGTATTTGAAACATCGTCGCGGTTTCCTACAATTATAGCGATGGCCGAGAAGATGATGGCCGGTGAGGAGGGTGAGGCGGTTTACTTTTTTGACCGTGACCTGACTGACCGCATCGGCCCGGTGAAAAGACATGCGGTCTACATGCCGGTTCCCCTGCCCAACACCTACTGGTCGATAGTTGTCGCCACTCCGGAGAAACAGGTCCTCGCGGCCATGAACAGTTTCAGGAATTCATGGTTTTTTCTTCTGGTGATAATGTTGGCAGGGGCAGTGTATTACACGGTATTTCTCCTCAAGGCCCAGGAACGGGTCAGGGAAGAGGAGACCCTCCGCCTGACGGCAGAGAAGATCCGCCGCAGCGAGGAAAAATACCGGCTTCTGGTGGAAAACACCAGCGATCTTATCTTTATTGCCCAGGATGAGACCCTGAGGTATGTCAATCCGGCAACGGAAAAGGTCCTGGGATACTCAGCCGCCGAGTTTGCGTCAATGCCCTTTGTCGGCCACATCCATGAAGAGGACCGGTATATATTCCTTGAGCGGCACCGGAAAAGGGTGGCCGGAGAAAAGGTGCCGAGTCTTCATTCGTTCCGGGTCGTGAGCAGGAGCGGTGAAATTATCTTTCTGCAGGTCAACTCCCAGCTGACCACCTGGGAGGGGCGGCCGGCAACGATCCATATTGGACGCGATATCACCGTCCTGAAACGAACGGCAATGGAAAAAGAGGCCCTGGAATCTCAGCTCCGCCAGGCGATGAAAATGGAGGCCATCGGCACCCTGGCAGGGGGAATTGCCCATGATTTCAACAATATTCTGACCGCTATCATTGGGTTTACCGAGTTGGCTCTCGAGAAAGTTGGTGCTGGGAGCGATGTGTACAACGACCTGAAGGACGTGTACAAGGCCGGGCTTCGGGCCAGGGACCTGGTCTCCCATATCCTTCTCTTCAGCCGTCAGGGAGGCGAAAGCAAGGGGCCTGTTGAAATCAGCGTAATTGTCCGCGAGGGCCTTAAGCTTCTTCGCGCCACCCTGCCGGCCACCGTGGAGATCAATGAAAACATCCTGGCACCCAGCGGGATGATCTATGGAAACCCCACCCAGATTCATCAGGTGGTCATGAATCTCTGCACCAATGCCTGGCACGCGATGGAGGAAAGGGGGGGGATTATTGACGTGACCCTCGATCGGGTTGAAATCGGCATGACGGGCCCCGGGGCAGGGCCACCACCTGGTCGTTATGTCCTTCTCTCGGTCAGGGATAACGGTCATGGGATGAATGCAAAGACCCTGGAGCGGATTTATGACCCCTACTTTACCACCAAGGAGGTTGGCAAGGGGTCAGGGATGGGGCTGGCAATAGTTCACGGAATTGTCACCGGGCTCAACGGGTTCATAACCGTTGACAGCGCTCCGGGACAGGGGACCTGCTTTCAGCTCTTTTTCCCGGTAATCGATCAGGTTGTTGAAGAGCCGGAAAAAACACTCGAGGATCTGCCGACTGGCACCGAGCGGATTCTCTTTGTTGATGATGAAATCGCCATTGCCGCTCTGGGGGAGAAGGTCCTGGGAAAACTTGGTTATGAGGTGACTTCCTGTGTCGACAGCCGAGAAGCCCTGCGGCTTTTTCAGAAAGATCCGGACGGGTATGACCTTGTTGTTACCGATCAGGCGATGCCGGTTTTGCCCGGTTCCGAGCTGGCCCTTCTCCTGTTGAAAACCCGGCCGGATATCCCTGTAATCCTCTGCACCGGCTTCAGCACGATCATAAACGAGGAACAGGCAAAGAAGCGGGGTATCAGGGAGTTTGTGATGAAGCCGATTGTCATGAAGGAGATGGCGCGGATCGTCCGCAAGGTCCTTGATCAGGAACAAGAGGGGTAGGCGCGGCAGGCCCCTGTCTACTCCTCTTCAGAGCAGAAGGATGCCCGGAAGAATTCCCGGTTGAGGCGGGCAATAGTTGAGATGGAGATCCCCTTGGGGCAGGCTGCCTCGCATTCCCGCTCATTCCCGCAGTTGCCGAAACCAAGCGCATCCATCTTTTCCACCATGGCCCTTGCCCGTCTGGCCCGTTCCGGTTTGCCCTGGGGCAGGAGAGCGAGATGGGAAATCTTGGCGCCGACAAAGAGCATTGCCGAGGCGTTGGGGCAGGCGGCGATACAGGCGCCGCAGCCGATGCAGGCCGAGGCGTCCAGGGCCTTTTCGGCAATATCCCTGGCAATGGGAATCGTGTTACCGTCCGGGGTGCCGCCGGTATTGACCGAAACATACCCCCCCTCGGCGATCAGCGCATCCAGGGCGGAGCGGTCGACCACCAGGTCCTTTACCACCCGGAACGCCCGGGCGCGGAAGGGTTCGATAACCAGGGTGTCGCCATTTCTGAAGTGGCGCATGTGCAGCTGGCAGAGGGTGGTTTCCTTTTCCGGGCCATGGGGTATGCCGTTGACCACGGCCCCGCATGTGCCGCAGATTCCCTCGCGGCAGTCATGGTCAAAGGCGATCGGCTCTTTCCCCTGGAGGGTCAGCCCCTCGTTGACCACATCGAGCATTTCAAGAAAGGACATGTCCGTGGAGATCGGTCCGCTCTCATATGTGTCAAGGACCCCCGGTGTTTCCGGGCCTGGCTGACGCCAGACCTTGAGGGTGAGATGAATGGTGCTCACTTGTAACTCCTCTGGCTGGGCTGGACAGCTTCAAAGGTGAGCGGCTCGGTATGGAGTACCGGTTCGTTCGTCTCGCCGGTGTATTCCCAGGCCGCGACATGGGAAAAATGGACATCATCGCGCAGGGCCTCGTTTTCCGCAGTCTGGCTCTCTTCGCGAAGATGGCAGCCGCAGGATTCCCGGCGGGCCAGGGCATCCCGGACCATGAGTTCGGCAAACTCGAGATAATCGGCAAGCCGCCCGGCCCGTTCCAGTGACTGGTTGAGGTTTTCCCCGGTGCCGGGCACCAGGACATTGGTGGTGAATTCGTTTTTAATTTCCGGGATTTTCTCCAGGGCACGCATGAGTCCCTTTTCGTTGCGGGCCATGCCGCAGTGATCCCAGAGTACCTGGCCCAGCTGGCGGTGGATATCGTCCACGGTTCGCTTTCCCTTGATCGCGAGCAGGGTTTCAATCTTGTCCTTTGCCTCCCTGGTTGCCTCGGTGAAGGCGGGATGGGCCGGGTCGTGTCCCGCCGGTCCGGCCGTGGCAAGATAGTTGCCCATGGTATAGGGGATCACAAAATAGCCGTCAGCAAGTCCCTGCATCAGGGCGCTGGCCCCAAGGCGGTTGGCGCCGTGGTCCGAGAAGTTGGCCTCGCCCAGGGCAAAAAGTCCGGGGATCGTGGTCATCAGGTTGTAATCGACCCACAGGCCCCCCATGGTGTAGTGGACCGCCGGGAAAATGGTCATCGGTTCCCGCATCGGGTTGCTGGCTGTGATTTTTTCGTACATCTGAAAGAGGTTGCCGTATTTGCGGGTGATTTCAGCGGGGCCGTCCCGTTTGATCGCCTCGGCGAAGTCCAGATACACCGCAAGCCCGGTGGCGCCGACGCCCTTGCCCTGATCGCACTGCTCCTTGGCATTGCGCGAGGCCACGTCCCGGGGCACCAGGTTGCCGAAACTCGGGTATTTGTTTTCCAGGTAATAATCGCGCTCGTTTTCCGGGATATCGGCGGGCGCCCGCTTGTCACCCGGTTTTTTCGGCACCCAGACCCGGCCGTCATTGCGCAGGCTTTCGCTCATCAGGGTCAGCTTGGACTGGGAGTCGCCGTGGACCGGGATGCAGGTGGGGTGGATCTGGACAAAGGAGGGATTGGCGAATAATGCCCCCTTTTTGTAGGCCCGCCACGATGCGGTAACATTGGAGTTCATCGCATTGGTGGAGAGAAAAAAGGCATTGCCGTAGCCGCCGCTGGCGATTATCACCGCGTCCGCCCCATGGGATTCCAGCGCGCCGCTGATCAGGTTGCGAACCACAACTCCCTGGGCCCGTCCATTAATCACGACAAGTTCCATCATCTCCCGCCTGGGAAGGAGCGTCACCTTGCCGGATTTCACCTGGCGCATCAGGGCGCCGTAGGCGCCGAGCAGGAGTTGCTGGCCGGTCTGGCCGCGGGCGTAAAAGGTCCGGGAAACCTGGGCCCCGCCGAATGAGCGGTTGGCAAGAAGGCCGCCGTACTCCCGGGCAAACGGCACGCCCTGGGCCACGCACTGATCGATGATGTTTACGCTCAACTGGGCCAGGCGGTAGACATTGGCCTCGCGTGAGCGGAAATCGCCACCCTTGATGGTGTCGTAGAAGAGGCGGAAGATCGAGTCGCCGTCATTCTGGTAGTTCTTGGCCGCGTTGATCCCGCCTTGGGCGGCGATGCTGTGCGCCCGTCTCGGGCTGTCCTGGAGGCAGAAGGTTTTGACATTATAGCCAAGTTCGGCAAGGCTTGCCGAGGCAGAGGCGCCGGCCAGGCCGGTGCCGATAACGATGATGGAGAATTTGCGTTTGTTTGCCGGGTTGACCAGTCGGCTTGTAAAGCGGTGATGGTCCCATTTCTCGGCCAGCGGCCCATCCGGTATTTTGGCGTCCAGTTTCATGGGGTCCTATTCTAATAGAAAGGTCCGGGACAAGAAAGTCATGGCCGGAATCATGATATAGACCGTGCCGATGAGTATGCTTGCGCCAATGGCTGTTGTCCTGATCAGTGCGTCATATCTGGGATGGCTGATTCCCATGCTCTGGAACATGCTCCAGAAACCGTGGCTGATGTGCAGCGCCAGGGCGGATACGGAAAGGATGTAAAAAAGGGCAAGAGGGATGTTGTGGAAGGTCTCGAGAATCAGGTCGGCAATGGGGATATTCTTGCCGGAAAAATGGAAATTCGCAAGATGGACGATGAGAAAGAGAAGGATTGCCAGGCCGGTGTAGGGCATGGTCCGCGCCCCCCATCCCTTGGTCTGGCGGCGGTAAACGGCGTAGCGCTGCGGTCGGGCGGCACAGTCCTCGATATAGAGGGTGGCGGCAAGGATTATGTGGGTCGCAAAGAGAACCAGGAGCGCTGACTCAAAGAGTATGATCGCCTGGCCCATGGAGTGGAGGTTTTCGGCGTAGGCGAGAAACGCCTGGCGGCCGAGAAAGGCGGTGGCGTTGCCAAGGAGATGAACCAGCAGAAAGATGCCGAGCAGGGCGCCGGAAAGGGCCATAAGGCCTTTTTTGCCGATCGGCGAGAGAAGAGTGGAAACAAACCGCCGCATAGCGTACCTTGCGGAATTTTTTTGAACTTACCAGCAGATGAAGGTATACACTGATATCATCCTGCAGCTGGCGGATACCTTTGTGTTGTCACGAATCGGTCACGCCTTTCTTTGACGAATGTGCAACCCTACCAGACCTGAAAAAAAATGACAAGCAGGCCTTGCTACCAGACACTCCTTGCCTCGGGTGAA
>JBFHXP010000149.1:0-5886 GCA_041598875.1 Desulfobulbales bacterium
AGGGGAGATCCCTGCTCATCCTTGATTGTGGCCACAGCAACGGCTACCGGAAAAGAGGAGCCGTCTTTGCGGAGGTGGATGGACTCAAACCGGTAATGGCCTTTTTCTTGAATTTCCCGGAGGTGTCCAGTCAGCTCCGGCCGTACCTCCGGGGCATAGATATCCTTTACCGGAGAGTTGACCAGGTCCTCGATTTCACAGCCGTGCATCCGGGCAAAGGCCGGATTGATATCTATGATTCTTTCCGTGTAGGGATCCGCCACTGCCAGTCCCCACTGGGCATTGGCAAATATGTGGTTCCAGCGGACCAGCTCCCTGGCAGCGTGTTTGCGCTGCCGGAGGGCGCGCACCAGTAAAAAGATGATAATCGCCAGCAGGGCAAGGAGGATGGCAGTCCCCCAGACCTTGGCCCGGTTTTTTTCATAAAAGGTTATTGGCCGGTCGACAATGATGCTGCCTTCCGGGAGATTTTTGTCGAGCAGGTTGAATGTATCCAGCTGGTTGTACTGAAACATGAATCTGTTGGGGCTTTGTTTCTCAACTGGTATATCGGCCACCGGCTCACCATTGAGGATTCTGAGTGCCATCTCCGCGGCGGAACGACCCTGGAATACCGGATTGTTGAGCTTGCCTCCCACCGTGCCCGAACCGAAGACGCTGGAATAATTGGTATAGATCGGCAGTCCGGACGCCTGGCTCAGTTTTTCCGCCACCAGCCGCTGGTCGTCAAAGTTGCGGCCGTTGCGGTCAATGTGGAAATCCGAATAAAAGATGATCGAGTCTTTGGGGAGCGCGGCCACCTTTTCCAGGAGTTGGTCAAAGGTCAGCCCGGTCCCATCGTGGTCGAGAAAGAGAAGTTCCACTGCCGGCGCATACCTGGCCGCCAGTCTCTTGAGCTGCTCGCGGTTGGCCGCTCCTGTGGTGGCGGTATCGGTGACCAGGGCGACCCTCTTGGTGCCTGGATGGAGGATAAGGGCGGTGTCAATGGTTTCCTCGCGGTCCAGGGTCTCGACAACGCCGGTTATCCCGGTGTGGCCGGCAAGCAGGGAATCATCGAAATTGTTGACCCCGCAGAAGACGATGGGGGCCCCGGGAAACAGTTCGTCGCGGTTGGCCAGCAGAAAGAGCAGGGCATTATCATCAGAGGAGATAATGATGTCAAAATGGATGTTTTTGTACTTGTTGCGGTATATCTCCTTGAGGCGGGAGACATATTCACCCTCCAGGCCACCGAAGAAACGTTTGCTGTCCATGTTTTCAACAAAGAAATCCGTCCGCAGATTCCGGGCGGCAAAGATATCATTGATGCCCTGCATGATGCCGTCGGTCCAGAAATAGACCTGGTGATAGGAGTTGAGAATAAGGATGCGGCGGGATTCGGCGGGCTGCGCGGAAACGGGGGCTGGAAGGGCGAGCAGGAGGATCAGGAGGCCGAAAAGCGCTGGCCGGCTTTTCCGGCTGCGGTGCTCTGTTTTTTCCCCCGGCCTTATCTCCATGGCGTGCCTCCCCGCTCCTGGACTGACACTGGATGGAACAATTTCCTTTAAATCAGGAATATACTTTGACCGGGATTTGCTGTCAAAAGCTTTCGGGGCAGAGTGGCAGAGTGGAAGAAAGGTACAAAGGCAGAAGGCATGGAGGCAGAAGGCACAAAGGCACAAAGGGCGAAGTGAAATATCGAATATCGAATAACGAATGATGAATGATGTGTCAATCGTTCGATTTTTTGTTAGAGGAGAATGGTGAAGTGAAAAACTTCAGCGGTTCGATATTCGATATTCGACATTCTGCGGTTTGCTTTTCATCGTTGCCTCTGGAGGAAAGCACAGCGTGGCAAAGTAACAGAGTGACAGTCAATTGTTATTTCTGGCGCGAAACAGTAATCGGGCCAGAGAACACTTTTTCAAGATAGCCTACATCCTGCCCCGTCGCAATATCGACAGCAGGAGCCAGAAGCCCATGATCCCGGCGACCACGAAACCGAGCAGGCCGATCACCGGTATCTCGTGCCATTTGGGCGGGATCCCGGAGAGGACAATAAGCGAAGAGCCGATGATCAGGGCGGCAAGGACAATGGCAAAGGCGATTCGGTTGCTGGTCCTGTCCTGGGTGTAGAGAAGCTGCTCCAGGCCCCGGTGCTGGAACTCGATGGTCATCCTTCCCTGGCGGGCCTGTTTGAGAATGGCGCGCAGCTCGCGGGGAACTTCCTTGAGCAGAAAGAGAAATTCGGAGGTCGACTCAAACATGTCGGTGGCCAGCCGTGTCAGGTGCAGGCGGTTCGCCTGGATTTTTCTGACAAAGGGTTCCACGTGGCGGGCCAGTTCAAACTCCGGGTCAAGCAGGCGGCCCAGGCCGTCGGCGGTCCCCAGGGCCTTGAGCATCAGGAAAAGATTGGGCCGGATACGAAGCCCGTGCCGGGAGAGGATCTCCAGCATCTGGTGGATAACCGTGCCGGCATCAATCTCTTTGAGGGGCAGATAGAAAAACTGGTCGATAAATTCGGTGATATCCCGTTCCAGCTGCGCGCGGTCAGGTTCTTTGTCAGAGGTGGTGAGCTTGAGCACCGTTTCAGTTGTCCGGCGGTCGTCCCGCCTGACTAAATGCGTGATAAGATCGGAGAAATCTTCACGCTCCTGGCGGTTGATCCGGCCCATCATCCCGAAATCGACAAAGCAGAAAACATTGCCGGGCAGGATGAAGATATTGCCCGGATGGGGATCACCGTGAAAAAATCCGGTAACAAAGACCTGCTTCATGATCAGGTCGGCGCCGCGCCGGGCGATTTCAACCCGGTCATAGTCCGGTGGGGCAAGACGTTCCACCTCCGATGCCTTGATCCCATGGACATGCTCCATGGTCAGAATCAGCCGGGTTGACAGTTCCCGGTAGACCCGTGGCACGTAAACCGTCTCGTCATCAATGAAGTTGCGGGCAAACTGTTCGATATTGGCCGCCTCGATGACGTAATTGATCTCCTTTTCCAGGTTGTCGGCAAAGACCTTTATCAAGCGGGTAGGCCGGTGGATCTCCAGCTCTTCGAGATGATTCTCGGCAAGTGCTGCCAGGTGGAGCATGATTTCAAGGTCCACCTCGATTATCTCCCGGATATTCGGCCGCTGGATCTTGACCACCACCTCGTCGCCGGAACCCTTCAGCCTGGCCCGGTGGACCTGGCCGATGGAGGCCGCGGCCAGCGGTTTTTCTTCAAAAGAGTCAAAGACCTCTTCCGGGTACCGGCCGAGCTGGGACTTGAAGATTTCCCGGGCCTCGGCAACTGGAAAGGGCGACACGGTGTCCTGGAGTTTGGCCAGTTCCTTGACGAATTGAAGCGGGATGAGATCGGGCCGGGTGGAGAGGATCTGCCCTATTTTGACAAAGGTGGGGCCAAGTTCCTCCAGGGCGGTGCGGAACCGTTCCGCCCGGGTCAGTTTTTCGATGTGCTCCACCTTTTTTCTGGAGATCATCTGCAGGCCGAGCTCCAGATATTCCTCCAGGCGCAGGGTGTCGAGCAGGTCATCGAAACCGTACTTGAAAAGCGCCCGCAGGATCTGCCGGTAGCGGTTTATATGGCGGTAGGTCCGGCCGATGACCCCGATGCGTCGGATACTGAGCATCAATCGTTTCCAGGGATCTCGGGGGTGCGGCGGAGACTCTTTATTTCCTCCTCAAGGCGGGCCAGGTCGTCCCGGGTGGCGAGATTCATTTTTCTGACCACCTTTTCCGTTATCTCAGCCACCTGTTTCTCCAGGTCGACGCGGGCCTGTTCTGATTTTTCCTTTAATTCCTCGATGAAATCACGGCCCTCCTGTTCGGAGAGTTTTCCTTTTTCAGCCAGCTCCCGGGCTAGTTCCTCTACTTTTTCCTTGGTCAGAAATGCCAGTCCCACGCCGGTGTAGATGAATTTTTTTACGATGTCGATCATGGTGTTGTCCTCCGGGTTTAGGCCATCTTCAATAATCGTATTTTCGCCCGATCTCCGTGTCATGCTCAAAATTTTATCCTCGGAATATCAATTATATGCCTGCGGTAAAATTTTTCGCATTCCTTGATCTCAACCAAAAATCCTGATTATTCAAGATACCCTTTAGTCATAGCCGAGCGCCTTGAACGGGACACGAAATGCGGGGTGCTCCCTTGAATTCTTCCACTATAGCACAAAATACCGAAAAAGATATTCCAACAAATGGGGTGCGCTCAATAGTGCCCTATGATCTGCGCTACATTATCCCAGTGTAAAGGCCAAAAAAAAGCCCATGCAGAAGAGTGCATGGGCTTTTTTTTTATGCTGTTTTGGTCTCAGCCGCAGCCGCACCCGCAGCCGTCTTTTCTGCCGCTGTCCGGGCCGCAGCCGCAATCACCGTCTTCATCGTCATCTCCGCCGCAGCCGCAGCCGCAGCCGCCACCCATGGATTCGGAGGCCATTTGCGCGATTTCCTCGGCACTGGGCAACCGGACTTCGCGGACCGTGATATCGAAATTGAGGTTCAGGCCGGCCATGGGATGGTTGAAGTCCACGGTCACCGTGCCGCTGTCATTGATCGACTTGACCACCAGCATCATCGGCCCGTGCGGCCCGTTTGCCTCAAATACCATCTCCGGCGCCAGTTCCATGTCGTCGGGAAACTGGTCACGGGGTACCTCCTGGACCATGTCCTCCTGTACCGGGCCGTAGGCATCGTCCGGGCCGACGGTGATCTTCGCGGATTCGCCGGCCTTCATGCCCATCAGCGCATCTTCCAGGCCGGGGATGACCTGGCCTATTCCGGTAATGAACCCTAAAGGGGCGCCCTCCTGGGAGCGGTCTACCTCCTCGCCTGAATCCAGGGTAAGGATATAGTCTATGGCCACGTATGTATTCTCTTCTATCTGCATGATCAATCTCCAGTTTCTGGCAATAAAAAAAGCCCCGGATAAGGCCCCATTGCGAGCTTCTTCCGGAGCATGCGGTGTGCGGTACACTACATGAACGTCTTATACTGAATGGTTAACTTACCATGGATTCGATCCAAGGGCCAGAGACAAATAGAGACGAAGTAAGCAAAAAATTGAACTGCCGGTCAGGGCATGGTAAGAATGAGTGGGCAGGGGAGGTAAATTTCTTTTACGGAAATTTTACGCGGTGAAATATATGAAAATGGTGTGCGCCCGATGCGGAAAGGAAAAGGTCGTGACCGATGCGGTGGACAACGGGAAAAAGGTGTCCCAGGGGATCTGCCGGGAGTGTCTTGCCAGGATGCGTTCCGTTCACCCGAAGTCGGTGCGGGAGATCCTGGAAGATCTGCCTGCCCCGGTCCTTCTTCTTGACAGGGAGTTCCGGATTCAAGGCGGCAACCGCCGGGCCGGGAAGTTCCTCAACCGCCCGCTGGCTGAAATTGAAAATTTTCTTCCCGGCGAGGCCCTTGAATGTGTCAATGCCCGTCTGCCGGGCGGTTGCGGCAAGACGATTCACTGTCAGGCCTGCGCGCTGCGCCAGGCGATTTCCCAGACCATTGCCACCGGCGAGGGCGTGGAGAATATTCCCGCCTTTCAGGATGTGTTTCAGAAAGATGGTTCGATACTGCGGCGGTTTTATTACATCACCACCGAGATGATGGAGGAACTGGTGCTCCTGCAGATCGATGAGGTTGTTACCCTGGAGACCATGGAGATGGCCCGCCGTTTCTCCACGGACGTGACGGTGTGATTGGGGAAGGCACAAAGGGCGAAGTGAAATATCGAATATCGAATAACGAATGATGAATGATGTGTCAATCGTCCGATTTTTTGTTAGAGGAGAATGATGAAGTGAAAAACTTCAGCGGTTCGATATTCGATATTCGACATTCTGCGGTTTGCTTTTCATCGTTGCCTCTGGAGGAAAGCACAGAGTGACAAAGTGACAAAGTG
>JBFHXP010000150.1:0-5886 GCA_041598875.1 Desulfobulbales bacterium
CCGTGGCCGGCACGAAGACGACCCAGGGACCAGCCTCCCACCTTCTGGTTAAGGACGGCTGCCCGCTCCTTGTAGTAAGAAAGATCCCAGCCCTGGGCCCTGGCCACCGCCATTTTCACCGAAGAGATCCCCTGATTGCGGCCAATCCGCTCCAGCTCCTCCATCTCCACATTGAGATCCGGCCCCATGGAGTAGACGGTCTCAACATAGGGCCGGATCGCCCTCAAAAAACGGCCAACCGCCTTCTCCTTGTCAGGAGAGGAGGGATCAAAATCAATACCGCATTTGGCGCCGTCTACCCCCAGCTCACAGATCCGCATCTTGAGCGACATGTTGCGGGCCATGGAACAGAGATGCTCCCGGGAGAGGCCGGGCTGGACCCGTATCCCCCCGGCGCAGATCGAGTTATCCAGCGAATCCCGGACAAACCAGCCGGAGAAGCCTGAATCAGGATCGCGGTATTCCACGATCAGGGCCGGCGGTTTTTCAAAAAAAAGATCGAGTTCGCGGAGCATCAGCCACTACTCCGGGACAGAATGGGAATCTCCAGCTCAGGATTGCCCTCGAAAAAGGCACGGATAACCGGGGAGTCCGGATTTACCATCGATACGATGAACATCACCATGGAGCTCTTCTTGCCGAGGATCGCGTCAAGCACGGTTGGCGTATCACGGAGCATGTCATGATTCCAGCCCACCCGGTGCATATGATAGGTGCCGAGGAGCATCAATCCGAGGTCAGAGCATTTCCTGCCGACCTCATTCCACTCATCCGGGTCAGCCACCCATCCCCTTTTCTCCAGAGGGGTCTCGGAGCGCACCGCATGCTTCTGCATGAGATAATCCATCTGCCCCCGGAAAGGCTCCCTGGAGCGGGCATTTTTTTTGAGCGGAAAACAGGCGCCCACCTCAAGGACCGCCCCGGTCCTGGTCCCGGCAACAAGCCCGTATGCCTTTTTTTCCGGGGACTCGGTACTGAGAAATTCGCCGGCAAGCTTGCGCCGGCAATGGCCGACAACCGTTTCGTGAAACTCCAGCGGCAGAATAAGGGTCATGCCGTGCTGATAAATAAGTCTGCTCACTTCCTATACCTGATACCTGCAAAAATGTAACCATCCCGCCGCGTCCAGCGAAGCACGCCCGGGACCGGGGCCGGACAGGAGTGGAGGGCATGGAGCAAAAAACCACGCAACCCCTCTTCAACAGAGGAAAAAATGATATCCCATTTGACAGAACAGTGCAAGAAACCTCTCTGCCGGAGGCCGGGAAATATGCCCCTTACCAGGAAAAGTTTTTTTTCGCGAAAAATGGTATACTGCCAACAGTGCGCCCGGCATACAGCAACAAGCCGGCAACAGGCGGCGATGAAATTTCCGTGTCCCAGCGCAGCGGAAAAACCCTTCTTTCGTTGACCACGAAAACAAAGGGATGTAATATAAACAAAATACCAAGAGATAATGATTCTCACAAACTACAGCCATCCGGGGTATATGGAATAATCAGGATTTTCGTTTGAGATCAGGGGATGCGAAAAATTGTACCAGCGGCATATAGACGATATCGGATCCCTGCAGGCTCGCCTGCCTCCTAGAATACATTTTGATCGCGGCACAGAGATCAAGCGGAAAGACACGTATTCAAGATGACCTGTAATAATCTCCCTTTTGTTCCGCAACACGAGACGAAGCCCGATGCCCCCCTTGATGTCTTTCCCAAAGAACCCGCACCATGGATAAACTAGACACCTTATCGGCGTGGGCCCTGGCCCTGCTCCTTGTCGCCGCGCTGGCGATACTCTTCACCCAGGAGGGAGAGGCGGGCTCAAAACCGCAAATCCAGGAGACTCAGGTGCCGGCCGGATACGTCCGGCCCGAGCTCTCGCAGAAAATTTCCGTTGCCAAGGGGCTCCTTGCCAGCAATAACCTGGAAAAGGCGGAGGAACTCCTCCAGGGAATGGCTACGGATTTTCCGTATGAAGGAGATGTATTCATGCTTCTCGGTGAATTTCACATGCGGCGGCAGAATCCAATGGATGCCATGCTCGCCTTTCGTAATGCCGTGGATCTGAACCCTGATTATCTTGACAAAAAAGCCCCGGCCTTTCAGGGGAAAAAAATCAAGGTGGCGGTCGAGGAGGCGTTTTGGGTCATCCAGAAGGGACTGGAGCAGGACCCGGACAACGCCAGCCTGAAAGATACCAGGAAAACCCTCTACTATATGAAAAGAAGAATCGCCGGCAGCTGCGGGTGATCCTCCACGGTCTGATCATGAAGCGATATTGGTTTGTCATCATGGGCGCGGTGCTGGGAATAGGCGCCTTTACCCTCTCTAAATACGGCAACCCCGCCAACACCGGCATCTGCGTATCCTGTTTCATGGAAAACGTGGCCGGCGCCATGAGTCTCCATGACAATATCCGGATGCAGTATCTTCGGCCGGAGATCATGGGGTTTGTCCTCGGCGCCTTTCTCCTTTCCCTGTTTCGCAGGGAGTTCGCCTCCACCGGTGGCAGCTCCCCTCTGCTCCGCTTTCTGATCGGCATTTTTCTCATTATCGGCTGCTCGGTCTTTATCGGCTGTCCGGTCAAGCTCTTTCTCCGCCTGGCCGGCGGGGATATCGGCGCCATTGTCGGCCTGGCAGGCCTTACTGCCGGCATCTTTATCGGGCTTGAGTTCGTGGCCAACGGGTTCCAGCTCGGCGAAGCACGACCGACCCCCAGGGCCAATGGGTTCATCATGCCCGCGGTTATGGCATTTCTTCTGATACTCGCCTATATTCAGCCCCAATTCATTGCCACCAGCACCAAGGGGTCAGGGGCGCAGCACGCGCCTTTTCTTCTTTCCCTGGGCGTGGCCCTTGCCATCGGCGCGCTATCGCAGCACACCAAGTTCTGTATCACCGGCGGCATTGCCCGCATCTTTCTCTGGGGGCCGCGAGAGATCATGAACTGCCCCCGGTCCACCGGGCTCCTGATCAGCATCGGCTCATTTTTCAGCTTTGCCCTGATAACCAGCATTCTCACCGGCCAGTTTTCCTTTGGCATCGAGGGCCAGCCCAGCTCCAACACCAGCTACGGCTGGGCGTTTCTCGGCAT
This sequence comes from Desulfobulbales bacterium, assembly GCA_041598875.1. Taxonomy (GTDB): domain Bacteria; phylum Desulfobacterota; class Desulfobulbia; order Desulfobulbales; family BM004; genus JAKITW01. The sequence continues at coordinate 3,094 of JBFHXP010000150.1, forward strand.
GCTGCTGGTTGGGTTCGGCTCGGTTCTGGTCCGGGGCTGTCCCCTGCGCCAGCTGGTGGCCGCCGGCCAGGGAGACAACGATGCCGGAGTCACGGTAATGGGAATGCTGGTGGGCGCGGCCCTGGTGGAAAACTGGAACCTGGGGGGGGGACCGGCAGGCACCCCGATGGAGGCCCAGATTGCCGTACTGCTGGGAATCGGCATGCTGCTGATTGTCGGCATGCTCAACAGGAGGAGAGGATATGGTATTGCAGTGGAATATCAGGCAGGCCTTGATTAGCGGGACCGCCCTTTGTTTTTTGCTGGCGGCAACCGGGTGCACCAGACAACAGGAAACCGTGGAACTTTTCAGCCAGGAACTGACTGAAAACACCACATGGAAGGGCACGGTGCTCATCCATGGGGACATCTACGTGCCTCCGGGGGTGACCCTTACCATTGAACCGGGCAGCACGGTCAAATTCAAGCGGATTGATGAAAAAAGCCCGCAGAACATGTTTGCCGTTGACACGCCCTACTACCCGGAAGCGGAACTGATCATCCGCGGCACCCTGATCGCCCGGGGAAACAAAAGGCAAAAAATAATCTTCACCTCGGCCGAGGTCGACGCCCGGCCCGGCGATTGGGGCGCCATTAATTTTCTCGGCTCCAACGGCAATGTGGTGGAGCATGCGAAAATCCTTTTTGCCTACAACGGGGTCCATGCCCACGGGTCCCAGGCGACCATCCGCCACAACGAATTTGCCAACTGCGGGGTCGGTATCAGCTTCAAAAGCGAGGAGGAAACCCCGGGAGTTCCCTGGTTTGGTCTGCGCTCGAATCTCGAGATCATTGACAATGTCTTCTACAAGAACAAGGGAGGGATAGGGTTCCGCAACTCCTCCGGGGTCATCTCCCATAACGAGATGCGGGACAACAAATTCTTCGGCATCTGGCCCAAGGAAAATTCTGATGTTGCCATCACCTATAACGAGATCAGCGGCAACAGAAAAGGAATCTACCTCTATCAGGCCAAGGGTGTGACCATCAACCACAACAATATCTACGATAACAAGGATTACGATATCGGGGTGGCCGAGGCCCAGGATTTTGACGTCGACGCGACCAATAACTGGTTCGGCACCATCAACGCGCAAAAAATAGAAGAAAAAATCTTCAACAAACACGATGACGACGAGATAGGCGACATTCGTCACACCCCTTTTCTGGAAAAAAGAGTGGAGTGGGAGCTGCGCTAGATGAATAACAACCGCAAACTGACCTGGCTGACCGGCCTTTCCCATCTGATCACCCACGGCTACATGACCCTTCTTCCCGCGGTGCTCGTTGTCATTGCCGGTGAACACTCGATGAGCTTCATGGACATCGGGATCATCGCCAATATCGGGTATTTCCTCTACGGACTGGGCTCCTTCCCCGCCGGATACCTCGCCGACCGCATCGGTTCTAAACGGCTGCTTACAGTGGGCGTTTTCGGGGAGGCGACATCTTCGCTTCTGATAGGGATCTCTCCCTCCCTGCTGACCTTTGCCCTTGCCTATGCCCTTCTTGGCCTTTTTGCCTCCATCCACCACCCGGCAGGCCTTTCCCTCATCGCCCGCAACATTGAAACCAAGGGTCGTGCCCTGGGGATACACGGAGTGCTTGGCAATATCGGCCTGATCATGACCCCGCTGCTGGCCGCATTGAGCATGTATCTCTTTGGTTCCTGGCGGGCGGCCTATATCCTCTATGGACTTCTCGGGTTAATTCTGGCGGCCGGTTTCTTCAAAATGACACTGGAAAATGAGCCAGATCTCAAATCCGAAGACCTCCTGTTCTGGAAAAGGAAAAAGGCGGTGGCTGCGCCGGAAAACAGCCTGACCGCCAATACCGCTGATTCGCCGGCCCCGGTTTTGATACTTCCGGTGGCCATGCTTCTTCTCTATGCCGGCAGCATCCTTTCCGGATTCATCTTCCGGGGATCACTTACCTTTTTCCCGACCCTGCTCCGCAAGGAAATCCACTTCATTGCCACCCATAACGAGCCGGTGGTCATCGCCGGATACGTCACCACAGCGGTCCTCTCCTTCGGCCTGGTCGGCGCCTGGTTTGGCGGCTACCTGAACGACAAGATAAAAAGACCGGAACTGTACCCGGTTGCAATATTTATCATAGTCGCCCCCTGCCTCTATTTTATCAGCCGCTTTTCCGACACCCCCCTCCTTCTGGCCAGCTCCCTGTTCAGCCTGGTCTACTACGCCTGGCAGCCCTCACATAACTACCTCATTGCCAAGTACACCCGGAAGGCCTCCCACGGCATGGGCTATGGCATCAATTTTTTCCTGCTTTTCGGCATCGGCTCCGTCGCCACCGCTGTGGGCGGGTATGTTACCGATGACTACGGGGTCGATCACTTCTACTGGATCATGGCCCTGGTGGCCGCAGCCAGCCTGGTGGCCGCGCTCGGCGTTATCATGGTCCGCTCCTACCGGATCCATTTTTCCTGGCGCCTGCTCAGGGACGGGGAATAATCACCGGTACAGCACGGGCAAACAGGCCGCCCCCTCCTAAGAAGTTGCAAATTCCCGGCAATGCAACTATTAATGTACCTGTTGACAGATAAACCTAAACAATTCCGGACAGGGCATGTACAACGACCATTTCGGCATACAGGAAAAACCCTTCACCATGGCCCCCGACCCCCGTTACCTCTATATGAGTGACGGCCACAGGGAGGCGTTCGCCCACCTCCTCTACGGCATCAATGAGGATGACGGCGGTTTTGTCCTGCTCACCGGCGAGGTCGGCACC
>JBFHXP010000151.1:0-5817 GCA_041598875.1 Desulfobulbales bacterium
GCGGCGGCGCCGTGCCCCCCCGCTACCTTTAAAGGCCGGGACGGGTTGGCGATTTATGAGTGTCCGTCCGGAAAGTCTTTTGTTCCGGATGAAAACTAATTAGTTGTACGAGGTTTTAAATACCACTCCATCCTGTGTCTTCGGGTCATAAAGACCTTTTTCTTTTGCCTCCTTGGTCCATTGCTTTCTCAGGGTGTTGAGGAACTGGTTCTTCTCGTCCACCAGTTTCTGGAAAGGCAGGCCGATGACCTGTTGGGCCTTTTCCTTGGTCGAGAAATCCGGGGCCGTGAAATCGGCTGCATTGTGGCGGGCCAGGACGATACGCAGGGCGACACGGGCCTCCTGGCCTTTGTTGATCGCCGACCCCAGGATCCTCAGGGTTTCTTCCGGCGCATGGAAAAAGGAGCCGTGGCTGGCAATGGCAAAATCCCATCTCCACTGGGCATGCCTGATGTCCTGGAGGATCCCTTTCATCTCCTCCTCGGTTGCACCAAGCTCCCAGGCCTTGCCTGCCTCAAGATGGGCCCTGGCGAGAACGTCCATCGCGGTCTGTGTCAGCTCTTCCTTTCTCTCAAGTTTTCTCGCAACAATCGCACGGAGGGTTTTTTCATCTTCACTGTGGCAGTTGAGGCAGGTGTCGGCAAAATTATCCAGGGGATTTCCAATGGCATGGGATGTGTAGGCGACCCCGTCCCTGCTGACTTTAGGCATATGGCAGTCCGCGCAGGAAACATTGTTCAGGCCGTGGGCGCCGGTGACATAGGTTTCATATTCAGGATGCTGCGCCTTGAGCATCGGCGCCTTGCTGATGGAGTGGGTCCAGTCGGTGAATTTGATGTCGTCATAGTATTTTTCCATCTCTTCGACCGCAAATCCGTTTGCCCAGGGAAAGGTGACAACGGCGGCCGTCTGCTTGCTGCCTTTGTCATCGGTCCATTCAGTGGGCTTGAAGTAATACTCGGCATGGCACTGGGCACAGACCAGGCTGCGCATATCCTGATTCGTTGCCTCAGCCGCCTTCAGGCTTCCCTCGGCGTCAAGTCCCTTGGTCAGGTGGGGCCTGACTATGGCGAGACCCATTGTCTCGTTGTCATGACAGTCGGAACAGCCTATCGGGTTGACTATTTCATTGCCGAACCTCGCCCATTTCCCGGTAAAGAAATCCAGTTCTCCTTTCTTGTCCATCAGGCGGGGGACATCAGGGGACTTGCAGGTCCAGCAGGCAGTGGGCATGGGCCCGGTTTTGTCATCGGTCGGCCCACCTGTTCGCAGGGTGTTGATGTTGTCCTCCAGCATATAGGCGTGTCCGCGCGGCGCATTGTAATCCTTGGAGAATCCATACCCGGCCCACAGCACCACCAGGGCTGGGTTGCTTTTCAGCATGTCATCAATCCTGTCGCTTTTTTTGGTCTGCAGGTATGAATCATACTGGTGGGGGTACTGTTTGCCCCACTCGGCGCTGATGGCCTCCAGTCGCTTTATTTTCGGCGCGCCTGCGGCCGCATGCTGCTCTGCCTTGTTTTCATTGATGGACAGTGCGAGTAAAAATAAAGGGATGATAAGTGCCATTGATCCGATTGTAACCTTTGTGGATTTCTTCATTGGTTATTCTCTCCTGTGACTGGGGTGTGTTGATTCCTTGTACCCATTATTGCTGCCTGACGGGCGTTCCTTGCAGGGGAGGCGCGGGCGCGTAGCAGATTTCCGGTCCGCTCCGACCTGTGTCCGTATTACCTTCCCCTCCCTCTTTCAGGATGCGTAGCAGGAAGTGTGCCTGATTTTTCACTCTATTATTACAGTATGTTGCCCGTGGTGACCGGGTGGAGTGTTACCGTTTCGTAGCGGTATTGGCGCTGGTGTGTTACCCGCTGGTAGCAGTTGCCCGGGCTGGCGTCTGCCTCCCTGGCCTGGGCCGATGTATCTTTACTCCGACCTGGCGGTGACCATGTAGTGCTGGATGATCAGCGGCCCGGCAAAACAGGGGGAAATCTTGTCGATTTGCTCCTGGAAGTAGTCGCTTTTCTGGCTTGCGATCATCGCCTCCTCACTCTCCCAGAAAGAGGTGGCGATGAATTTTCCGGCCTCCGGATCGGTTAGCAGGTGGCCGCCGGAAAATCCCGGTTGGGCCTGGGCTGCCGGGGCGATACTCTCCTTGTAGATGGCTATTGCTTCATCCCTTTTTTCAAGCAGTATTTTTCCAAGGATAATTCGGGCATGCATTGGGGCGCTCCTTTATCGAAAATGGTAACGGTGCGTGGCCCATCGTGGAGATGGGTGGCTGTCACGGCACAGGGAACTTCGGAAAAAGGTGCTGGCAAATGAAATAGCTGTTGGTACGAAAAAATATTCTACCAGAAGGGTGGCGGTTTGGCAATTTGCAAGAGTAACATGTGTATTTGCAGGAACAGATGGCGGGTCTGGTTGCAGTGGTTATTCTATAAAAAAAGGCAGGTCCGCACGCTGTGCGGGCCTGCCTTTGGCTGTATGGGAAGACGTCCTGAGCCGTCCGGCGCTATAATCCCTTCTGCTCGAACCAGCGAAAGAGCAGGGCCACTCCGGCGACAAAGGGAATGATGACCAGCCAGGGGTTGACCCCGAGGACGCCGGGCACGGTGATTGAACCGAAATAGCCGGCGCCGGCAATGCTTCGTGCGATTGCCGGGTACATTTCAGCGTACAGGCCGGCGCCGACCGTCATTCCGAGGATGCCCCAGATTGCGTCTATTCTCCCTTCGCCCAGTGCCCCGCCCTGGGTTCCCGGGCAGTATCCGAGGAGTCCCCACCCGGCGCCAAAGAGCAGGCCGCCGAGGATGTTGACCAGCAGGGTGGTGGGAACAAACATCAGTTTGACCAGGCCAAAGCCATGGAGGAAGTAGATCCCGACCATGCCAACGACAATGCTTGAGAGCATGAACTTGAGAATGGTCATGTCGAGAAAACGCAAGGCCCCCAACTGTTTGTCATAGCGGACGACCCTGCTTCTCTGGAGGAAAAAACCGAAAAACATGCCTGTAATCAGGCCATAGATGAGCTGGTTCATCTGGTACCTCCTCTGTATAGAATTCTCGCGACCACGATTCCGCCGATAAAAAAGCAGGTCAGGGCGACAAAACCGCTTACCGCAAGCTGGACAATTCCGCTCAGGCCGTGGCCGCTGGGACAGCCATTGGCCAGGCGCGCGCCAAACATGGCGATGATCCCGCCCAAAAAGGCGACCACCCCGCGAAGAACCGGATTGGGACCGAATCGGCTTGCCCACATATCCGGCACTGCCTGAATCTTGAATGATCCGCTCCACAGGGCGGCTGTCAGCGAACCAAGAAATATGCCGAAAACAAATAGCAGCTGCCAGTCGAACTGCGGCACGTAGCGGATGAAGTATTCGAGCCGGCTGACCCTTTCGGCGTCAAAGTATGTGCTGAGCATGCCGGCGGAACGGACAAAGGATGTTGATGCCCCAAAGTATTGTCCGGTGAACAGGGCGGAAAAGATGATCACCAGTCCGCTGAGTCCGCCGGCCAGATAAGGATTCATGGCCCCGTCATTTTCCTTTTTCATCGCATCCTCCTGGTTTTTTTCATCCCGCATTTTGGGGTTGACAAACTCTTTGCAAGGAAATATAGTTCACTTCATGAACGAAGTCAAGGTCGCAAATGATATAAGGCTGCTTGAGTATCAGGCCAATAAGCTCCAGGAGCTTATTAATGATATGAATAATTGTTGCCAGGACCGGATCTTCCTTGAGGCGAAGATGTTCGGCCTGCCCCCATCGGAGTTGAAGTGCCTGATGCTTTTTGACGGCCACCGGTATCTGACCGGGGTTGAGATCTCCACCAAGCTGGAGGTGGCAAAAAGCAGGGCCACGGTGGTTATTGACAGCCTTGCCCGCAAAGGACTGGTCCAGCGGTCGCCGGATCCCAACGATGCCAGGGTAAAGCTGGTGAGCCTGACTCCCAGGGGCCAGCGCAAGGTGCGGGAGATCGAGGATTTCATCTTTCACCTTCATAGGCAGCTTGTGGGCCGGATTGAGTCGGGCCAGCGGCCAAAGGTGATTTCGGCCCTTGAGGTACTCCGCTCGGCCATGGAATCGGTCAAGGCCCAGATGTAACCCGGTTGGATGCGATTCCGAGCCGTGCTGTTCATCCGTATACCATTAACTATGTTAACCAGAATAGTAAACCCAAAAAAAGGAGCACTGAAATGAGCGCAATTACCGCTGACGAAACCGTGGATCTCAAGGGATTGAACTGTCCAATGCCCATGCTGAAGACCAAAAAGGCCCTGCAGGCCGCTGCGGCCGGCAAGATTCTCAAGGTTGAAATTACCGATGCCGGTTCCAAGAGTGACATGCCCGCTTTGCTGAAACGTTCAGGCGATGAACTGTTGGAGTCCAGCGAAGAAGGTGGGGTGTTTACCTTTTATATCAAGAAGAAATAAGGTGGGGTTCTCCGGGTGCGCCGGGAGGTGATGCCCCTGTGGCCACGCTGCGGACGAACTGGAAATTAAAAGGAGACAACTCATGGAAACTGTAGAAAAAGCAAGTGCTCAGGCGCCCGCGGTAAGCGATGCGGTGGCCGCGCAGATCAAGGAACTGGAAGGACGGATTTCAACCCTGGAGAGCCATGGCGACAAGCTGACCATGGTCCTGTTCAGCGGTGATTTCGACAAGGCGATGGCCGCGTTCATCATTGCCAACGGTGCCATTGCCATGGGGCGCGAGGTTACTATCTTTGTCACCTTCTGGGGACTTGACGTGATCAAGAAGGCAAACTTCAGCACCGCCGGCCGTAATATTCTCGAGAGAATGGTCCTCTGGATGCGTCCCAAGGGTGCCGGCAACCTTGCCACCTCGCAGATGAATTTCGGCGGAATCGGCCCCAGGCTCTTTAAATTCATGATGAAGCAGCATAATGTCGAGCAGCTTGAGTCGCTGATCAATATGGCCACGGAGTTCGGGGTTAAGATCGTGGCCTGCAAGATGAGTGTCGATCTGATGGGTATCAAGGAGAGCGATCTCATCGACGGGGTTGAGTTCGGCGGTGTTGCCGCCTTCCTTGGCGATGCCTATGATGGCCAGGTTACGATGTTCATCTAGTACCTGTCCATAAATGGCTCTTTTCCCCAATCTCGGCGTTATGCTCAAAAAATAATGCTCGGAGGTAAGCGTAACAAAGTGGAGACTCCGATATCTGACATATGCCTGTGCTTATTTTTTTCGCATGCCTCGGAGTCTCGTGGGCTCGCTTACCTGATCTTGAGCAAAATTTCTCATTTCTGAATAGACACTATCTAGTCTTCGGATTGAAAATAGATAGATGTAGCCGTCCGGTACAAGGGATTTTCTGACGGGCATTATATGATTTCATCTTCAAAGGACAGGTACACTATGAAACGACCCCTGATATTTCTGGTAATCGCCCTGGCATTTTTTGTCTTTTCAGCATTTGCCCCCTTTGCCCAGGCCGAGGCCCTGAAACCCTTTGTTCTCGGTAATCCCCCGGCGGGTGACATGGCAACGGTTGCCGCCTGGACCGAGAAGAGTCTTGCCGACCATGGCTTCACCGTGGTCGGCTCCTATTCCCCTTTTCCCGGCGCCATGGTCATCTGCGCAAGTCATCCGGCGCTGACCGCCGCGGTTGCCGCACGCGCCTCAGAGAACGGCGCCTTTGGCCTGGCCCAGCGGGTGGCGGTTGCCGAGGTTGAGGGCGTTATTCAGCTCTCCTATATGAATCCCGCCTATCTGGGGGCAGCCTACGGCCTTGGCCCGCTCTCCGAGGTGAGCGCGGCCCTTGGCGCAGCCCTTGGCAGTACGGGCAC
>JBFHXP010000152.1:0-5756 GCA_041598875.1 Desulfobulbales bacterium
CTGGCCATCAAATCCAGGCAATCATCCGTTTCACTCACCATCTATTTTTTTTCACCTGAAACACCAGGTTAAAAAAATCACGCCGCCGCTCCACAAAACCGAGGAGTATTACCGATTGACCTCTCCCGGAAAGCGGACTAAATTATCGTCAGAAACAAATATCCCGTTCCGCGGCTCCTAGACAGGTGAGCGGAGAATACTCTTTGACGGACAAGACATGTACCGATGACCCGTATAAAAAGGAAGAAAAAAACAATTTCACCTGCGGGGATAGTCATCCTCTTGCTCCTGATCGCAGGAATCACAGGGTATTTCTTCTGGCCCACCCCACTTTCTCCCCCGGCATTTATCGAGCAGGGCTCTGAAAGTCCAGCAGATGACCCATCGATTCGCCCCGAGTCCGCACCATCGGATGCAACCACCACGCTGCCCCCGCTCCCTGTGGAAGATTCCCCTGGAATAAACGATTTTTCTTCCGCTCCTACCGATTTGCCGGTTGCCCAAAACCCGTGTCAGGAAGTGGCGGGAAAACTCACCTCTTTTTTCCGCGAACTCGATCAAAAGGAGTATGTCGCATCCTTTGAATTTCCCAACGGCAGCCAGCAATACCTCTCAAATATCTCCCGGAAGCTGCTTGCCAACCCACCGATCGTGGTCAGGGAAAACGATGATCTCTTCTCTATACTCAAAAACCTCACCCATCTTTATCGCGTTCTGGGCAGAGAAGATCTCCAGATTCTCAAGGAGATTCTCTCCCGGGAATCCCAGGAGATGGAAAATTTGATGAGTCTCGTTTTCCGATGGGCGGAAAGCAATGATAAGTGCGGCCCGGCCGAGCGGTCCGATGACCGGGTTCCACTCCCTGACCTGCCCGCAGCCGGCCTCTACGAGTATGCCGGTTTCTTTTTAAATACCATGGGCGGCCAGGCCTACCTGTACCGCAGGGATCCCGCCCTCCGGATCCTGATGCGATATTATTCAGTCCTGATTCTTGACCGGGCAGATGCGGCGGGGACAAACCGCCACGGGATTGATATCCGCTATCCCTTGAATTCCCTGGTCAGCGAAATGGAGAGCTTCTCCGGACTGACCGACCGCACCTCCTACCTCAAGGTTCTCTACGGGATGCAGGAACGGTATCAGGCCCGGTATGGCGGAGATGGCGGTTCGCACCCAGTTCCTTAATATTTTTTTAAAAAATTCAACAAAACACCAAGAGAGCATTCATGAAAATAGCAATCAGCGGCAAGGGAGGGGTAGGCAAAACCACCATCATGGCGCTTATCGCCGAACAGCTGAAACAGGATGGCCGGGAAGTTCTGGTCATTGACGCTGACCCGAGCCCCCACATGGCTCAAACTCTGGGCCTGGAAAATGTCGACTCCCTCACCCCGATTTCTGAGATGGCCGAACTCCTGGTGGAACGTTCCGGAAAAACACCTGGAAGTCCGTTTTACAACATTAACCCCATGGTTGATGACCTCCTGGAGAAATTCATGGTGGAACATGACGGCATCAAGCTGATGGTGCTCGGGGCAATTCAAGTCGGGGAAGGCGGGTGCGCCTGCCCGGAGAGCAATGTCCTGAAACGGATGCTGACCAAGATGCTCCTCAGTCCCACCCAGGCCGTGCTCCTGGATATGGAGGCAGGGGTTGAACACCTCGGCCGGGGAACCATTGCCGGTGTTGACCACCTGCTCATCGTGGTCATCCCGAACCAATCGAGCATCCGGACCGCGGAAAAAATCACCAGGCTCGCCCGGGAGGTCGGCATCCCGAACATCGCCTATGTCGGCAACATGGTAACAGACGATAATGACAGGAAATTTCTCGTCAACTCCCTCCCCTCCCCGCCCATCGCCTTTTTTCCCGACTCGGATGTGATCAGAAAGGCGGAGCGGAACGGGAAGTCCATTCCATCCACACTTTCACAGGTTTCCGAAAGCGCCAGAGACGTCCTGAAAGCCCTGTCCGCTGCCTAGGAACGGGCGGGCCGTCCCGGTGACTGGACACAAAAAATGCCGCGCCACCCCGGATAACCGGATACAAGGAGGCGCGGCATGGGTGAAGCGGCTTTTCTCTCTGATCTCCCCTACTGCGGCCGGGGACGATCACCCGCCAGTTTGAGAATTATATTGTTAGAATGCTGCAAGCGGGTGACCAGGCTCTTGAAGAGGTACTTGCTGACATCGGGATATTTTTCGATAACCTCAGTGATCTTGTCGCCGGGAAAGCGCCTGATGACCGCTTTGCCCCTGGCAACAATGCTCGCCGACCTGACCTCTCCTGAAATTGCGGACATCTCGCCAAAATATGATCCGGGCTCGACGATCTCGGCGATCTTCTTGCCACCCTTGACAACGAGCAGGGCGCCACGCACCAGCATGAAAAAATCGCGGTCCGTGTTGCCTTCGCGCAGGATAACCTCACCGTCCTCATAGGTCTCAAGATCGGGATTGACAAGGTAGGCAGGCAGGCTCTCCTTGGTGACAACGGTTTTCTTGAGCACCTCATCAAGGCTGGTTACGCCATTCTGCACCTTGATCAGGCCGGCGTCACGCAGGGGCACCATCCCCTCATTGATCGCCACCTTTCGAAGTTGATCCTCCGGGACCTCGGCGCTGATCGCCTTGGCCACCTCATCGGTATTTTCCAGCAACTCAAAAATACCGAAACGCCCCTTGTACCCCCCGCCGTTGCATACGGAACATCCCTTGGGGCCATAGAGCTTGAGCGTCGGGATCACCTCTTCATTAAAGCCCATGGCCAGTAACTCCTCGGGGTTCAGGCTGGCTACCGGGGTCTTGCACTTGACGCACAGCTTTCTTCCAAGCCGCTGGGAGAGAACCATGGTTATGGATGATGCCAGCATGTATGGCGGCACCCCGATGTTGACAAGTCGGCCGATGGTCGCCGCGCAGTCGTTGGTATGGAGGGTACTCAGGACAAGATGGCCGGTCATGGCCGCCTTGATGGCGATTTCCGCGGTCTCGATATCCCGGATCTCACCAAGCATGATGATATCGGGATCCTGGCGGAGAAAGGCCTTGAGGGCCGCGGCAAAGGTCATCCCGATTTCCTGGTGCACGTTGACCTGGTTGATGCCCTTGAAGTTGAACTCCACCGGATCCTCAGCGGTCAGGATCTTGATGTCTTCCTTGTTCAGGGAGTTCAGGATCGAATAGAGGGTAACCGTCTTACCGCTACCAGTGGGGCCGGTGACCAGCAACATCCCCTGGGGCCTGTTGATGCACCTTTTGAGTGTCTCAAAGGTGGACTGCTCAAAACCAAGCTGGGTAAGATCAACGTTGAGGCTGCCCCGGTCAAGGATACGGAGAACAATACTCTCGCCAAACAGGGTGGGCAGGGTGGAAACACGAAAATCAACGACCTTGTTGCGGCCTACCCGCATCTTGATACGACCGTCCTGGGGAACCCGACGTTCGGTAATGTCAAGAGAGGAGAGGATTTTCACCCGGGAAACAAGGGCGTTCTTGATCGACAACGGCAGGTTCATCGATTTGTACAGGGCGCCGTCAAGACGATACCTTACCTGGAGATTCTTTTCATAGGGCTCGATGTGGATATCGCTGACCCCATCGGTTACCGCCTTGATCAGAATACCGTTGACGAGTTTGATGATCGGGGCGTCGGAGTAGGAGAACTGACCGATTTCCTCCTCCTCGCGAAGGCTTTCGAGCTCCATATCCCCTGCTGCCTCCGACGCCAGGGCGCCGAAGTCGTCGATCTGGTCAAGGCCGATTTCCTCATCGACCTCGGTATCGTCTTCAGGGAAAAAGGACTTGTACTCCTCATCACTTATCTTGTAGTAGGTTCGGTAGGCCTGAATTATGTCCCGTTCGGTGGAAACGCAGACGCTTAACGTCCGTTTGATCTCGGTTTGAATCGCCTCCACGGCCGCGGCATCGGTGGGCTCGGCCATGGTGATCTGCAGGGTGTGCGTTTTCGAGGAGATTCGCAGCGGAAAGGCCATGTATTTCTTGGCAACCTCGTAGGGCATGGCCTCCAGGGCATCGGGGTTGGGAACTTCAGTGGTCAGGTTGACCGCGGGAAAACCCTGGACCCGGCTTAGTACACTGAGGATGGTCTCCTCTTCGATATAGTGCAGCTTGACGAGCAGTCCACCGAGGCGACCTCCTTTTTTCTTCTGCTCCTCCAGGGCATGTTCAAGCTGAGTCGCGGTGATATACCCCTCCTTTCGGAGCATATCGCCGATCCGCATCTTTCCGGCGCCGGACTGATCCTTTACCGTGCCGGCAAGGCTTGATTTTTTGGAGATGGCGGCAGTACTGGAAACCGGGGACTTCGTTGAAGGAGGCGTAGGAGGCATAATATCACTTATAACGTGTTCATAGTTTTGAATTTCCACCAAATAATCATGATACTACATACCACGAAAAAAAAAATCGACAAGAATAAAAAGTCACGGCCCAAATAAAGACAGGCCTGTGCCGGAGTGTTCTTTACACCGGCACTGGCCTGATTTACGAATTGGTGTCCATCCTCGAGCATGGGACAGGGAGGATCAGAGTCTGTTTCTGACAGCAAAAGGGCCAGGGAACTGAAATCCCCGGCCCTTTTGCCTGCTAAATTTTCTGCAAAAAAATTACTGGTTGCTAGAACAGACCAGTAACCTTTCCGGTATCGGCGTCGACATCAATACGGCGGAAGGCCGGATTGGAGCTGGTGCCCGGCATCAGACTGATGGAACCGGCACAGGGACACAGGAACTTGGCGCCGGAGTAGATCAACACGTCACGGATGGGCAGCCGCCAGCCCTTGGGCACCCCTTTCTTGGTGGGATCGTGGGACAGGCTCAGGTGGCTCTTGACCATCATGGTGGCGAAGTCGTCGTACTTGGAATCATTCTCCAGCATCTCGGCCTTGGCGTTGGCCTCGGCGGACCAATCGACACCGTCGGCGCCATACACCTCTTTGGCGATGACATTGACACGGTCGCGCAGTTTCATCTCCAGGGGATAGAGGAATTTGAAGTCGTTTTCCTCGTTGCAGGCATCGACTACCGCATCGGCGAACTCAAGCGCACCGTCGCCGCCCAGCTCCCAATGTTTGGACTCGGCGCAGCGGGCCCCGGCAGCCTCGGCGATCCGGCGTACAACCCGGCACTCTTCGTCGGTATCCGTGTAGAAGCGGTTGATGCAGACAACCGGGTTGATGCCGGCCTTGCGGATCACATTGATCAGGTGGACCATGTTCTCGCAGCCTTTCTCGACCAATCCCACATTCTCCTTGGTATAAGCGTCGTCCAGCGGCTTACCTGCCACAACCTTGGGTCCGCCACCGTGCATCTTCAAGGCGCGGATAGTGGCGGTGAGAACCGATACATGGGGTTTGAGGCCGGAGTAACGGCACTTGACGTTCCAGAACTTCTCAAAGCCGATATCAGCGGCAAAGCCGGACTCGGTGATATTGTAATCAAAGAGTTTCAGAGCGACTTTGTCGGCGATGATCGACGACTGGCCCACTGCGATATTGGCAAAGGGTCCGGCATGAACCAGGCAGGGGTTGTACTCGGCGGTGCACATCAGGGTGGGGTTGATGGTGTTGCGCATGAAGGCGGTCATGGCGTTGCCCACCTCCAGGTCGCGGCAGGTCACAGGCTTGCCGCTCTTGTCAAAGGCCACGGTGATGTTGTTGATCCGTTCCTTGAGGTCGGCCAGGTCGGTGGCGATGGAAAGGATGGCCATCAACTCGGAGCCCACGGCAATACCGAA
>JBFHXP010000153.1:0-5728 GCA_041598875.1 Desulfobulbales bacterium
ATAGCCCGCTGCCTGGGTTGTTGTCGCACCCCAAAGCACACCAGCAAAAACCAACAAAGCCAAAAAGACCTTTCTCATACCTCACCTCCTCGATTGTTTTACAAAACCCAAACATCTTCCTGGAACAGCGTATGATCTTGAAAGGTTACCTTATTTGGAAATCAAGGGCCAGAAAATAAAAAAATTCACTCTTGGCTCCGATTACTGCCTGGCCGCCGATCTCGGCTACCAGTTCATTTTACCGCGGCAGGGTAATGGTGATCGTGCACCCTGAGCCCGGGTTATTGGCAGCAGCAACCGTGCCGCCCATGGTTGCAGTCAGTTTTTTTACCAGGGCAAGGCCAATCCCGGTGCCCTGGGTTTTGCGGGTAAGGGAGTTGTCTTCACGATAAAAATCATCAAAGACCCTCTGCAGCGCCTTTCCATCGATTCCCGGGCCGGTATCACTGACACTCAATGAGGTCTGTCTCTGATTCTGGGCCAGCCTGATCCTTATCTTCTTTTCACCCATGTCACGGCCGAACTTGATGCTGTTATCGAGAAGATTAATAAGGATCTGGATCATGGCCTCCCGGTCATAATGAAATGCAGAAACCTCATCACAGTGGAGATCAAGCGTAAATCCTTCCTGCCTCATTTTTTCGGCCATGCCATCGGTCACCTCGCGGATCACCTCTGAAAGATCACCCTGCACGAGATTCACGGGGCGTTGTTGACGATCAAGCCGGGAGAACTCAAGGACATTATTGATCAAACGGGAGAGGCGCCCTGTCTCAGACATCAGAATCCGGAAATACTCCTCTTCCTGTTCTGGGCTGCCGGCAATGCCCTGTTCCAGCATCTCCACATACATACGGATAGTGGTCAACGGAGTTTTCAACTCATGGGTCACCGATGAGACAAAACCGGATCGTCTTTCCGAGTGTTCAACCACCACCCGCACGCTCTGATAGACAACAATAAAACCGAGCACCACAATGAAACCGCAGGCAACGGTCATGATTACCAATGTTCTTCTGCCGGCTGCCGGGGGAATGGCGCTTGTGATAGATGCGGTCAAAAAGGAAAATGGCCGCGGGAAACGATGCTCCAGATAAAATTCATCATTGGCCCCGGTTTCTCCGGATACCCTGTGGACGATCTCTTTTCCCTGGTCAACAACAGCCAGTTTGATGCTGCTGAAACGACTCAGGGGTTGATCATTATAATGGGCGACAACAAGGTGATCGAGCAGTGCCGGAATAACAACAACAAAACCCTGGCTGTAAATCCGGCCGTTGATCACGATGCGGCGAAAAAGAAAAAGGTGCTGATCATCAAGCAAGACCGACTGCAGCGGGGCAACTTCCACCCGGAATGTCTCCAAAGGGATCACGCCCCTTAAATCTGAGATTTCACTGCTGCCCCGATCTCTGACTGCAGGCCGCGAAAGAGCGTCAACAGAGGAAGATGCCCGTGCTCCGCCATCCCCGTCCCGGTTGACATCAGTTCCTGAATACCCGTAACGATCTGCACCAACCTGTTCATTATCAAGGGGGCGGCCGGACTTTGAAGAAAGCATGGGGACGGACGCGGCCTTGCGTTCCAGTATCTGTTCCGCCTGGGCCATGGTGATTTCTTCCATCCGCTGTGTTTCCTGGCCGAGACTCAACTTGTTTTTTTCACTGTCCTGCCGGGGTGAAAAATATTTCTCCTGCAGCCTGGATTCCTTTTTTCTCTTCACAGAGGGATCAACAGCCCTCCCCGCACTTCCGGCAGCCATCTCATGGGACTCGTCACCCGAAGATGAAGGGGGATCCTGCGAACGCAGGGTGTTGAACTGGACGTTCAGCTCCTGCATTTTTTTTATCGCTGCGCTGTATTCATCCAAAGAGGGGGGCATATCCCCGGATTTCATAGGGGTTTGAAAGGTACCATCCGGATTATTCTGAAAATATCCAAGAAGATACGGCTCTCCTGGAGGGTAGGAAAGGGGCGAGCGAATGCCCGGGGAGCTGTCCGGGGTTTCCCCGGGCCGGAGTATAAGATAGGAGTACTGGTCAACGGCTCGCGACTCTTCGCGAAGAACAAGGGAGGCAAGCTCCTCCTCCATACGTCCGAACAGAGTCTCGGTAAAATACCGCAATTCCGCTCTTTCTTCCTGACCAAGACTGACATGGGTACGGACCACGAAATAACCAAGCGGGGCAGCTATGACCAGAAAAAAAACGACAAGCAGAATCCGAAAACGGTTCATACCTCCTCCAACCGATATCCCTCTCCACGCACGGTGACGATTATCGACTGATCGCCGACAAGGGCCTGGATTTTTTTTCGTAATTTCAGGATATGAATATCCACGGTGCGGGTCTCGATATCTGACACCGCGTAATTCCAGACCTTTTTCAAAAGTTCCTGTTTGGATACTATTCGGGGTCGATTACGGAAAAGGTAGCTGATGATATCCATCTCACGCCGGGTCAGTTCAACACTCTCACCAGCGGCCGAGGCGTTCAGGGTATCTGATTCAAAAAGGATACCGCCAAGAGATATCTGCTCGCCGCTACGGATCCTGCCGCATCGACGGAGAACCGCTTCCACCCTTACCAGCAGTTCACGGAGAGAGAACGGCTTGCTGACATAGTCATCCGCGCCAACGGAAAAACCGTTCAGCACATCCTCTTCCGCCCCCTTGGCTGTGAGCATGATAATGGCCAGATCAGGCTTCTTCTTCCGCAATTTCCGACAGATGGCAAACCCGTCCATGGTCGGCAGCATCACGTCAAGAATGGCAAGGTCATAGCTTTCACAGAGCCCCGACTCAAGACCTTCTCCTCCATCGCCAACACCTTTGACCTGATACCCATTGAAGACCAGGACATCAAGCAATCCCTTTCTGATCGCCGGGTCATCCTCAACCACAAGTATGCTTGCCCTGGGCTGTTCCATTTCTCCCTCTCCCGTCTTTTAGCTTGCAGGCTTCTCACTTCTTTATAGCTGGCAGGCAAGCTTCTCACTCCTTGTACTCCTCACTGACTATTATACCTTTCCCCCGCCCCTGCCAACGTAAAAGTTATGCAAAAAAACACATCTAACCTTTTGCATTTCTTTGCATTGTCATCTCTCCGGGCCATCCGTACCATAGAGACAGGCTCACCAAGGAATTCACCATAGACAAAAGGAGGTAGACAATGGAAAGACATAAAACACAATCAATACTGGTGATCATCCTGCTCATAACTGCTACCTGCGCCGCGCTGGCCATGGCAAACAAACCCGGTCTCCATGGAGACAAGCCGGTTGCCGTGCCGACCAGACCGGCCGGTGACGAAGTTGTCAGCTTCAGCGGCCAGCTGGACCGCAGCAAAATCGTCCGC
This sequence comes from Desulfobulbales bacterium, assembly GCA_041598875.1. Taxonomy (GTDB): domain Bacteria; phylum Desulfobacterota; class Desulfobulbia; order Desulfobulbales; family BM004; genus JAKITW01. The sequence goes on from JBFHXP010000153.1 coordinate 3,357, forward strand.
CATGGCAATGGCACGGTTACCCTCTCCCTGACCATGACCGCGGCAGACCTGCCCAACACCGATTCAAACAGAAACGAACCGGTGGACCTGATGGTGATCCTTGACCGTAGCGGATCAATGCAGGGGGAAAAAATTGACAGCGCACGCCAGGCGATCATCGACCTGGTCTCACAGCTTTCTCCGGAAGACAGGCTTGCGCTTATCTCCTACTCGACCGACGTTACCCTCCATGCCGGTCTTCTACCGGCAACCCCGCAGAACCGGGAGCGGTTGATCCGCACGGTTGCGGAAATTCAGGCCAGCGGAGGCACCAATATCGAGGCCGGGCTCCAGCAGGGGCTGGACATACTGAACACCAGGGAGGCCCGTCGGGGAAGAACCCGCCTTATTCTCATCTCTGACGGCCTGGCCAATCACGGAATCACCGACCCTCACGACCTGGGAATCATGGCCACACGGGCCGTGACCCAGGAGGCGGCCATCAGCACGGTGGGGGTTGGCCTTGATTTCAACGAACGCCTTATGACAACCATCGCCGACCAGGGAGCTGGCAGCTATACCTTTCTTGAAACAGCCGACGGATTTGCCACTGCCTTTGCCAGGGAACTCCACATCTCAAGAACAGCGCTCGCCACAGGCCTGGAAATCTCCATCCCTCTCTCGTCTGGAATCCGCCTGCTTGATGGTGCGGGATACCCGGTCGAATATCGCAAGAATACAGCGCTGATCCGCCCGGGAGATCTCCTGACCGGCCAGTCGCGAAAACTCTACCTGACCCTGCAGGTCCCCACGGACCGGGAGCGCGAGTTCGCCCTCACTTCAGTCAGCCTCGCCTATCGCCGTGGCAACGTTGCCCACCGGCTTTCTCTTGGAGAAACCCTGAAGATAGCCTGTGTCGCACAGAAAAAAGACGCACTGGCATCAATAAACAAAAACGAATGGGAGGGCAAGGTTCTGCAGGAAGATTTCAGTCTTCTCCGGGAAAAGGTGGCTGATGCGATCCGCCGCGGCAATGCAACCGAGGCAGGCCAGGAGATCGAAACATACCGAAAGGAAAAGGAAGAAGTCAACGCAGTGGTCGGTTCCGCGGCGGTGAGAGACAACCTGGGAAAAGATCTTGATGAACTGACAAGGCAGATCGCCGACTCCTTTGCCGGCCCCCCCGCTGCGGCAGCTGAAAAGCAAAAAAAATATTCCAAGAGTCTCCAGTACGAGGCCTACGAAAGTCGAAGAGACAAAAAATAAGGAGGATTGACAATGGGAATGATAAGTCGATTTATGAGGATGTTCAAGGCGGATCTCCACGGGGTAATGGACCAGATGGAAGACCGTAAACTCCTGCTCAGGCAAAGTCTCCGGGAAATGGAGGAAGAGATGGACCGGACAGCGGATAAACTCCGCGGGCAACAGATCATCTGCGGGCGGCAGATCGCGGAGAGTGAACGCCTTGGCCAGGAAATCGAGCGCCTGGATCAGGACATCGCCATGGCCTTTGCAAAGGAGCGCGAATCCATCGCCCGTCAACTCATCCGAAGAAAAATCGGGCTTTCCAGGAAAAAGGAAACCCTCGAAAGAAGCAGTATCATCTGCAATCAGGAGTGTGATCGCCTCAGGGAGGAGCTTGCCGGGCAGGAAGAGAATTTCCAGAGAATATCCCCGCTGGCAGCAGCGTATCTCAAGAGATCAGACCCCCGGGAATTCCCCTGGGACGACCCCTTGGTCGAACCGGTAATCAGCGACGAAGAGGTCGAACTCGCCTTTCTCAAACACCAGGATATATATGCCGTCCAGGGAGGTGCGTCATGAATGAGGGAAAAAACCCGGTCCGGAACACGGTGATTTATGGTTTAGGGGCAGGCATGTTCGCTCTGGCCGCAAGCCTGGCGGCTGCACCCCACCTTCGCTGGTCAACCACCATTGCCCTGATCTTCGCCACGGTCATCCTGGGATATGGCATCCTGCTCTGCCGATGGACAACACAAGAGCCGGGCCGTCTTTTCTTTCCTGGACTCCTCCTGCTCTCCGCCGCCCTGGCCGGCACATCTTCGCAGATCTTCACGCTCATGGCTCTTGCGGTGCTGGCCTGGACACGCAGTTCTCTCTGCTATTCACGGCCCGCGCTCTCAGCGGTCATTGTTGAAGCGGTTATGTGCGGCATCAGCGCAGGGTTTTTTTATTTCTTCTCGCCCTTTTCCAGTTACGATACCCTTTCCCTGGCCGTTGGGATCTGGCTTTTCTTTCTGATCCAGTCCCTCTATTTTCTGCTCTTTGAGAAAACCGACAGAGAGGATAATCGGAAAAATTCATTCACCAGAGCCCAGCGGGTGGCGGAAAAAATCATCGCGGCCGATGGAATATAAGCTGCCGCACCC
>JBFHXP010000154.1:0-5630 GCA_041598875.1 Desulfobulbales bacterium
CGGACGAGGCCGTGGCCTGGTTCAACGACCATGCCGAGGAGATTGAGGCGCAGGTCGCGGCATTCACCGCCCTTGGCAAGGGAAAGACCAAGGCCGCGCCGCCGCCCCAGCCCGCCACCCCGGCCAAACCGCCGGAGAAATCACCGGCAAGGAAGGCGGAGACGCACGTTCCGCGGGAATCCAAGCCTCCAGCCGCAGTGAAAACGGCTGCGAATACAACAGAAGAAGATCCCCACGCAGAGGAGGCAGTGAGCGCAGTCCCGGCAAAAAAATCAACACCGGTTCCCGAGGCAAGCGAGGCCTCCCGCGCGGTCCGTATTTCCACGGAAAACATGAACCGCCTCATGGGACTCGCCGGCGAGGTGCTGATCGAATCGCGCTGGATGCCAAGTTTTACCGCGGAACTCGTTCGCGTAAAGAAAAAACAGGATGAGTTGCTCCGGGTGGTGGACAAGTTGAGTTCCGAAACCTCCGGGAAAATTTCCCAGGATAGAATTGACACCTATACAAACGAAATCCACCATAAGATCAATATCTGCCGCACTCTTCTCAGTGAAAACCTGACCATACTCGAGGATCACTCACGGCATTCCACGGAGATTTCACACCGTCTCTACCGCGAACTCATTGCCAGCCGGATGCGTCCCTTTTCCGAAGGCATCAAAGGGTTCCCACGGATGATTCGCGACGTTTCAAGAGAACTCGGCAAGGAGGTACATTTCAAGATTGTCGGTGAAGAGACCAAGGTTGATCGAGATATTCTTGAAAAAATTGAATCACCGCTGAATCATCTGCTGCGCAATGCGGTTGATCACGGTATTGAGTCACCCGAAGATCGGGCAGCAGTCGGAAAACCCCGCGAAGCCACTCTCCGCCTGGAGGCCCGCCACCGCTCGGGAATGCTCAACATAATCATTTCAGACGATGGACGGGGTATTGATATCGAAAAACTGCGCCAGACCGTTGTTGAAAGAAATCTCGTTTCAAAGGAAATGGCAAGCGACCTTAGCGAGGCGGAACTGATGGAATTTCTCTTTCTGCCCAATTTCAGCACCAAGAAAACGGTCAGCAAGATTTCCGGACGCGGGGTGGGGCTCGATGTCGTCCACAGCGTGGTCAGTGAGGTGCGTGGCGTGGTTCGCGCCTCGTCCAAACTTGGCCAGGGAACAACTTTCGAATTACAGCTGCCCCTGACCCTTTCCGTGATGCGGGCCCTGCTTGCCGAAATCAACGACGAGCCCTATGCGTTCCCTCTGGTGGCAATCGACCACGTCCTCATGTTGCCGCGAAAAGAGATCAAAACGATTGAAGGAAGACAGTACTTCACCTTTATCGACAGAAGGATCGGCCTGGTATCCGCCCAACAGGTGCTGGAAAAGACCCCTTCAGCAGCCCAGAATGCCGAGGAGTTCGCTGTGGCGATTTTCAGCGACCGCATGCACCAATACGGGCTGATTGTCGACCGATTCTGGGGTGTTCGGGATCTTGTGGTGCAACCACTCAACCCTCGCCTGGGCAAGGTGCGGGATATAAGTGCCGCGGCGATCCTCGAAGACGGAACGCCGGTTCTGCTCATGGATGTCGAAGACATGGTTCGATCCATGGATCAGCTCATATCCGGTAACCGTCTCCGCTCTGTGGACAGCATGGTAGGTGATATCCCTCCCCCCAAGAAGGCATTCAAACGGATACTTGTTGCCGATGATTCCATCACTGTGCGCGAGGTGGAACGCAAGATGCTCACCGCCAAGGGCTATGAGGTTGATGTGGCGGTGGATGGGATGGATGCATGGAATACTTTACGGGGCGGTGACTATGATTTGATCGTTACAGACGTCGACATGCCGCGCATGGACGGCATCGAGCTGGTCTCCCTGATCAAAAATGATCCGCACGTGAAACACCTTCCGGTCATCATCGTCTCCTACAAGGACCGTGAAGTTGACCGTAACCGCGGTCTTGAGGCAGGGGCTGATTATTATCTCACCAAGGGAAGCTTTCATGATCAGACCCTTATCCAGGCGGTCCGAGACCTGATCGGACCATCAACCATGTCCTAAATTATGTGCCAGAGGTTCGTGTAACGTGTTAATTGGAATTGTAAATGATCTCGAACTGGCAATTGAAAGCCTGCGTCGCGCCCTGTCCACCACAAATCATGAGATTATCTGGATTGCCAAAAACGGGGCGGAAGCGGTCAGACTCACCGCCGAAAACCCGCCGGATCTCATACTGATGGACCTTATAATGCCGGTGATGGATGGCGTTGAAGCAACACGCCGCATCATGAAGGAATCACCCTGCGCCATACTGGTGGTCACCTCGACCGTCACCGGACACTCTGCCAAGGTGTTTGAGGCCATGGGCGCAGGGGCCCTTGACGTGGTAGCGACACCTGTCATTGACAGCACCGGCCAGAGCCAGGGTGCACGGCCGTTGCTCGACAAGATATCGCAAATCGCAAAATTGATCGGATCTGTCTGGGTCAAGTCCGACAGCTCATCCCGGGAAAAAATCGATCAGAAAACCAGCAAAAAAGATGATTGGCTGGTGGCCATCGGCTGTTCCACCGGCGGGCCGAAAATACTGGTGCAGATTCTTTCCGCACTGCCAAAAGATTTCCCCGCAACGGTGGTCGTCATCCAGCATATGGACGAAAAGTTTACTCCAGGGTTGATTGAATGGATGGACTCCCAGACCCCGATGCCGGTCCGGATTGCAACCCGTGGAGTTAAACCCGTAAAGGGGGTTATTTATTTTGCCTGCACCGACAATCATCTGATTATGAGCCAGAACACCGCCTTCAGATACAGCATGGAACCTGAAGATAATTTTTATCATCCTTCGGTAGATGTCTTTTTTGAAAGTATTGCGGTAAACTGGCCAGGAAAAATAATTGGGGTGCTTCTCACGGGGATGGGCAAGGACGGGGCCAAGGGTTTGCTCCATCTCCATTCCCTGGGATGGCACACCATTGCCCAGGACAAAGAGACATCCATTGTATACGGAATGCCCAAGGTCGCGGCACAGATGGGGGCGGCGTCGGAAATTCTCCCGGCCGGCAAGATCGGCCCCACACTCATCAAACTTCTCAGGTCGGTCAGGGGATAACGTAACATGGCAGACGAAAAAACACCGATAACCCAAAATCAACAGGCCGATATGACCTCGCTCCAGAATCACCGAATAACCGTATTTCTCATTGATGACCAGCCGATGGTCGCCGAGGCAGTCCGCCGGGCCCTGAGCGGGGAAGAGGATATAGATTTTCATTACTGCCAGAATCCCACCTTGGCGATCAAGATGGCTTTAGAAATCAATCCTACCGTTATCCTTCAAGATCTGGTCATGCCGGATATTGATGGCTTGATGATGGTCCGATTCTTCCGGGTCAAACCAGAGACAGCCCAGGTGCCGATTATAGTCCTCTCCACCAAGGAAGAACCGGAGATCAAAAGCGAGGCATTTTCCCTTGGAGCCAATGATTACCTGGTCAAACTTCCGGACAAGGTGGAGTTGATCGCCCGGATCCGCTATCACTCGCGCTCCTATATCAATCTACAGGAGAGAGATGAGGCCTTTCGGGCACTGCAGGAAAGCCAGCGCAAACTTGCAGAAGCCAACCGCACACTGCAAAAACTTTCATCACAGGACGGCCTGACCGGCATTGCCAACCGCCGGAGTTTCGACGAGATGCTCAACAAGGAGTGGCAACGTGCCGTTCGCCACGGCACAACCCTTTCCCTGATCATGCTCGATATCGATTTCTTCAAACTCTACAACGATCATTACGGTCATCAGGGGGGCGACGACTGCCTGAAAAACGTGGCCGATGCCCTTGAAAACGCCCTGCACCGGGAAACCGATTTTCTTGCACGGTACGGCGGTGAAGAATTTTCCGCGATCCTGCCTGATACAAATCAGGAAGGCGCGTTGAAAATTGCCGAGGGAATGCGGGTCGCGGTGCAGGAAAAGAAACTCCTGCACGCCAAATCCAAGATCGGAGAGTATGTCAGTGTCAGCCTTGGCGTAGGCACCTGCACCCCGACACAGAATACCACCCCGGAAAGTCTGATTGTAACAGCGGACCAGGCCCTCTATAAGGCCAAAGAAGAAGGACGGAACCGGGTCAAGGGCAATATGGCTTAACTGCTGAGCGCACATTAAAAACTCTGCCGAATATCGCAACAGGTGACTTGTTTCACGTCATAACAGTTCGGGATCATCTCACGATATCTTTATTTCCTGATCTGAGCGGTTTTTACCCATGCCATCTTTCCGGCTAAAAACACTTTCCGACCAGAACATCAAGGGCCAGGGTTCATGGCAGGATTCAGACTCATTACCGGAAACCGGTTGGAAACCCTGGCAGAACATCTCGCCGGCTCCCTTGCCGATGCGCCATCCCCCCCGCTGACCCCCGAAATAATCGTTGTCCAGAATCCGGACATGGGCCGTTGGCTGACCACAATCCTGTCCGCAGAACAGGGCATCTGCGCCAATGTCCGATTCCCCCTGCCCAACAGCTTTATCCGCGAGATACTCTCCCTGATTACCGGAGGAGATACAGCGGAATCCTGCTTTCGCACGGAAGTGCTCCTCTGGAACATCATGGCGAGGTTGCCGGAGCTATCCGCGAAGGAGGTCGGCGCTCCCATCCGTCCGTATCTTGCCGCGGGAAACAGCCGCAAAGCCTATCATCTTGCCCGGAGCCTCGCGTCACTTTTTGACCGGTACAGCGTGTTCAGACCTGAGTTCCTCCTCTCCTGGGAGCAAAAAAAAACCGTCACCAGCAACCCCAATGAACCCTGGCAGGCCGCCCTCTGGCGGGAGATCGGTGAACAGTGCAGCGCATCAACTCCGGCGGGCCGTCATCACGCATCGCTGATTCAGGAGGCCCGGGGCCACCTGTTGTCCAGGAATCCCCTGCCCCACCGTTTTCCTTCACGGCTCAACCTGTTCGCCATATCCTCCCTGCCTCCGGCCCATGCCGACATTCTTGCCGGACTGTCAAGGCAGTGCGATATTACTCTCTATATCCTCAATTTCTGCCAGGAATACTGGGAGGATATCGTCTCGGACCGGGACATCTCCCGCCTTCAGAGGGATTCACCTCCAGGGGAACTCTATCTTTCACGCGGAAACCCCTTGCTTGCAGCGCTTGGCCGTCTTCATAAAGATTTCCTCGCCAGTTGCAGATCGTATGACCCAGCTGAAGAAGAGCTCTTTATCAGCCCGGCCGGAAATCACCTTCTGGCCTCAATCCAGAAAGATATCCTCGAGCTGGTCGACCGGCCCGGTGCCCCTGATTCTCAGTGCGATCCCTTGACAGTCGACCCCAATGACACGTCGATTCAGGTTCATGTCTGCCATAGCCGGCTTCGTGAAATTGAGGTGCTTCATGACCATATTCTTCATCTTCTCAATGACACCCCGGATCTCTCACCCGGTGATATCCGTGTCTGCGCCCCTGATCTTAAAGAGTATATCCCCCTGGTGCGGGCTGTTTTTGAGGTCGGGAACCAGCACACCTTTGTGCCCTACACCATCATCGATCCAATGCGGAAATCCGGATCGCTGACAGAAACGTTCCTGGCCCTGCTTGACCTGACCGAGAGCCGAATCACCGC
>JBFHXP010000155.1:0-5622 GCA_041598875.1 Desulfobulbales bacterium
TCTTCCATGAGAAGGCTTGTCAAGATGTCCGACGTGGCGGACCACCTTTTTCCTCGCAAACCCGTTACCATCACGCTTCCATTCGCACTCATCTATGGGCATTGCCATTGCCCGGTGCATGTTAGGGTCCGTCGGGGGAAGCTGCAACCTCACGTACGATCTTTTTTTCGCTCCTGGCAAGGAGACTTGATCAGAGAAGTGAACGCAGTCTTCCGGACGGGACGTCTTTTTCTTGGGCTCGCTGATGTTTTCAAGTCCTTCCTGTCTTTTTCTACCCTTACCTTCCTGGCTTCATTAAATTCAGGCAGCTAATCGTAACTTTTTACCGTGTACTTTATAGAATGGCTCATATATTTCACCTGTTCGCCAAAGATGATGTAACAATACGGCAAGTTTACGGGCAACCGCCACCTTTGCCCGCCGTTTGGCATTCTTGCCGCCCCGGTCCGCTATCCGCAAACCAAACTTTCGCAGATCGCACTCTGGCCCGAAAGGTCCAAGTATGTAGTTGGAACAGCCAACAAGCAATCTTCGTAAATATTGGTTACCTGCCTTGGTGATTCGCAGTTGCTTGTCCGTTTCTCCCGATTGATCTCGTTTGGGTGTCAACCCAAGAAAGGCACCGACTTGCCTGCTTTTGGCAAAACGATCATTCTCTTCCAGTGTCAAGATAAACGCCAAAGCTGTCAATGGGCCAACGCCCGTTACCTGTCGCAAACATCCGGTCTCTGGATAACGATGATTACTTATTTCGGCAATCTCTCGATCATATGCTTTAATTTTCTCTGTCAGCCCGGCAATCTCCTCAAGAATGGGATGAAGTGCCTTTGTCAGCATATCCGGAAGACCATCGCACACCTTCCTGTGAAAAGACACGGAACTGCACGATGGAAGACGAATCCCGATCGCTTTTGCTGAACCACGGACATGGTTGATTAGAATGGTCCTGTTCTTTACAAGAATATCTCGTGCTTTCAGCATGGCCAGATCAACTTGCGCTTGCTCCCCGCGATGCTGAACCGGATGCAACAGTTGCGGATCGAAACGTGCTATCCTCGCAAGCATTTCGGCATCCCGTACATCAGACTTATTGGTTTGTTTCCAGATAAAACGTAATTTCCGGGGATTACCGACCAGGACCTTGCACCCGAGCGATTCCAGTATCCTGCTTATCCACGGAGAATGACTTCCTGCTTCTATGGCCACCGTTGCTCCCTGATAATTCATGAAAAAAAATTCAATCGCTTTCTTACTGTTCGTTATCTGAACATTTTTTATGGCCTTGCCAGTTTCGTCTAAAGTGCACACCTGATGTTTTTTGTCGCCAAGATCCATACCTATCGTTATTCTATTCATGGCTGGTCCTCCTTTTCTGCAGCACATTGACTGCGTTTATCTTGAGCGTGATTATATCACAGCTCGCGGAGGACCAGCCTTCTCATCCTACCTCACGCCCCTCATCTTTCCACTTCTCACCTCCCACCATCAATCAACCCCCTCAAAATCCCGGCGAATTTTCTCAACATGTTTCCGGTAATTCTCGCCATCGCCATATTCAAAAAATTTGGTGTATCGGCTGTGAATCGTCTTTATCTTGCGGGCATGCTTGATCGGGCACCAGTGCTGTTCGGTGCGGGCGGCTATCTCCTGAACATAGGCAATCACCCCGTTGAAGTATCCGCAATAGACACAGTTCAGTTTTTCAATCATGTTAAGATAACTGAGCGCGTGCCGATCAATGACCACGTAGTCACTCCGCCGGACCTTGGGGATCCCGTAGCCCGGGAAACAGACTGCCTGGAAAACAGTGGCAAAAAGGTCGAGAAAAGCGCCGGGAATAATCCCGAACCAGATTATCGGCGCGGTAAGAATATTGAAAAAATCCGCATGAAGGATATAGGTGTGGACTTTGGTGGTAAAGGTTTTGTGGTACTTCCGGGTAACCTCTTCAAAGTATATTTTTTTGCCACGGATCTGGTAGGCAAATTCCTCTTCCTTTTTCTGCAGCTCCTGCGACAGCTCCTGCTCAAGCCTCTTGATCCGCTCAATAATCTCCTGGATGGTATTCATTTTTCTCCTGTTTTACTTTTGTTCGGACTGCAGGCACCAGAGGCACAAAGGCAGAAGGCGCAAAGTGGCAGAGGAGGAAAGAAAGTGAGACGATAGACGTTAGACGGGAGACGTAACGAAAATCGCACATCTCCCTTGACCTCTCCCGTCTCAGCTCTCATCCTACCTCACCTCTCCCGTCTCACTTCTCCCACCTCACCTCTCACTCACTCCTTACTCCTCACTCTCTTTGCACTGTCTCACCTCTCCCTTCTCCCGTCTCTCCTCTCCCACCTCACCTCCTCTTTCCAGATTCTCAGGGGGAAGCAGACTTTCATCAAAGGGCATGATCCCAAGCTGGGTCATCACCTCATCATACCCTTTGAAAAATTCCGAAAAATCAAGCGAGGGAGGTTCACTGTCCAGCACCGCGTCAACAATTATGCAAAACGTGGAATAATCAAACTGAGACCGGATAACTCCCGCCCGGACCAGAAGGGTATACAGTGCCGCATCGTCGAGATTATCAACAGATTCCGCGTTAAGGCCGTGATCAAGAGCAGTGAGATAATACCACTTCAGTGCGTGGTACAGGGCATCAAAGAGCGTCACCAGCCCGGCGGCAATGTCTCCCTGCCCTGCCAGTCTTCTACCTGAGCGGACATGAAGCCGGGCCCGGTGAAAAGCGACATCTTCCGGTGATAATGCCGTAAAATCCATTAATCCGAAATGGGGCATGGGTTCTTTTTTCCTCTACATGGAGACTCTCTACGTTCCATCCGGAAACGCCACGTTGCCACGTCTCACATCTCAGTTCTCACGTCTCACTTCTCACTTCTCACTGCAGTAAATCACTCCTCGCTTCGTTCACCCGCCAAACTGAACTCACGCAACACACCAACCATATCCTGATGAATCCTGCCGTTGGAGGCAAGAAGCTCGGGAACAAAGGGGGTGGCGTCGCCTCCCTTGAAATCAGTCACCTTGCCCCCGGCCTCCTTAACCAGCAGATATCCTGCCGCCGAATCCCATGGTTTGAGTTTTATCTCCCAGAACCCGTCAAGACGGCCGCAGGCAACATAGGCAAGATCAAGGGCCGCGGCGCCGGCCCGGCGGACTCCCTGGGCCGCACCCAGCATCCTGCCCAGTGGGTCCAGGACCTGCCGGACATTCTCATGCACATCATAGGGAAAACCGGTGGCAAGCAGAGAAGAGTCGAGACGTGACTGCCGGGAAACGCTGATCGGCGCGTTATTGAGCCACGCCCCACACCCCTCCCCGGCCCAGAACAACTCATCCTGCATCGGGCAGTAGATCACCCCGGCCAGGCTCCTTCCCGCGTGCCAGCAGGCAATGGAAACCCCGAACCAGGGAAATCCGTGGGCAAAATTGGTGGTGCCATCAAGGGGGTCAATGATCCAGATCGGCCCTTCGGGAATTGGATTATAGGAGGCGGCCGATTCCTCGGCCATAAAGGCTATGTTGGCGATTTTTTTGCCAAGCAGTTTTACAATCGCCGCCTCCGCTGCCCGGTCCGCCTCGGTCACCAGATCAATGGCCCCCTTGTGCTCGATACGCAGATCAGTGCCGTAGAGGGAACGGATAATCTGCCCGGCCTCCATGGCCGCGCCGGCGGCGGCGGTAATCAGCTCCGTCAGCCTGGTGCCGTGACACACCTTCTGTATATGTTCCACCCGGTTCATCGCACATGCCCACTGATCTGGAAAAAAAAAGCCGAAGAGAACCTGCAGTCCCCTCCGGCTTTCAACCGCCTGCCGTTACTGTTCAGCCCGGAAAGCTGTCGACAAAAAGCTTATCTATCGCGGCCCGACCATCCTCGGTAAGCTTACGGGTCCCGGATCCGACAAAGGTCTCGTGGCTGATCTTCGGAGCATCTGCCTGCCAGGAACCGTTCTTCCAGGTGTACCATCCGGAGCGGGGCTGATCATAGACGTGCAGAGGCCGATTAAAGAGTTTGGCCAGCTCGACCGCCCAACCGGTGCCGCCTTTTACCGTATTATCCTCAAGGATTGATCCCACCACAAAAACCTGATGTCCCCGGTTGACCATGTGGAATATCGTCTGCAGCACCTTGCGGATCTTGTTTGTCTCATAATAGGTGCGGCCCATCATCTTGGAGACCAGCTCCATACTGATATCACCGCGGCGCAGTTCTGCTTCGGACAGGATCTCGACGTTTTTCTCCCGTGCGATCCGATGACCGTCAAAGGTGAAAGTCACCTCGTGCAGGCCATTTTTTTCCGCAGCCTCGCCGAATGCGCTCTCAGCCCCCTTGAGGCCTCCACTGAAAAGGGTACAATTCTTTTTTTGCGCCATTACAATTCCTCTTGATAGTGTTTCCCTGATCCGCAAGATCCAGCAGGGGTTATCACGTTACGGGCCGGATAAAACCCTGACCGGCCCGGACAAAAAGCAACACGCCTTATACTCTATTTACCTATCTCATGCAAGGTGTACTTGGGGGTCATACTTGATCATCCCCATCATACACCGGGCAGGAATCCCGCTGCGGGCAGCTTTTGCAGCACCGGCCTTTTTTCTTATATTTTTCGCAGCACTCCTTCTTTAACGGTACGAACTGGCCCTCATGCTTATTCTCTTTTTTGCCTGTACCCTTTTTGACCATTTTTTAAAAAACACCTCTCACTTTTCACTTCGTTCAGCTGGCAAGCTGGCAGGCTGGCAGCCACAAAGGCAGAAGGCACAGAGGCAGAAAGCAGAAGGCACAGAGTGACAGAGGGAGAAACATATTCGTGAGACGTGAGATGTTAGATGGAAGACGTAACTGCTGAACTACGGTGAGACGTTAGACTCCCGCCTCACTATCTTTGCCCTCTTCTTTCCGTCTCACTTCTCACATCTCACGTCTCACTTTCTTTGCCCTCAATCCTCACTCCCCACACCCACAGGCCCGTCCCTTGAGATTAAAGAAAAACTTAAGCCCTTTTTTCACGGTTGGTGAAAATAGTTTACCAGAGAGAAAGGAACCTGCCACCCGTTTATTTATCTCAGCCAGGGTCGGATAGGGATGGATTGCGCCGGCAAGGGTGGTGAGCTTGACCCCGCCGTTGAGTATCGCCACCCATTCGCCGAGCAGATCCCCGGCATGGGGGCCGGCAATCTGCACCCCGATCGGTTTCTCCTTCCGGTCTAGAAGCATCTTGAGCCTCCCGACATCATCTCCCTGGGCCAGGCTGCGATCGTTGTTCCGGAACTCCTCGGTCCACACCGTATACTCAATGCCCGCCTCCTGGGCCCGCTTCTCGTTCATGCCGATGCTCGCCAGCTCGGGCGAGGTATAGGTGCACCAGGGCATGAAGGTGTAGTCCGCCCGGCGCGGCAGATGGAAGATCGCGTTACTGACCACGATCCCACCCTCGTAGCCGGCGGCATGGGTAAACTGGAAGCCGCCGTTGACATCGCCGGCTGCGTAGATATGTTTGTGATTGGAGCGCATCCGCCGATCCACAACAATACCCCTGGGGCCGGCAACCACCCCGATCCGCTCCAGGCCCAGTCCGTTGATGTTCGGGGTGCGGCCCATGGCCACCA
>JBFHXP010000156.1:0-5604 GCA_041598875.1 Desulfobulbales bacterium
CAGATTTTTCCTCGAATTCACCCAGGCCGAGTCCTGCGGCAAATGCACCCCCTGCCGGATCGGCACCAAACGGCTGCTGGAGATCCTCACCCGGATAACCGAGGGCGAGGGAAGAAAGGGCGATATCGAACTGCTCCTCGACCTGGCCAATGACGTCAAGGACACCAGCCTCTGCGGCCTGGGGATGTCCGCTCCCAATCCGGTCCTTTCGACAATCCGCTATTTCCGCCACGAGTACGAGGCCCATATCCAACACAAGCATTGCCCGGCAAAGGTCTGCCGCCGGCTGCTGACCTTTTTTATCCGCGATGATCTCTGCACCGGCTGCGGGATGTGCATGAAAACCTGCCCCACCGGCTCTGCCGCCGGCAAACCCAAATCGCCCCACCGCATCGACACCGCAACCTGCATCAAATGCGGCGCCTGTTATGATGTGTGCAAGTTCAAGGCCGTACTCAAGGAGTAATCATGGTCACACTCACCATCGACGGAAGAGAAATCAGCGTAGCCGAAGGCACAACAGTCCTTGAGGCCGCCAAGGCGCTTGATATTGAAATCCCCACCCTCTGCTATGATCCGCGCTTGAAACCCTACGGGGGATGCCGTCTCTGCATTGTCGAAATCACCGGGATGTCCAAACCGGTAACTTCGTGCACCACTCCGGCTGCCGACGGTATGATCGTCACCACCCAGAGCGACCGCCTTTACCGGCTGCGACGGACCATCATTGAACTGCTCCTCTCGGATCACCCCAACGACTGCATGGTCTGCGCCCGGGCCGGCGACTGCACCCTCCAGGAGCAGGCCTATTTCTACAAACTGCGGTTCAACCGCTTTGCCGGAGAGATGCGGGACCATGACCGCGTTGACGAGAACCCCTTTATCAAGCGGGAGATGAACAAATGCATCCTCTGCGGGCTCTGTGTCAGGGTCTGCGACGAGGTCCAGGGCGTCAATGCCATCGACTTTGCCTATCGCGGGTTTACCGCGAAAATCTGTCCGCCCTATGACAGGGATCTTGACTGTGAATTCTGCGGCCAGTGCGTGGCCATATGTCCAACCGGCGCACTCACCGGCAAGGTCTGGGCCGGCGAGGCCAGACAGAAAGATGTCACAGAGACCGAAACGGTCTGCGGCTATTGCGGCTGCGGTTGCGCCATCACCGTCCACACCCTGCGCGACCGGGTGGTGCGGATCTCATCCCGGGAGGAGACCCACAACCAGGGATGGCTCTGCGCAAAAGGACGGTTCGGCTATGAATTCATCCACCGGCCGGACCGACTGAAGACTCCGCTGATCAGGCGGGAAAAGGGTGGCGAACTCGTTGCCGCCACCTGGGACGAGGCCCTTGACCTGGTGGCTGCCCGCCTTAACGGGATCAAGGAAAAGCATGGCCCGGACGCCCTTGCCGGCCTAGCCTCGGCCCGCTGCACCAATGAGGAAAATTATCTCTTTCAGAAGTTTTTCCGCACGGTGATCGGCACCAACAATATCGACCACTGCGCCCGCTACTGACACTCCGCCACCGTGGCCGGTCTGGCCACCATGTTCGGCTCCGGCGCCATGTCCAATTCAGTCGCCGAGATAGAAAACACCGATGCCATGCTGGTGATCGGCTCCAACACCACCGAGACCCATCCAATCATCGCCCTGCGGATGAAAAAAGCGGTCCAGAACGGCGCCAGGCTCATTGTCGCCGACCCGAGAAAGATCCCGCTGGTAAAGTTTGCCCACCTCTGGCTCCGCCATCGCCCGGGCACCGACTTTACCCTCCTGAACTGCATCATGCATGTGATTGTGGAAGAAAATCTTCAGGATGACTCATTCATCGCCCAGCGCACGGAAAATTTTGACTCCCTGAAAAAATCACTCCAGACATTTACCCCGGAACATGGGGAAAAGATAACCAACGTGCCCAAGGAAGATATCATTGCCGCGGCCCGCATCTACGGTTCGGCCGGCAAGGCCGGAATCTACTACACCATGGGCATCACCCAGCACTCCATGGGCACCAGCAACGTCTTTGCCGTAGCCAACCTGGCCACGCTCACCGGCAATATCGGCAGAGCCTCCACCGGGGTCAACCCCCTCAGGGGCCAGAACAATGTCCAGGGCTGCTGCGACATGGGCTGCTGCCCCAATATTCTGCCCGGATATCAGAAGGTCACCGACCCGGTCATTCGCGGCACATTCGAGGATGTCTGGGGCACGGCCATACCTGAAAGGGTCGGCCTCACCGCCACCGAGATGACCGGGGCAATGATAGAGGGAACCCTGAAGGGCCTTTATATCATGGGTGAGAATCCGGTGATGAGTGATCCCAATATGACCCATACGAGAAAGGCATTTGAGAATCTCGACTTTCTCGTGGTCCAGGACATCTTCCTGACCGAAACCGCCGAGCTTGCCGATGTGGTCTTTCCCGCGGCCTCGTTTGCGGAAAAAGAGGGCACCTTCACCAACAGCGAAAGGCGGGTGCAGAGGGTGCGCAAGGCCCTTTCGCCTCCGGGCAAGGCCAAGGACGATCTGATGATCATCAACCTGCTGATGGCCCGGATGGGTTCCAATCACATCGCCGAAAGCCTGAAGGAACTGGGGTATAAAATCAATGACACCGAAAACGTTGATCGTTTTCTCATGACCCCGGAACAGGCATTCATGGAGGCGGGCCTCCTCTGGAAGGGCCTGCGCGGCATGACCTACCAACGGCTTGGCACTGCCGGCCTGCAATGGCCCTGTCCGATTCAGGAACATCCGGGCACGCCATTTCTCTTCAAGGACACCTTTCCCGTGGGCCGGGTCTCATTCATGGTTGTACCGGCAGTCGAGTCCAGGGAACTGCCCGATGAAGACTATCCCCTGATTCTGACCACCGGGCGGATGCTCTTCCAATACCACACCGGCACCATGACCCGCCGCTCCAAGGCCCTTGAAAAGGCAGCGCCTGAACCCTTTATCGAAATCAATGAAAAAGATGCAGCCAATCTTGATATCAGAGACGGAGAAAGTGTCGCGGTCTCGTCAAGACGGGGGGAGGTCAGGGTCAAGGCCCGGGTGGGAGACATGGTGGCTCCGGGAGTGGTCTTCATGCCATTTCATTTCAAGGAGGCAGCGGCAAATTTGCTCACCAATAACGCCCTGGACCCGATCTGCAAGATCGCCGAGGCCAAGGTCTGCGCGGTTATGGTGCGAAAAACAGAGATCAACAAGGGGCAGAACCAATGAGTGAGAGCACGGCCTTGCACACTGTCCGCTTCGAGCCCTCTGGCCGGTCGATGAAGATACCTCCAGGCGCCACCCTGATCGAGGCGGCCCGCCTGGCCGGCATCCACATCAACGCGTCCTGCGGCGGCAGCGGGGTCTGCGGCAAATGCCGGGTGATCATCGAGCACGGCGCGGTGGACGCCGGCCGCAGCGAGAAACTTTCCCAGGAAGACTACCAACAGGGGTACCGCCAGGCCTGCCTGGCCGTTGTCCGGGAAGACGTCGCGGTGCGGATCCCCATGGAATCCGCCCTTGGCCTGGGCGGGCTCACCACCGAGGTGCCGCCCCGCCACCGGGCGAGGATCCATCTCTTTGATGTGGAGGAACTGCGGCGGGAAGGGGTCTTCACCCCGCCGGTGGAAAAGATGTGCCTGGAACTGCCGGCCCCGGGCGCCACCGATAACATGGCCGATGCCGGCCGCCTTCTTCAGGGGCTCAAAAATCAGTATGACGAGCGCCGGATCATCATCACCCTCTCCACCCTGCGCAAACTGCGCAAAAGCCTGCGGCAGAATGGTTTTCTTGTCACCGTGACCCTGGCCCGGCCGGTGAACGAGAAGGGCAAGAATATGATGGTCAATATCCAGCCCGGCAACTGGGTCAATCGCTCCTTTGGCCTGGCCTTTGACATCGGCACCACCACGGTGCACGGCAATCTTCTTGATCTGCAGACAGGAAAGGTCCTGGCATCGGGCAGTAATTACAATGGCCAGCTCAGCTACGGCGAGGATGTCATCTCCAGGATCATCTATGCGGAAAAACCCCGGGGCCTGGAACTGATGCAGGAACTGGTGGTGAACACCATCAACGAAATAATTGAGCGGATGCTCAAGAAGGCGCACATTGACAAGGATGAGATCTCCTCGATCACCCTTTCCGGCAACACCACCATGACCCACCTGCTGCTGGGACTCGAGCCGGACAGCATCCGCCGCGCCCCCTATGTACCGACCTCGATCTTCTACCCGCCGATCCGGGCAACGGATCTCAGGCTGGCCCTGGGAGACCACGCGGTCGCCCTGCTCTACCCGGCCATCTCAAGCTATGTCGGCGGTGATATCGTCGCCGGGATCATGGGCTCCGGCATCTACCGCACCGAAAAACTGACCCTCTATGTCGATATCGGCACCAATGCGGAAATCGTTATCGGCAACCGGGAATGGCTGGTCTGCGCCGCCTGCTCCGCCGGCCCGGCATTCGAGGGGGGCGGCATCACCCACGGGATGCGGGCCGCCACCGGGGCGATCAGCGACTTTTCCATCAACCCGGTTGACTTTGAGCCGATGAACATCACCATCAACAACAGGCCGCCCATCGGCATCTGCGGCTCCGGGATCCTGGTGATTGTCGCCACCCTTCTCGAAAATCGGGTCATTGATCCCCGGGGCAGATTCAACCGAAACCTTGATACCAGAAGAATCCGCGAGGGCAGAAGCGGCTGGGAGTATGTGCTGGTCTGGAAAGAGGAGTCGGGAACTGACCATGATATCGTGATCAACGAGGTGGATATCGGCAATTTTACCCGGGCCAAGGCGGCGATCTATTCCGGAATAAAGACCCTGGTCGAGGAGGTGGGCCTGGAGATCACCGATATTGAGCAGATTATTCTTGCCGGCGCCTTCGGCAGCTTTATTGACCTGGACAGCGCCATGACCGTGGGACTCCTGCCCGAGGTCGACCCGGAGCGGATCCTCTATGTGGGCAACGGCTCCCTGCTGGGCTCCTGGATGAGTGAGTTGAGTAACCATATCCGCAAGGATGTGGTGGAGGTGGTGCGGCGGATGACCAGCTTTGAACTCTCCGAAGTGCCCCGATTCAAGGACCAGTATATGGCCTCGCTCTTTCTGCCGCACACCGACAGATCGCTCTTTCCCGAGGTCAGCAAACGGCTGGCCGGGCTGGCTGCCCTGATCGGGCCTGATGATGGAGAGAACTGACAAAAACATTCTGTGCCGGCCAGGCCTTTCACCCCAGGGTTGAAGATCTGGTGTGAAAAAGACAAAAAATCCCGACCCGGAACAATCCGGGGCGGGATTTTTTTGTCACACCTTACGACTGGAAAAGACTAGAACTTCCAGGAATAGCCGATGGAGGCTTCCCACTGGTTCATAGAAAGCTCCACGACCTGCGGCAAACCTGTCAAGCCCGCAGGGGTTGATCCGCTGACGGTATTGTCAAGGGCGTGCATCAGGGCAAAATGGAGTTCATGGCTCTCGCCAAAGCGCTTGGTAAAACCAAGGGTGATATGATCCTCCACCACCGCAGGGGCCAGCATATTAAAAAGCATCTCGGTGCTCTGGATCGGCTGGTCGGCGTGGGAATAGCCGGCGCGCCAGGTCC
>JBFHXP010000157.1:0-5522 GCA_041598875.1 Desulfobulbales bacterium
CCTCGGGAACCGGCAGGGTTGCCGGATTGACAGTGGGTTCCTTTTTTTCCTGATTTGTCTCAGTCATGGTTCTCCCTTTTTAACCTGCCGGGCATGGGTGAATTGATTGTGTCTCCGGCCAGGCGGCATTTTCCAGCGAAAGTAAAAATCCCCTCTGCGGATTCGATCATGACTCACGTGGTGATCTTGACCGCCACCCGATCCTGCTTCTTTTCCTTGGGCAACAGTATTTCCAGCAACCCGTTGGCGCATCTCGAGGTTGTGGCGGAAACATTTACGGGCACTGAAAATGAAATGGTACGGGTAAAGGAGCCGTGTTCGATCTCCAGCTGATGGACGCAGCGGATATTGGCCCGGTCCGGCACCCTGCGGGAACCGGCGACCGTTACGCTGTTCCGCTCGGCGGTGACGACCAGATCCTTCGGATCAATACCGACGGTATCAACATAGACATGGATCGCCTCCTCGGTCTCATAAACATCCGCGGCCGGGACCCAGGTCCCGCTGTAAAGCGGATCCCCCATTCTCGGGACGGCCATATTGCGAAACATCCGCCCCATCCGCCGCTCCATCTCCCTGAACTGGTCGACAAATCGCTTATCGCTCTCTCTCATGACTCCCTCTTCGTGAAAGGCCTTGAAGCTCGGACCATCCCTGGGTCAACGTCCCACGGGCACACTAACTCCGGTCGAGTTGCCGGCAGAGTGCAGCCACCCGCGCACCCAGTTTGAATCCGTCACCAAGGGCATCCTCGCCCGGCGCGCCGACACATCCAACCCCGTAATGTCCTGATGCGTCCATGGGGTCACCAACCACGATCATGCCATAAATCATCATGCACTGAATGATCGAGAAGATGGTGGTCTCCTTGCCGCCGGTATGATGCCCGCCGGTGGCAAAGGCGGCGCCGACCCGGTCTTCCATCTTGCGCCGCAATCCCACATACTCGTCAAAGATCTGTTTCAACTGGGCGGCCATCACCCCAAAATAGACCGGGGAACCGGCAATGATTCCCGCGGAATCAAGAAAATCCTGCTTGCTCACCTCTTCGGTGCTCCTGATAACCGCACTCACCCCTGTCGAGGCCACGCCCTCGGCGATCCCCTGGGCGAGTTTTTTCGTATTGCCACCCTTGCTGTAGTAAAGAACCAGAACCTGCATCACTCTCTCCTCTCGTGTATTTCTTTTATGACAAAACAAAAAAGGCTATCTCGCGGTCTTGCCCCCAGGAACCTGTCGGATGAAAACTAACGCGCCAATGCCACACTCTTTCAAGAAAGGTACTCTCGTAAAAAGTCATGGGATGGCTAAGTAAAAATTTTGATATACAAGGCGTAGTGATTTTTCAGGTGCGAGGCCATACATGTCGTATGCCGAGTGCCTGAAAAATTGCTACAACGCAGTAGATCGGACTTTTTACGACGCCATCTAGAAAGGTACCTGGGACATATCGTAAAAAGCAAGGGGAAACATGCCGCACCCACCCGGTTCTTCTCGTCGGATTTGCTTTTCATCCGACAGGTATTACAGTATATAGAGTTTCACTCCGGACCAAAGACTCCGATACCATCGCTGTTTGCGTTGCGGAATTTCACACTCACAATACTGCTGCACAAGGCTCGCAGCCTTTTCATAAAGGAGGAAAAAGGATGTCCAATGGATGCAACAAGGGTTCCTGCGGGAGCAACAAGGAAAACGCCAAGGGCGGAACATGCGGAGGCGCCAAGGTCTCTGTGGCAATGCAGGACCTGGCCATCCAGGGAGCGCTCAACCGGATCAGGCATAAAATTCTGGTGATGAGCGGCAAGGGTGGAGTGGGCAAGAGCACTGTGGCAACCAACCTGGCACTGGGACTTGCCGCCCGGGGAAACAAGGTCGGGCTCATGGATGTTGACCTCCACGGCCCGGATATCTGCCGGATGCTCGCGCTGACCAGCCAGCTGAAAAGCGAAACAAAAATCGAACCAGGCCAGATCCCTCCCATGGTCTATAATGACAACCTGAAGGTCATTTCCCTGGAATACATGATGACAAATCGGGACGAGGCGATTATCTGGCGCGGTCCCCTCAAGGTGCAGGCCATCCGCCAGTTCATTGCCGACATCAAATGGGGCGAGCTGGATTACCTGGTCATCGACGCCCCGCCCGGAACCGGGGATGAACCGCTTTCGGTCGCCCAGATCATCAAGGACGTCAACGCCCTGATCGTCACCACTCCCCAGGAGGTTGCCCTGGCCGATGTCCGCAAATCGATCAACTTCTGCAAACTCCTGAAAATGCGGGTACTCGGTGTGGTCGAGAACATGAGCGGCTTTGTCTGCCCCCACTGCGAAAAAACCGTGGATATTTTCAAAAGCGGCGGCGGGCAGAGAGTTGCCCTGGAACACTCCCTGCCCTTTCTCGGCAAAATCCCGATGGATCCGCGGGTGGTTCTCGGCGGTGATGACGGCAAGCCCTATCTCGCCTCGGCTGCGGAAAGTCCGGCAACCCGGGCCTTTACGGAAATGGTTGCCAGGGTGGAAAAAGCCCTTCCCGTTGGCGGCGGCAAAAAAGGCCTGGTAATGGCGGATTGCGGCTGCGGATGCGCGGCCGGCTCGCCTTCAGACGCCCCGTCCGACTGCAAATGCTGAACCAACAGGGATCGCGAAACACTTCAACCACACTCTGAAACGAGGGGAACATGCTTATCAAACAACTTACGGTCGGCTCCATGGGTGTCTGCTGTTATCTTGTCAGCTGCGAACAGACCCGGAAAACGGCAATCATTGACCCCGGAGGTGACGAGAACCGGATCCTTGCCGCCTGCGAAAAAAACAATCTCCAGGTCGCGGCGATCATCAACACCCACGGCCATCCGGACCATGTCTGCGGCAACCGCCTCATTAAAGAGGCCACCGGCGCCCCGATCATCATGCACGCTGACGAGGCCGCGTTTATCTTCCGGCCGGAGATTGAACAGTACTTTTCCATGCTCGGCCTGGCGGCAACACCCCGTCCTGATCGAACCGTTGTGGACAACGAGACAATCGATATCGGCACCGTTTCCCTGCAGGTGATCCATACCCCTGGCCACACCCCGGGCGGAATCTGCCTCTATACCGCACCCAATCTCTTTTCCGGAGACACCCTCTTTGCCGGCGGAGTGGGCCGCACCGACTTTCCCGGCGGCAGCACCTCGCAACTGCTCTCCTCCATAAAAAACCGCCTGCTTGCCCTGCCCCCTGAGACCATTGTCTGGCCAGGCCACGGGTACGGCGGGGAACAGTCGACCATCGGTGCGGAAAAGACGGGGAATCCCTTTCTGACCGGAGGATGGTAGACCATGCGGGAGATCATCCTGGGAACGGCCGGACATGTCGACCACGGCAAAACCAGCCTGGTCAAGGCCTTAACAGGCATTGAGACCGACCGCCTCAAGGAGGAAAAAGAACGGGGAATCACCATTGAGCTTGGCTTTGCCTTTCTTGATCTGCCCTGTGGCCATCGCCTGGGCATTGTTGATGTGCCTGGCCATGAAAAATTTGTCCGCAACATGGTTGCCGGCGCCGCAGGCATGGATCTTGTCGCCTTCATTATTGCCGCGGATGAAGGAATCATGCCCCAGACCAGGGAGCATTTTGAGATATGCCGCCTCCTGGGGATCAGGAAGGGGCTTGTCATCATCACCAAGAAGGACATGGTCGAGCCGGACTGGCTGGACCTTGTGCAGGAGGAAGTGGGCGAATTCTTTGCCGACAGTTTTCTTGCCGACGCCCCGGTGGTGACGGTATCCTCAACCACCGGTGAAGGTATCCCCCAGGTCCGCGACCTGCTGGACCAGATGGTCCGGGCCACTGATTTTCACGAGGCGCACGGCCCGTTCCGCCTGCCGGTCGACCGGATATTCTCGATGAAGGGCTTTGGCGCGGTGGTCACCGGCACATCGATCTCCGGGCGGATCAAGGTTGGCGAGGAGGCGTGCATCTACCCGTCGAAAAACATGGCCAAGCTGCGGGGCATCCAGGTCCATTCAAAGGATGTGGATGAGGTGGAGGCAGGCCACCGGACCGCCATCAACCTCCAGGGTGTGGAGATGGATATGATCGAGCGGGGCGATGTGGTTGCCACCCCTGACTCCCTCCAGCCCTCCCTTCTCCTTGACGCTGATTTCCTCTATCTCGCCGGCAACAAAAAAAGCCTGAAAAACCGGGCCAGGATCCGGATTCATTTAGGGACCGCGGAGATACTCGGCCGGATCATCCTCCTTGATGACGAGGAGCTGACTCCCGGCTCAACGACCAATATCCAGATCCGGCTGGAAAAGCCGGCCACCGCGTGGCCGGGCGACCATTACGTGGTCAGGAGTTATTCTCCGGTGACCACCATCGGCGGCGGCGAAATCCTCAACGGATCGCCCCGCAAACGCAAGAGATTCCGCCCTGAAAACCGTGAGATCTTCAACATATACCGAAAGAATGACCCCGCCGATCTTGCATTGTTTTTCATCAGGGAAAGCGGGTATCACGGCCTGGATTACACTAGGCTCGGGATAAAAACAGGTATCTTCGGTAACCGACTGAAAAAACTCATGAGCGCCCCCCTCTCGGCCCGCCGGGTCATCATGGTGGACAGCGATAAAAACCGGATGGTAGAGGCGGGCGTGTACGAAAAACTCTCCACCAGAGCCAGGGAAATTCTTGCCGCCTACCACCAGGACAACCCCCTGAAAGCGGGGCTCTCCATGGAAGAACTCCGCTCCCGGCTCTACCACGGGCTCGACCAGCGGCTGTTCCAGTACCTGCTCAGGGACCTGGTCTCCCGCAAGGAACTGGAACAGGACCAGGCCCTGATCCGCCTTGCCGGCCATACCGTATCATTGAGGGATGATGAGAGCACCCTGCGCCGGGACATGTCGGCTCTCTTCCAGGAGGCAGGCCTTGCTCCGCCCACAATGAAGGAGGTCGAGGAAAAATTCTCCGCCATCCCGGCAAAGCGGGTCACCCAGATCATCGAGGTCCTGGTTCAGGACGATGAACTGGTCCGGGTCAAGGAAAAACTCTACTTCTCGCGCCGGGCCCTTGACGAGCTTGCCGGCAGGCTGAAGACCCACCTGACCAGCCACAACGAGATAGATGCCCCCGGATTCAAGGAACTGACCGGCCTTTCACGGAAATTCAGCATCCCCCTGCTGGAGTACTTTGACCAGATCAAAATGACCATCCGGGTGGGAGACAAGAGAATCCTGCGCGGAAAGTAAGGGTTCCGGGCCCGGAGAACCCGGCCCTGGTTCGCCCCTTCAAGGGGCCACTTTTTTATTTTTTTCTCTGTGCCTCTGTGCCTCTGTGCCTCTGTGCCTTTGTGCCTAAAATACAAACTTTACGTCAGAACCTTCCGGTTCTGACCTCTGGTCCTTAAATTCACTCTCAACAACGAGGTGTGCCCATAAGTACTGTAGTCGGTAATACCGGCGGACTCAAAACCGCGCAGATCAAGGAACTGGAGCGACTTTCAAGAAAGCGGTCAACACCGGAGTATATCATCAG
>JBFHXP010000158.1:0-5507 GCA_041598875.1 Desulfobulbales bacterium
TCACCCACAAGCAGCCCCAGGGCCTCGGCCATCCTGTGCGGAACCGCGTCTTTCTGCAGAAGTTCGGGCACCACCGCACGTCCGGCCACAAGATTGACAAGGGATGCGTATTTAACCCTGATAAAGGGCCGGGCAAGATAATAGGTAAGTGGCGCAACCCGGTAACAGACCACCATCGGCACCCCGAGAATCGCAAGCTCCAGGGTCACGGTACCTGATGCGGCAAGCACCGCGTCACAGGCGGCCATAAGGTCGTAACGGTTTTCCGGGCAGACCCGGACATCAAGGGTGGTGCTCCCCAGCCCATGGGCAACAAGATCTTCCCTGGTAATGGTCGAGGCCTGGGGGAGAAGAAAGACCGGAGTGTTGCCCTCCCGGGCAAGGATTTCTCCGGCGCGCAAAAAATCCGCCAACAGGCGGGCGATCTCCTGGACACGGCTGCCGGGCAACAGACCGACCACCGGCCGGCCCGGCTCGATTCCCATTGATGCGCGGAACGCATCACGGCCCATGGTGGTCTGCACCGAATCGAGCATCGGGTTGCCGACAAAGTCTACCGCCATCCCATGTTTCTTATAAAACTCCACCTCAAAGGGGAGAATAACCGCCATCCGGGTGACATATTTTCTGATCTGCTCAATCCGGCCCTCCCGCCAGGCCCAGATCTTGGGGCTGATATAATAGAGAACCGGGATATTTTTCCGCCACGCCTTTTTGGCCAGGGCAAGGTTAAACCCCGGGTAATCGATGAGAATCAGGAGATCGGGAGGGGCTGAGTCAAAAACATCTGCAAGGGTCTTCATGGCGGCACGGATCTCGCCAAGACGGCCGAGAATCTCCACCAGACCCATCACAGCCAGCCGGGTATTGTCAACAAGGATATCCACCCCGGCCGAGGCCATCTCCCGGCCACCCATGCCGCAGATGGAGGTATGCGGCGACACCGTCAAGATCTCCCGGGCAAGATGCGCCCCGTGCAGACCCCCGGAGGCCTCGCCAGCCACAATCATTATTTTTATTTTCTTTTCCGGCATGGGCGGCCCTGGTTTTCAGGGTTCTGGAAATAAAAGGTTCAAGGGTTCAAGAGAAAAAGGTTCAAATGTTCAAGAACTGAAAGGTTCCAGTGTTCCAGTGTTTAAGTGTTCAAGAAAAAAAAGGTTCCAGTGTTCCAGTGTTCAAGTGTTCAAGAAATAAAGGTTCAACGGTTCAAGAACTGAAAGGTTCCAGTGTTCCAGTGTTTAAGTGTTCAAGAGAAAAAGGTTCAAGAAATAAGAGGTTCAAGGGGTCAAGGAGGGGCAAAGGCACAGAGGGACAAAGTGACAAAGGGACAGATGGGTAAAGGGGCAGAGGGGCAAAGTTTTAAAAAAAACCAACTCTCTTTCTCCTTACTCCTGACTTTCTTTGCCTCTCAAACCTCAGTCCTCAGTCCTCTTCTCACCTCTTCCTTCTCACCATCTTGTCACTCCTCAGTCCTCAAACCTCAGTCCTCAGTCCTATCTTTTCCATCTCACTTCTCCCATCTCCCGTCTCACATCTCCCATCTTGTCACTCCCTCTCAGATCCCCAGATACGCGGCCCGCACCCGTTCATCGGCCTGGAGATTTTCCGAGGAATCGGAAATACTGATCCTGCCGTTTTCCATGACATACCCGCGGTGGGCAATGCGCAGGGCCAGGGTCGCGTTCTGCTCGACCAGAAATATGGTGGTCCTGTGCGCCTGGTTTATTCTGACAATGATATCAAAAATCTGTTTCACCACCAGGGGAGCCAGCCCAAGGGAGGGTTCGTCAAGCAGCAGAAGCCTGGGACGGGCCATCAGGGCCCGGGAAATGGCAAGCATCTGCTGTTCTCCTCCGCTCAAGGTGCCGCCGGGTTGGTTGCGTCTCTTTTTCAGGAGGGGAAAAAGGGAATAGACATACTCCAGATCCCTGTTGATCTCCTTGCGGTCAGTGCGGAGAAAGGCCCCCATGTCGAGATTTTCCCCCACGGTGAGTCCGGGGAATATCCGTCTTCCTTCCGGTACCTGGGAAATGCCGGAACTGACAATTCTGTCCGGGGACCGGCCATGGATCGCCTGGTCAAGGAAAATAATTTCACCTCCGCGCAAAGGAACCAGCCCGGAGATCGCCATCAGGGTGGTGGATTTACCCGCGCCATTGGCCCCGATCAGGGAGATAATCTCCCCCTCCTCGATATCAATGCTCACCCCATGGAGGACCTCTATCCTGCCGTAGGCGACCCTGATGTTCCTGAGTCTAAGCATCCATGTCACCGAGATATGCCCGAATCACCTCGGGATTGTTCCTGATCTCAACGGGTACCCCGTCAGCGAGCTTCCGGCCGGAATCCATGACCACGATCCGCTCGGCCAGGCTCATCACCAACCGCATGTCATGCTCAATAAGCAGGATGGCCACACCCTCCTCGTCACGGATCCTGACGATACGTTCATCCAGTTCACGGGTTTCCTGCGGATTCATCCCGGCAGCCGGCTCATCGAGAAGAAGGAGAAACGGGTCCGTGGCAAGGGCGCGGCCGATCTCAAGGAGTCGCTGCGCGCCATAGGGCAGGTTGCGGGCATAGTCATTGGCAAAATGGGCAAGGCCCATTTTTTCCAGGATCGCGAAACTGGAATCAACGACCTCCTGTTCCTCCGCGCGGGTGGCGGAATTGCGGAAAACAGCACCCAGTATCCCGACCCTGGAACGGCAGTGCCGGCCGATCATCACGTTTTCCAGCACCGTCATATTGGAGAAAAGACGGATATTCTGAAAGGTCCTGGCCATTCCTTTTTCCGTTATCCGATTGGGCTTGAGCCCGTTGATCCGTTCCCTGCCCCTTTGCGGTGACACGAGATGGATATCGCCGCCGGTTGGGGCATAGATCCCGGTGATGCAGTTAAAAAAAGTGGTCTTGCCTGCCCCGTTGGGACCGATCAGGGCAACTATTTCCCGGCTGTGAACAGTAAAATCCAGGGACTCGAGGGCCCGCAGTCCGCCGAAATCCATGGTCAACCCGCTGATCTCAAGTACCGCCGCCATCATTGCTACCCTCTGTGTCCGTGTGCTGTTTTCACGGGCAGCCGGTATCGTCTTTTTGTCGACCGGATCAATCCCTGGGGCCGAAAGACCATCATGACCACCAGCACGGCCCCAAAGAGCAGCATCCGGAATTCGGCAAAGGCCCGGAGGTATTCAGGGAGCAGAATCAGGACCATGGCCGCGATCACCACCCCGACGATCGATCCCATCCCTCCCAGGACTACAATCGACAGGATGATCGCCGACTCGAGAAAGGTAAAACTCGCCGGGTTGATAAAGGTGGTCTTGGCGGCAAAGATCACCCCGACCATTCCGGCCCAGAAGGCACCCAGGGCAAAGGCGGCAAGTTTGGTCGCGGTCTTGTCAATACCCATGGCCTGGCAGGCGATCTCATCCTCGCGCAGGGCGATCCAGGCCCGGCCGATCCGTGAGTTCTGCAAGCGGTTGACAACAAAGATGGTGCCCAGGACCAGGCCGATCATCAGGTAATAGAGGTAGTTTGTCGATGCCTCAAGGGACATCTCAACCCCGAACAGCCCAGGCCTGGGAATATTGGCGATTCCGCTGGGGCCAAAGGAAAAATCATTCCAGTTTTCCAGGATCAGACGGATAATCTCCCCAAAACCCAAGGTTACTATTGCCAGATAATCTCCGCGCAGGCGCAGCACCGGAAAACCGAGAAGGATGCCGAACACCGCGGCCAGTCCCGCGCCAACAGGCAGCACGGTCCAGAAACCCAACCCGAAATGGTGGTTGAGCAACGCGTAGCTGTACGCGCCAACCGCATAAAAGGCGACATAGCCAAGATCAAGAAGCCCGGCGAGCCCGACCACGATATTGAGCCCCAGACCGAGCACAACATAGATCAGGGCGGTGGTCATGATATTGGTCTGATAGGAGGAGAAGATGTGGGGAAAAACGAAGACAAAGAGGGCGCAGAGGGCAAGCACCGGCCCGTGGAGAAGAGGTTCCTCATAAAAACGTTTCCGGAAAACCGCAAACCTTCCCGGAACCAGAGAGGGCGGCGCCGCCCCTCTCTTTTTCAGATAAATCCCGCCGGCCAGCGCGAGGAAAAAGCTGCCAAGGCCGACCATGGCCATATTGTGCCAGCGCCAGACAATAATCTGCTCAACGGGATTAATCCGGATCACCAGGATCGGAAAGGTAAGAAAGACGAACCACAGGGCAATGGACAGGGAGTGCCTGAGGATTTCGCCATGACTTTTCCCGCTTCCTGATCCCGCCATTTTTCTTTACACCTTTTCCGTTGAACTGCGGCCGAGAATGCCGGCCGGCCGGAAGATGAGGATCAGCACCAGCAGGGAAAAGGCAAAGACATCCTCATAATCGCTGGATACATATCCGGTGGCAAAGCTCTCGGTGCAGCCAAGGACGAAGCCGCCCAGTACCGCGCCGGGGATTGAGCCGATACCGCCCAGCACCGCCGCGGTAAAGGCCTTGATCCCGGCAACGAAACCAATGGAAAAATTGATCTGGCCGATATGGGAGGCAATGAGGATGCCGCCCAGGGCCGCCAACCCCGAACCGATGACAAAGGTGGTGGAGATGATCCGATTCACATCAACGCCAACGAGCATCGCCATCTCCTTGTCCTGTGCCGTGGCCCGCATCGCCCTGCCGACCCGCGTATACTTTATGATCAGGGTGAGCAGGACCATGGCAACAGCAGTGACAAGGAGAATAACCACCTCGCTTGAACCGATAATATGGGCATACGGTTCAATAAAGGCAAATTCCGGGATCAGGCTGGGAAATGGGAGGAAATCCGAGGTCTGGGCCAGCAGCACATAATTCTGGAGAAATATCGACATCCCGATGGCGCTGATCAGGGGAGAGAGACGCGGGGCATTTCGAAGGGGGCGGTAGGCGACCCTCTCGATGGTGTAGCCGTAGGCCGCGGCATAGACGATCGCGGCAAGGGATGCCAGGACCAGAATCGCGCTTCCGTTCAGGCCGAGCAGGGTCAGAACCGAGGCGGCAATAAGACCGGTAAAGGCGCCGATCATATAGATCTCGCCATGGGCGAAATTAATCAACCCGATGATCCCGTAGACCATGGTATAGCCCAGGGCGATCAGGGCATAAATGCTGCCCCGGGTCAGTCCGCCCAGGAAAAGTTCCAGAAAATAGTCCATCTCTCCCCTTGTGTATGCCCGCCTTGAAGATCTTCAACCATCATGAAACATGATTCTTTCCGTGGCGCAGGATCACTTCAGATATGAGCATTTATGTTCAAGATCAGGTGCGCGGGCCCGCGGGGCTCCGAAACATGCCACAGAAATCAAGCAGGCAGACGGACACTATTTAGTTTTCATCCGGAAACGCCACTTTTAAAAAATCTCGGTGTCGATCCGCAGAAGTATGTGCTCGCCGTACTCCAGTACGCCTGCGCATACTTCCTTGATCTCCTTGATCTTTTTCAAAATTGTCTGTTTCCGGATTGAA
>JBFHXP010000159.1:0-5498 GCA_041598875.1 Desulfobulbales bacterium
ATCTGCTGGAACAGGTCCGGGCCGGGAGGGAAGCTGGCAGGCTGGCAGGCGAGCAAGCTGACAACAGAAAACTCTCCCACTCTGTCACTCTGCCACTCTGTCACTCTGTCACTTATCCTATCCTTCATGATTCATCATTCCCTGTTCGACATTCGATATTCTCTTATCTCTGCCACTCTGCCACTTTGTCACTAATAATCACCAAAAATCTCCAAAATCGCATCCCGGGTATTCTTCTTCTGGTTGAGAATGATCACCACCCGGTGCATACGGTTGTTTTTCTCCAGGTAGCCGGCATAGGAGAAAACCCCGGCCAGGGTGCCGCTCTTTATCCTCAAGCCTTTCTCCGCTGGCAGAAGGGAAGAATATTTTTCAAAGGCCGCGAGCAGCTCCAGCATGGTCCGGGCCGTGACCCGGTTTTTCCGGGAGAGTCCCGATCCCTCTTCCATGTGAAAACTCTCCGGGCAAAACCCCAGTTTCTCCTGAAAAAAACCATTGACCGCCCGGCGCCCCTTGTCCCAGGTGGCAGGTCCGCCATACACCCTTGCCCCGGAGACGAGAAAAAGCTGGTTGGCGATAAAATTATTGGAATAACGCATAAATGCGGGAATCATGGCCGAGAGCGGCGGTGATTGATGGACATGGACCGGCACATCGCCTGCCTGGGCCCGGCCCCGGGAAATTTCTCCCGAGACCTCTACCCCTTGCGCCAGGAGCAGGGCGCGGAAGAGTTCTCCGGCATAGCGCAGACCCATCCCCGGCCCGTACTTTTCATTGGCAGTGACGTTTATCCGGTATTCTCCCGGGGCAGGCGGCAGAGCCAGCTCCCGCATCAACGGCAGATCAGGGGTCTGCGGTTCAGCAGACGCCACCGTGTCCGCGGAGGATCTGATAATGGCCACGGTGTTGAAATTAACCGCCAGCGCGCTGTTGCTCGCATCATAGGGATTATCGCTGCTCCCTGCCCCGGATGCAGGTCCGGAAAGGGCAAAAAATGAGTCATCAACAAGGATGGAACGAACCCGGTCCACCCCCTTTTTTTTCAACTGCCTTGCCGCATTCGCCACGTGTTCGGAAACAAGAAAGGGGTCGCCGGTTCCCCTGATCAGAAGATCATTTTCCGGGGTGACATAGAAGAAGGTCTGAAATGAATGCTCCGGGCCAAGGAGCTCCAGGGCCGCCAGGGCAGTGGCAATCTTGAGAATGCTTGCCGGCACCAGGGGGATGTCAAGGTTGCGGGAGACCAGCAGTGAGCCATCTTTTTCCAGGGCCACAGAGCCGTTGGCAACAAGGGGGTCAAGCCGGGCATCGATATCATTCATCGCCATGCAGGAGGCTGGAACCAACACAAAAAAAACAAGAAAAATGGCCGGCAGACGCATGGGACTCGATCCATAAAAAAGGCGGCGGGAATGACCCCGCCGCCAAGGTTTACCTTACTTTCCCCAACAGGGATTATATCTTGGGCAGCCTGGCCATGGAGGCGGCGATTGCCTCGGCCGGATACTCATAGTTATGGAGCTGGCCGGCAAAAAACTGCTCGTAGGCGGAGAGGTCAAGGTGGCCATGGCCGGACAGGTTAAAGAGGATGGTCTTGGGTTCGTTGAGATCGCGGGTTGCCTCGATGATTGCCGCGCGCACCGCATGGCAGGATTCCGGCGCCGGGATAATTCCTTCGGTGCGGGCAAAAAGCACGCCCGCCTCAAAGGTCTCGAGCTGATGCACGGCCATGGGCTCGATAATTCCATCCCGGACCAGGGCGCTGACTATGGGCGCCATCCCGTGGTAGCGAAGGCCGCCGGCATGGATGCCCGGGGGCATGAAATCATGACCAAGGGTATACATCTGCATCATCGGGGTGGTCTGGGCCACGTCACCGAAATCATAGGCCATCTTCCCCTTGGTCAGGGTCGGGCAGCAGGCAGGCTCAACCCCGACAAAACGGACCTTTTTGCCGTCAATCCGGTCGGCGATAAAGGGAACGGCAAGACCGGCGAAGTTGGAACCGCCGCCGCAGCAGCCGATAACCACGTCCGGATAATCACCGGCAATCTCCATCTGTTTTTTTGCCTCGAGGCCGACAATGGTCTGGTGATGGATAACATGATTGAGCACCGAACCAAGGGCATACTTGGTGTCATCACGGGTGGCCGCATCCTCCAGGGCCTCTGAAATAGCGATGCCCAGGGAACCGTTGGAATCAGGGTCTTTCTCGAGGATCGAACGGCCGAAATTGGTGTCCGGGCTCG
This sequence comes from Desulfobulbales bacterium, assembly GCA_041598875.1. GTDB lineage: Bacteria > Desulfobacterota > Desulfobulbia > Desulfobulbales > BM004 > JAKITW01. The sequence goes on from JBFHXP010000159.1 coordinate 2,250, forward strand.
GGCTTGCCACCACCTGGGCGCCAAAGGTGTGCATCATGGTCTTGCGGTAGGGTTTCTGGTCAAAGGAGACCCTGACCATATAGACCTTGCACTCAAGACCGAACTTGTGGGTGGCAAAGGAAAGGGCGCTGCCCCACTGGCCGGCGCCGGTCTCGGTCGCCAGCCTCTTGACCCCTTCCTTTTTATTGTAATATGCCTGGGCGACCGCGCTGTTGGGCTTATGGCTGCCCACCGGCGACACCCCTTCATACTTGAAATAGATCTTTGCCTTGGTTCCCAGGGCGCGCTCGAGGTTGTCGGCCCGGACAAGGGGGGATGGGCGCCAGATCTTGTAGATTTCCCGGACCTCGTCGGGAATATCGATCCACTGCTCGCCGCTCATCTCCTGCTCAAGAAGAGACATGGGAAAGACCACGGCCAGTTTTTCCGGACCCATGGGCTGATTGGTTTCGGGATCAAGGGGGGGCTGCATGCCGCCCGGAATCTGGGGAACTATATTATACCACTTGCTCGGCAGTTCATCATCGCGCAGGTAAATCTTCTTCTGGCTCATCCTTCTCTCTCCTTGTTCATCGCCTGTTCTTATTGATCGCAATCCCTGAAATTGTATTTCCGGTCACGCCCTTTATAAAAAAACATCGCCGCAGCCCCTCTCAAAAGCCACCGCGTTTTACACTACGCCATGCCTCATGCGGCCGTCCGGAGAACGGAGTCCGGACAGGCACAGTAATCGATACTACACTTCGCTCCGGTTATCAATCCGTTCCGTCAACACGGGCACCATCATCCCTGACGGGATCAACGGGCAGCAGGACCCGAAAGGTGGTGCCGACCCCCTCCTCGCTTTCCACCACAATTGTTCCGCCGTGACTCTCAACAATCCCCTTGCACACCGCCAGCCCCAGCCCGGTACTGCGCAACTCCCGGCTGCCTTTTTTACCCTTGCCCTTGCAGTAGATCTCAAAGATGATCTTCAGGTCCTCGGCGGAGATACCCTCGCCGGAATCGCTGACGCTGATTGCGATCATCCGCCGGCCGCCGTTAGCTTCGGCCAGAGAGGTGGACACTGTTATTTTGCCACCAGGAGAGGTAAATTTGATGGCATTGGCCAGGAGATTGATAAACACCCGGGTAAGCCGGTCCCGGTCTCCGGGAATCAAGGGGAGGTCGCTTGTCAGATGTTTCTCCAGAACATGCCCCCGTTCGGAATGGAGCCCGTCAAGGCTGAAGGCCGCCACCTCGACAATGCTGTTGATCCGGAGCAGTTCTCGGTTGAGTACCACCTTGTCGGACCGCAGCGAGGAGATGTCCAGAAGGTGATCGACAAAATCAAGGAGCATCCGCACCGCTTTTTCATTATCCCGGACGTAGATGTACTCTTCACTCTCCGGCATTGATTCGAGGTGTTTACGCTTCAGGGTCATCCGGTAAATAAGCGCCAGCAGCGGGCTGCGCAGGTCATGGATCACCATGGCGAAGAAATTCGCCTTGAGCTGGTCAATCTCCTTTTCCCGGGAAATATCCCGGACGGTATGGACCGAACCGCCACCATCATCATCGGCAAGCAGCAGGGAACAGCTCGAGGCCACCGGCAGGGGCGCGCCACCGGCGGACAGTGTCCACTCGCCATCGAATCCAGGGGCAGGAACGCTCCCATCGCAACAAAAACAGGGGAAATCAGCGCCAATCACATCTGTTTCCGGCAGTCCGGTCATGCGGACAAAAGAGGGATTGGCATAGGTGATGGAACCCCGGCTGTCGGTAACCACCACCCCCTCGGCAACCCGGTCGAGAATTGCCTGCATCCGCCGGTGTTCGAGATCGAGTCGGTTGTTGGCCTCACAGAGTCGCTCCCGTTGTTCCTGGGTGAGAATCGACAGCTTCCTCCTCTCCTCCTCCAACTCGTAACGCTCCAGGGAATCCCGTATTACCAGGAGAAGTTCGGCATTGTTCCAGGGCTTGATGATGTAGCGGGAGACCTGGCCCCGGTTGATGGCCTGGATCGCGGTTTCCGCGTTGGAGTACCCGGTGATCAGCACCCGGACCGTATCCGGCGAGATGAGCTGCGCCTCCTGGAGAAGCTCGATGCCGTTCATCCCGCGCATTTTGTAATCGGAGAGTATAAGGGAAATTTTCTCGTTGATCAGGACTTCGAGCGCCTCGCGAGGGCTTTCAGTGGTAATGACCCGATAGCCGGCGCCACGAAAAAGCCGCCCAAGGGCCTTTAAGACAAGCTCCTCATCATCAACTATCAGAATTACATGATCTTCCATCCAGCTACCCAGAATCGTAAGCACCACGGTGCAGCGCATCTTTCCACGATTGATTTCAATATCATGAATCGCGGAGAATATCACAGAAAAAAGATGAGACCGGGCAGGTAGGGGAAAAATAAAGGCTCAAGACAGGGTAGGTTGGGGTGAGCCCCAGCGAACCCCAACATTACGAAATACCCCATCATGAACCCCAACACATTTCGTAAACCAAATTTTGTTGGGGTTCGCAGTCGCTCACCCCAACCTACCAAACCATGATCTTTTTCAGCTTACGGGCCAGGTCATCGGGGGTAAAGGGCTTGAGCAGGAAGGCCTTTTCACTGTCAGGCACATCCTGGTGACCCATGGATGGGCACATATAGGCGGACATGAACAGGACCTTGGTGTCCGGATATTTATCAAGAAAACGCTGGGCCAGGTCCTGACCATTGATGCCCGGCATGACCACATCGGTGAGAAGAAGATCAACCCCGCTCCCTTCCGCCTCGGCAATCCGAAGGGCCTCCTCGGCGCAGGACGCTGGCAGAAGCCTGTACCCCATGGGCGTTAAGGCGTTGACCACATAGTCCAGGATCACCGGATCATCGTCCACGGCCAGCACCGTTTTGCCATGCTCTCGTGATTTCATCTCTCCCCCCTGACGGGCCAGGTCACAAACACCGGGGCCCATGATTCCTGATACGCCGGCCGCCGGGGCATTCTCCCATTCCCCTCTGCCGGCAAACGTGCTTTGTCAAAACTCATGTATAGATACCAGGAAGCACAGGTAAAATCATCTGGAAAATTGGAGTGGGCGGAAAGAAGTTCTAAGGGGATGAAACGTATCTGATTTTCCCTGATTACGTAGTGCCCGTCCGGAAAGTCTGTTTTTTCCGGATGGCTACACTTGGTTGTTTTCAATCCGGAAACAGACAATTTTGAAAAAGATCAAGGAGATCAAAGAAGTATGCGCAGGCGTACTGGAGTACGGCGA
>JBFHXP010000160.1:0-5367 GCA_041598875.1 Desulfobulbales bacterium
AGATCACCTCGCGACCCGGATTCCGGCGAGCGATATCCAGGGCATCAAGGGTGGAATAGACAGTGCGGATATCCGCTCCCCGGCCACGCTCCTCGGCAAGTGACGAACTGGTCCCCGGCACCCGGAGCAGGTCACCGAAGGTCGTGATGATGACATCATCGATGGCGGCCGCCTTGATAAAACTGTCAATCTCCGCTGTCGCAGTCACGCAGACCGGGCAGCCCGGACCGGAAGAGAGGGTCATCGTCTCTGGCAGCAGGTCACGAATGCCGTGGCGGCATATCGATACGGTATGGGTCCCGCAGACCTCCATGAATTTCACCGGGGGCGGCTCAAGTTTTTTCAAGGCACCCGCCAACTTGAGGGCAAGTTCCGGGTCGCGGTAGGAGTTAAGCCATTCCATATTTTCTGGTATCAGTTATCTGCCGTGAATGGGAATCATCGCGCCTGCGCTCTTCTGCCGTGGCGGCGGAATCAGCGACGTGCCTGCCGACGGATGGCCCTGCCGGCAACAGCCTGGCCCAGAGCCAGCCCGCCGTCATTGGTTGGCACCAGACGATGGGCATAGACCAGAAATCCTGCCGCGCGCAGCCGCTCCTTAAGTCCAAAGAGCAGCACCATATTCTGGAAAACACCGCCGGACAAGACAACCTGATTTAATCCGGTCTTTTCCCTGAGAAGCAGAGTTGTTTTGGTGAAGGCCTCTATAATTGTCATATGAAACCGGATACTTATCTCCTCAGGAGATCGCTTTTTGCGGATATCGTCCACCACCCCGGTAATGATCGGTCCGGGTGAAATGACCAGGAATTTTCTTACCTGCTCCATGGAGAAATCGTAGGGAGCCAACGCCTTGAACTTGGCGGGAATGAGCATCTCGAGCGCGGCTGCGGCCTCGCCCTCGTAGCTCACCTCGTAGCGCAGATCAAGGAGGGCGGCAACGGCGTCAAAGAGTCGTCCGCAGCTGGATGTAAGGGGTGAGTTGAAGGAACGCCCCATCATCCGGGTCAGGGGGGGGATCATCTCCTGGTGGTGGGCTATCACCGGCAGGGACAACGCCGCATAGTCGCTGCCATAGGCACTGTAGAGGTGACTCACGGCCATGCGCCAGGGCTCGCGGATTGCCATCTCGCCGCCAGGCAGATGGACCTGTCGGAGATGAGCAACGCGGTCGTAGAAACCATGTTCCGCGATCAGGACCTCCCCGCCCCAGACGGTTTTGTCCGGCCCGTACCCGGTTCCATCGAGGGTGATTGCGATCACCGGGCCCGGCAGTCCATGCTCGGCCATGCAGGATACGGCGTGGGCATGATGATGCTGGACCGGGACAACCGCGATATTTTTCTGCATCCGGGCATAGCGGGAGGAAGGATAATCGGGGTGGAGGTCATGGACCATGAGATCCGGCTCGATCCGGAGGAGTTTTCCGAAATTCCGGGCCATTTTTACCTGCCGGCGCACGGTTTCAAGATTGTCGAGATCACCGATATGCTGGGAAACAAAGGCCTCGCCCCCCCTGGTGATGCACACGGTATTCTTGACCATCGCGCCCAGGGCCAGCGTCTTGCCGGCATCACAGGCAAGGTGCACCGCAACGGGGACAAAGGCCCTGGCCCGGCGAAGAACGGTGATTTCTCCATCGCCGGCCACCCGGATCACCGAATCGTCGTTTCTGGTCACAATATCCAGGTTGTGAAACAGAAAAAAATCAGCCACCCCGGCAAGCCGCTCCATGGCTTCCTCATTATCCTTGACAATGGGCGAGCCCGCGAGATTGCCGCTGGTCATCACCAGGGCCGGCACCCCGGCTTCCCTTAAGATCAGGTGATGAAGAGGGGTGTAGGGAAGCATGATTCCGATCAGGGTATTGTCCGGGGCGACATTGGGGGCAAGAATGGCGTCTTTTCTCCTGGAGAGAAGCACCACCGGCTTGTGCGGCCCGCAGAGCCATTCCTGTTCGACTGAATCTATTTCAGCAATTTTTTTTCCGGTGGCCAGATCCGGCACCATGATTGCAAGTGGTTTCGCCGCCCTGTTCTTCCGGGCCCGCAGGACACCAACCGCCTCGTAATTGGTGGCATCCACGGCAAGATGAAAACCGCCCACCCCTTTGATTGCCACAATTTTCCCCGCCCTGAGAAGACGCCCGCACTCCACAAGGGGATTTTCCGCACCCACCGGGGAATTGTGGCGGTCCACCAGATCAATGACAGGACCACACGCCGGACAGCTGATGGCCTGGGCATGGAACCGGCGGTCAGCCGGGTCTGCATACTCGGCGGAACAGGCATCACACATGGGAAAATCGGCCATGGCCGTTGAGGGCCGGTCAAAGGGGATCTTTTTGATAATGGTGTAGCGGGGGCCGCAATCGGTGCAGTTGATAAAGGGATAGCGGTATCTGCGGTTTTCCGGGTCAAAAAGTTCGGCCAGACAGGCGGGGCAGGCGGCGGTGTCCGGGGCAACCGGACCGATTTCCGTGCCCCCATCCCGGGAGGGGAGGATCTCGAATCCGTGAGACTGTTCCGGAGAGCGTATTTTTGTCACAACGGAATTCAGGGAGGAGATCACCGCGAGCGGCGGCGCGTCTTTCCTGATTGCCACAACAAAACGATCAACTTTCTTCTGCGGACCGCTCGCTGTTATGAAAACCCCGGCCTCGGTATTTATGACCATGCCGGAAAGGCCGAAACGGTGAGCAAGTCTGTATATGAAGGGCCGGAAGCCCACCCCCTGGATGATACCGGTAACGGTTATCTCAGCCCGGACCATTTCCGGCTTACTCGCCTGAAATTTTTGTTCGCAGCCAGCGGTGCCATTGATCAAGCCCCTGCCCGGTATAGGATGAAATTTCCATGATAACAAGGGCGGGGTTGATGGAAAGGGCGGCTTTTTTCAGGGCATCGATATTGCACCGAAGATGGGGAAGAAGGTCGACCTTGCTGATAAGGAGCACCTCGGATTCCTGAAACATCAGAGGATATTTGAGTGGCTTGTCATCCCCTTCGGTAACCGAGAGCATCATCACCTTGGAGTTTTCGCCAACGTTGAATTCCGCGGGACAGACCAGGTTGCCCACATTTTCAATGACCAGAAGATCCAGGGCAGCAAGATCCAGGCCGGCCAGGGCGTTCTGGATCATGTTGGCATCAAGATGGCAGGCGCCGGCGGTTTCGATCTGGACCGCGGTAAGCCCGGCCGCGGCCACCCGTTCGGCGTCAATGGACGTCTGGATGTCACCCTCAATGACCCCGATTGAAAAGGTGCCGGACAGGGCGCGTCCCATCTCTTCTAGCAGGGTTGTTTTACCCGCCCCGGGAGAACTCATGAGGTTGAGGACAAAGAGATTATTCGCGGCAAACAGTTTCTTGTTTTCCTGGGCTATTTTCGAATTGGCATCAAGAATGTTCTTTACGACCAGCACACGTTCCATTGGCTCTCCGGATCAGTGAAATTGAACAAAACCGGTAATCCCGGCCAGTTTATGGGAAAACACGACTCAACTGAGCTGTTTTTCCCCTGATGAGTTTTTCGGCACGCTTTTTTTCTCCTGAATCGGGGCCGTAAGCCTCAGGGCAAACGCCAGCACCAGGATGATGCCGACATTGGCGCCCAGTTCGGCCAGCACCGGCCACAGGGCATCCCACTGCGGGGTGGCGCTTCCCACCCGCGCTGCCATGGAGTGTTCCGCCTCCAGCAGAAGAATGCGCCGGGTGCTGGAAATAATCCCGATATAGAGAAAGGGGTTGAGGCTGAAGGCCTCTCTTTTCAGAAAACGGACAATGGGCCACATCAACTCCAGGACGATCAGGGCGAGCAGCACATCGTTCAGCACATGGAGAATGGCCGTGGAATCAGGGTGAAAGAGGTTGGGAATGGTGCGGACCAGGATCAGGGTGGCACAGACCATCAGGGTGACGGCAACCGCGAAATGGACAAGGTCGTCGGCAGCGATCAGAATCCGTCGTAAAAAGGTGACATTAAGCAGGGATTTCTTTTCTTCCGCCATGTTTCTCCTCTCAGCACTCCGCGCGCCGATTAAGACGCAAGGCTCCCATCAGTTTACAGTTCTGCTTACAACGCATGGCAGGATCTTGTCAAGCATCGGCCGCTATCGGTGAAACGATGATACGGTTATCACCCCGGAGAGAACAGCCCAGGCAAGGACCAGCATGGTGCATGCCACGCAGGTTCCGGCCAGTACCCGATGGGCGAAAAGTTCTTTTTTTCTTTCCGAGTAGCCAAGAAGAAAGGCGAGAAAGATCCCGGTGGCCAGCCCGCCGCCATGTCCCCAGTTATTGATGCCGGGAAAGAGAAAACCAAAAACAAACAGGCTGAGAATCCAGCCCCGGACATGCTGGTACACCGCCTGACCGTAGGCACCTCCCCGGCTCTTGCCGTAATAGAGGGCAGCGCCGATAAGGCCGCAGACCGCGGCCGAGGCACCGATGGTAAAGGGAATCCTTGCCAGATAGGAGAGAAGATAGCCGCCGACCCCTGCCCCGGTATAGATGACGAACATCCGGGCGCCGCCGAACTCGCGGATCACCAAGGGTCCAAGCTGGTTCAAGGCCATCATATTGAAAACGATATGGAGAATACCGCCATGGAGATAATTGGCTGAAAGAAGCGTCCACCAGCCATGCCTGGTAACCGGAATCGTACCCGTGGCCCCGAAATAATACAGGCTGTCGCTGGAAGGGGAAAGAAAGCGGAGCGGGTTCATCGAGGTGCTGACCTGGCCGGGATTGATGATCAGGGTAATGACAAACATCACCACATTGACCGCGATCAGGACTTTGAGTATCCGCGCGCCCCCATCCGGCCCCAGGAAAGAAAACTGCTTCCAGCGCGCCCCGGGCCGGCGCATGCCGCAGTGGGGGCACTGCTCCACATACGAGCTGATCAACCTCCGGCATGATGGACAGAGAATGGACTGCTGATTGTTGCGCATCGGGTCTATCCAGGGGGTTAGGGGAATGTTTCGCACCTTTTTGCCTCCATCCGGAAAGGCCGTTTCCGGAGGAAAACAGGTGCGCCAGAGGTCAGGCCGCGGCAAGGAAAACTTCAGCCTGCACCGGCATGGCGCCAAGTAAAGCACAGAAGATTCCAGACGTCAACGGCACGTGACGGATGTTATGCGGGAAAGAGTTGTTTTTTTAAAAAAATATCGCCATAATGACCAGGATTTTTACCGATGCGGCTTTCCTGGCGCTTTCCGGCGGATACAATTTTACCGTGCCAGTGTCCCGTTCGGTTAATTGTGGCAGTCAATTAGTGAGGTATCGTGGTTCCTCGCAAGGCGCGCGAAACAGGGCATAGCAGCGCTATGTCTCGTTTTGCGCAACACCGCGAGGGGCCGCGAGA
>JBFHXP010000161.1:0-5261 GCA_041598875.1 Desulfobulbales bacterium
CCCTATGCGCTGAACGTCGACATAAATTCGCTGGTCAATGATGGACAGTGGCATACGTATACCCTGACCGTAAACAACTCCAACTCCAGGGTCTATATCGATGGGGTTTTGAAAACAACATCCAACCGGGGAACCGATGGGTTCAATCCGGCGGGCAACATCTTTCTTGGCGCCCGTAATGATCTTGGCCCGACATTTTTTTATGGGGGGGCTCTGGACAGTGTCCACATATATTCCAAGACGCTCAGTGCCGCCAATGTCGTTGCCCTGCATTCCGGCACTTTTCCCAATCAGGCCACGGTCACCGTTCAGGTGGGTGGAGCGCCGGTAATCAGCGGTCTTGACGGCGACTCCCTTGCCTATGCCGAGGGCGCCGGCGCCATGGTCATTGATCAGGATACCGCGGCCGTGGTCATTGATGGGGATTCCGCAGACTTTAATACCGGTAACCTGACGGTGAGTATCACCTCCGGCGGCGTGGCTGGTGAGGATATTCTTTCAATCCAGAACCAGGGAAGCGCGGCCGGGCAGATCGGTTTTGACGGCGCCAATGTCACCTACGGTGGTGTGCTGATCGGCACAGCGGCAGGCGGTTCGGCGGGCGTCGATCTGGTGATCACCTTTAACGGCAGCGCCACTCCAACAGCGGTTGGCGCACTTGTCAATGCCATTACCTTTGAAAACACGGAAACCGATTTTCCCACCCTCGGGGTGCGTACGGTGCGGTTCACGGTGAATGACGGCGACGGCAATACCAGCGCCGGGGTTAACACCACGGTGACCGTGAGCAGCGTCAATGACCCGCCGACAGCGACCAACCTGACCCAGGTGATTACCTATGGTGAGGATCCGGGGGCAGGTGTCGCCCTTGAGGCCATAGTTGTTACTGATGTTGATACCACTCCGGTCCAGACCATAACCGCGACCCTGACCCTGGCCAACAAGGATGCCGGCTCCCTGAGCGCAATCAGCGGCAATGGAGAGAGCTACACCCCGGGTGCTGTAACCGGGGTGTGGGCCATAACCGGGACCCTGGCCCAGGTGAACGCGGCGCTGGCCGCGGTGCAGTTTATCCCTGTTGCGGATAATGACGTGGATACGACGATCACCACCCTTGTCCGGGACCAGGATGGCACCGGCCCGGCAGCCGGGACCATCACCCTGGACGTGACCCCGGTGAACGACGCGCCGGTGGTTCTAGCGCCAGGTGCGGCCCTTTCCGCCACTGAGCAGACCAACCTGAATATTCACGGTACCGGTTTCAGTGTCAGCGATGTTGATGAAGCAGGCGGCGGTGCCCTTGCTACCCTTGTTGTCGGCGAGGGAATTTTGACGGTCGCGGCCGGGGATTCCGGGGTAACAATCACCGGCGGCAATGGAACGGGAACCGTAACCTTGAGTGGTACTGTCGCGCAGCTGAACACCCTTCTCTCAGGCGGTGGAACCGGAACCATTGTCTACCTGAACAGCTCCAACACCCCAGGTGGCAGCACTGTGCTCACGGTGACGGTGAATGACAACGGCAACACCGGCGCTGATCCCGGCATTTCCGGTACAGCAGCCACGGAGGAGGGGATCAACAGCGTTACCATCAATATCACCCCGGTGAACGATCCGCCGACAGTAGCGACCAACACCGGGGTGACGGTGAACGAGGGCTCCAGCACCACGGTGATCACCGCTGCCATGCTCAACGAGGGTGATCCCGACGACTCGGGCCTCGGATTGACCTATACGGTGACTACGGTCCCAATAAACGGCGTATTAAAGAAATCCGGCATCAGCCTTGCTGCCAACGATACCTTTACCCAGGACGATATTGACAATAACCGGATAACCTACGACCACAACGGCAGTGAGACCCTTGCCGACAGTTTTGTCTTCAGCCTGGCGGATGGCGGCGAGGATGGCGCGTCAGCAGTGACAGGCCAGGTTTTTTCCATTGCCGTGAACCCGGTGAACGACCCGCCGACAGTTACCGGCACCATGAGCGGCCAGGCCGTCAATGATACCGCAACCATAAAACCCTTTTTTGACAATGGCCCGGTGATTATCGGCGATGCGGATACCCCGGCCCAGACACTATCTGTTACCATTACCCTGGATAATCCCGCCAAGGGATCTTTTACACTCCTGAACGGTTTTATCTATAATCCAGCGACCAGGGAGTATACCTATTCCGGCACTGCCGTGGCGGCAACTGCGGCGGTTCAGGGACTGGTGTTTGACCCTGCTGACAGGAGGGGGCCCCAGGGATCCATTGAAACCACCACCTTCACAATAACCATAAGTGATGGTGTCGCCCCTCCGGTTGTTGATTCGGTGACCACGGTGGTCTCCAAGGCCATGCTTCCCACGGTGACTGATCTGGTCAAGGAGATCCCGCCTGATGAAAAACCACCTGATCCGCCGTCGGATAAAGGCGGTGAAGAAAAAACCGAATCTCCCGGTGAAGAGGAGTCTGCCTCCGAGGAAAAGGGTGTTGACCTGAAGGAGGGCGCAGGCGAACCGGAGAGCGGCAGGCCTGCCTGGTTATCCTTTGCGCCCGGCGTTCTTCCTGATCAGATCAGTCTTGAACTCCAGACGGCGGAAGGGGGGGCGCCCAAGGGCCGGCCTGTTCAACTTGCCGGATTGAGCGGCACTGTATCCCAGAATGATTTTGAATTGTCCTCTTCCCAGGCCATGGAGCAGGTCTTTCGGGAACGGTTTTCCGTTGAGCCGATGTCCCGGGTCGCCTATGAGCAGTTCCGCGATATGCTCGATGCTGTTCAGGATGAGACCGAGCGGAAAAACATGGGGTACCGGGCGGTTGTTGGTTCGGCCATGGCGCTCTCCACCGGCCTGTCAGTGGGATATGTTGTCTGGTTGATCCGGGGGGGGATGTTGCTCAGTTCCCTGCTCTCCTCAATGCCTGCCTGGCAGATTGCCGATCCGCTGGCGATTATTGCCGGCAGCAGGGGCGATGAATCCGATGACGAGTCCCTTGAGTCGATTATTAAAGATCGTGAAAATAAGGGTGAACAAGAGGCAAAGACGCCACCTGCTTTGTAGGAAAGGCACAGAGGCACAAAGGCAGAAGGCACAGAGGAGCAGAGGGGACTAGCGCGAACCGCAAAATATCGAATATCGAATATCGAATTTTGAAGGAAAAGTATGGGCAGAGGGGCAGAGGAAAGGCACAGAAGCACAAGGGCAGAAGACACAGAGGGAAAAAGAGGTTTTTTATCTCCTCACTCCTCACTCTTCACTCCTAACTATTTTTATTGAGTGGATATGAAAATACTGACCCCGAAATTCCGGATCGTTCTCGGTCTGGTGGGAGTGGTTTCCAGTTTTATCATGCTCGCCTCATACCTGGGTATTGTCCCGGACAGGGCCGGCGCAATCAGGCAGGGCCGGACTTCCCTGGCCGAGGCTGTTGCCGTCTACAGTTCCGTTCTGGTGGATTCGGCAAATACCAAAAGGCTGGAGAATGATTTTGCCCTGCTCACCGAAAGAAACGAGGATCTGCTCTCCATCGGTCTGCGGCAGGAAAATGGCCAGCTCCTGGTTGCCACCGGCGAGCATGAGGGGTTCTGGCAGACGATGTCCGGCGAGTATTCCACCGAATCCCAGCTCCGGGTCCCAATCTGGTCCGGAGATGAGAGATGGGGGCAGCTGGAATTGCGATTCACAGAGGTGACTGAACCGGGAATCCAGGGAATTATTGCCAACCCCATGGTCCAGCTTGTCTTTTTTCTCGGGACCGGGTGTTTTGTCATCTTCTATTTTTATCTGGGCAAGGTGCTTCGCCAGCTCGATCCGTCGCGGGCAATTCCCGGCAGGGTCCGGGATGCGCTGGATACCATGGCCGAGGGCCTGCTGATCCTTGACCGCAAGGAACACATTGTCCTTGCCAATCTCGCCTTCTCGTCGATGATCGGCAAGTCACCGGATGATCTGCTCGGCCTGCGGGCCGGCGAGCTGCCCTGGATGGATACCGAAGGCAAGGCGGTGGAGAAAGAGCATCGGCCGTGGAACCAGGCCCTGCAGGCCTGTGCGACGGTAAAAGATCGTGCCCTCCGGCTCCATCTGCCCGGCGAGAACTGGCGCACATTTAAAGTCAGCTGTTCTCCGGTCCTTGGGGACAAGGGGAAATACGCCGGAGTGCTGGTCAGTTTTGACGACATTACCCTTCTTGAGGAAAAGGAGATAGAACTCCGGAAATCAAAGGATATGGCAGAGGAGGCGAACAAGGCCAAAAGCGCCTTTCTCGCCAACATGAGCCACGAGATCCGGACCCCGATGAATGCCATTCTTGGCTTTACCGAGCTTCTGATGCGGGGAGTTGTCAAGAATGAGCAGGACACAAGCAGATACCTCAGCACAATACATACCAGCGGCAAAAACCTTATCGAGCTGATCAACGATATCCTCGACCTGTCAAAGGTGGAGGCGGGTCGTCTGGAGGTTGAGCGGTTACGGGTGAAACCGTACACCATCATCCAGGAGGTGTTGCAGATGATGAGTGTCAAGGCCCAGGAAAAGGGACTGGTCCTTGATTTTGTCGCCCGGACTCCGATGCCCGAGGAGATAGAAACCGACCCGGCCCGGTTGCGGCAGATTGTTTTCAATCTGGTGGGCAACGCGATCAAGTTTACGGAAACGGGCGGGGTTACAGTAAGCTGCCGGTATGAAAAAGGGTCAGCGGGATCCCTGTTCTTTCTTGATATCATTGATACCGGCATCGGCATGACCGAAAAGGCTGCCAAGAGTATCTTCAACCCCTTTGTTCAGGCCGACACATCGGTCACCCGCCGCTTCGGCGGTACCGGCCTGGGCCTTTCGATCAGCCATAAGTTCGCCCAGGCCCTGGGTGGTGATATTACGGTGCAGAGCGAGGAAGGCAAGGGCAGTGTTTTTACTGTCTCCCTGGCAACAGGCGATCTTTCCGGGGTGAATTTTCTCGACCCCCATCAGGTGGTGCAGTACCAGCAGGCAGACGGCGGGCGACAGACAACCAGGTGGGAGTTTCCTCCCGCCCATGTTCTGGTGGTCGATGATGGCGCTGAAAACCGCCAGCTGGTCAAGTTGCTTCTTGAAGATGTCGGTGTCACCGTGGATGAGGCGGAAAACGGACAGGTGGGCGTTGATAAGGCGATGGCTGTCAAGTATGCGGTCGTTCTCATGGATGTCCAGATGCCGGTAATGGACGGATTCACCGCCACCAGGACCCTGCGGGAGCAGGGAGTCAATACCCCGATCATTGCCCTGACCGCCAA
>JBFHXP010000162.1:0-5246 GCA_041598875.1 Desulfobulbales bacterium
CAGCTTTCAGTTAGTGGTATGTTCGTTGTTCAGGTACAAAGTGGCAAAGGCACAGAGTGGCAAAGTTTTTACAGATTTCGTCTTACATCTCACGTCTTACTTTCTCTGTCACTCTGTCACTCTGTCACTCTGTCCCTCTGTAACTATGGTGCCTCAAGCTATCGACTTTCAGTCGATAGTCGTTGACTTTGCAAGAGGCTCCTGTCTCTACTCTTTTTTTTCCGGATCTTCCGGCGGGGCCAGACCCTTTTTCATCTCCCGCATTTCACGGATCATCGTGGGCAGGGATGCAAAGACCGGGCTTGCCTTGAGCCACTGCCTGATGGGTATGGCAGGAATGCCGGCCACCACCTCGCCTTTTTTCAGGCCGGCGTGGACCCCGGACTTGGCCGCAACCATGGCCCCGTCTTCGAGAAGGATATGGCCCTTGACCCCTACCTGGCCGCCGAGGACAACGTTGCGGCCAAGCACGGCGCTGCCGGCAATTCCAACCTGGGCGACAAGCAGGGAATTTTCTCCGATCACCACATTATGTCCGATCTGCACCAGATTATCAATTTTGGTCCCGCTCTTGATCCAGGTCTCGCCAAAGGTGCCGCGGTCAATGGTGGTGTTTGCCCCGATTTCCACATCATCGTCAATGCGGACAATACCGACATGGGGCCGTTTGATATGGGTGCCCTGCTGGGTGGTGGCGTAGCCGAATCCGTCACTGCCAATCACGGTGCCGCTGTGAATAATTACCCGGGCGCCGATGACCGTCCGGGCATAGACGACGACATTGGCATTGAGTACCGTATCGTCGCCAATAACCACCTCATCGCCTATCACCACGCCCGGATGGATGGTGACCCGGTCTCCAATTCTGACCCTGTTGCCGAGCACCGCCATGGGGCCGATGTTGACCAGATCCGAAATCCGGCAGCTCTCACCGACATGGGCCCTGGGATGGACTCCGCTTGCGACAAAGGGCGTTGAGAGGAAATGATTGTGGATGATGGCTGCCGCCACGTTGGGGTCTTTGACCCGGATGACGGGCTTTTCGGCCTGATCAACGGAAAGCGGGACAATAACCGCCTCCGCCCTGGTCGCGGATATTTCCGCATCGCGGCGGTTCTTTACGATAAAGGCGATTTCTCCGGGGCCGGCCATGTCCAGGTCGGCAAGCCCATGGATCCGCACCTCGGGGTCACCGATAATTTCTCCGCCCACCAGGTCGGCAAGCTCAGCTAGGGTAGCGCTTTTTTTGTTCATTATTCCAGTAAAATACTGTTTTTTGGGGGGATGAGTCCGGCGCCCTTCCGCCGGTGAAATTTTTCCAGATTGGGCTACCATAATCGTTTGCCCTGCTCTCTTCAACCCCAATCCGCTTTCCATGAGACGACCCGGTCAAGCCCAGGTTGAGCTGATTTTGGGCCGGTTAGGTGAAATCCGGCCGGGGATGCGGCCGCTGGGGATCAGGAATAGAGAAAAATTTTCCGGCGGCTCAAGTCGTATTGGCGCAGTTCTTCCTGCCAGCCCTCTTCCTGGTCGCGGATGGCGCCACCCTGTTCCAGGGCAACACGAAGTTCTTTGTCCCCCAGGATCAGGTCCATGGGCAGCCGTTCGAATTCATACTCATAGGGCGGTTTTTTATAGTCAAACAGTGCGGGGTAGAGAAGAAGCGCCGCCTGCAGCATGGCCAGGCCTGTGCGGTAGGGTTTGAAAAGTAGGGGATTGGTGACATGGATCTGGAAGCCGACGCAGTCCTGGCCGGTCCATTTGTTGCTGGTGGGCTGGAAAATAAGGGGGCGGAGAAAACAGCCGGCTAATCCCTCTTCTCCGGCCAGGTCCACAACTGTATGGAGATACGTTCGGTGATCAAAAAACGGGGCGCCGAACAGTTCAAAAGGCAGGGTGGTGCCGCGTCCCTCCGAGATGTTGGTTCCCTCCCAGATTACCTGGCCGGGGTAGACCAGGGCGCTTTCCGGGGTCGGCATGTTGGGGGATGGGAAGAGCCAGGGCAGGCCGGTATCGCGAAAGAGCATCCGCCGCTGCCATCCCAGCATCGGCACCACCTCCACATCGGCGTTCACCGCAAGGCCGCGATTGATAAAAAGCCCCATTTCGCCCATGGTCAGGCCGTGGCGCATGGGAATGGGAAAGAGGCCGACAAAAGAGGCGCAATCAGCCTTGAGCAGGTTCCCTTCAACCTCATCCCCGCCGATGGGGTTGGGCCGGTCGAGGATGAGAACCTTCTTGCCGTGTTCCGCGGCAGCTTCCAGGCAGTAGGCCATGGTATGGATAAAGGTGTAGACCCGCGTGCCCACGTCGCAGAGATCAATCAAGAGCACGTCGAGGTGGTCGAGCATCTCGCCGGTCGGCCTGCGGGTTTCACCGTAGAGTGAAAAAAATGGCAGGCCGGTGACCGGGTCGCGCATATGGTCGGACTCGATCATATTGTCCTGTTTCTCCCCGAAAAAACCGTGCTGCGGCGAAAAGAGGCAGGTGAGTTGCCCGGGAAAGGCGGCATGGATCAGGTCCCGGCTGTGGCGGAACCCGCTGTCAGTGGAGGCCTGGTTGCACAACAGTCCCACTCTTTTTTTCGCGAGAAAACCAGGAGGGCTGACCAGCAGATTTTCGATCCCAAGGGTCACCATGGTCATCAGGCCTGGAAGATCTTTGCGGGGTCGAGGGAGGCAAAGGCGTTGCGGGTGTCAATGATCAGGCGGGCATGCTGATGGATGAACTCATAGTCATAGGCGGTGTGGTCCGTTGCCAGGAGAACACAGTCGGCCGCGGCCAGGGATTGGGCGGTGAGCGGAGTGGATTCCATGGTAAAGGAATAGCGCCGCATTGAGGGCAGCTGCGGGATATGGGGGTCGTTATAAAGGACATGGGCCCCTTTTTCCCGGAGCAGGTCGATCAGCTTGAAGGAGGGGGATTCCCGGGGGTCATCCACATCCTTTTTATAGGCCATGCCGAGAAGGAGCACGGTTGCCCCGTTCAGGGATTTTTTCTGATTGTTCAGCGCCTCCATGACCCGCTGGATCACGTAATAGGGCATCTGGGAGTTGACCTCGCCGGCCAGCTCGATGAATTTTGTCGGGAAATCGTATTCCCGGGCCTTGGAGGTAAGATAGAAGGGATCGATGGGGATGCAGTGGCCGCCGAGACCGGGGCCGGGATAAAAGGGCATGAAGCCGAAGGGCTTGGTGCTCGAGGCCCGGATAACCTCCCAGATATCTATCTCCATCCGGTGGCAGAGCATCTTCAGCTCGTTGACCAGGGCGATGTTGACGCTTCTGAAGATGTTCTCGAGAAGCTTGGACATCTCCGCCGCCTTTGTGGTGGAGACCTCCACCACCTTTTCCAGGGCAGTGGCATAGAGCGCTGCGGCGATCCGGGCGGAGTCGGGATCGTTGCCGCCGACCACCTTGGGAATCTGCGCTGTTGAATATTTCGGATTGCCCGGATCTTCCCGTTCCGGCGAGTAGGCCAGGGCAAAATCAACGCCCGCCTTCAGACCGCTTTTTTCCAGCAGGGGAAGGAGCACCTCGTCGGTGGTTCCGGGATAGGTGGTCGATTCGAGGACCACCAGCTGACCGGGTCTGAGATTCTTTGCTATCTCCTCGCCCGTGACCCGGATATAGCGGAGTTCCGGTTCCCGGTTTTTGGTGAGCGGCGTGGGCACGCAGATCAGGATGGCGTCCGGCCGACAGAGTTGGCTGAAATCGGCGGTTGCGGCAAAGAGACCCTGCTCCACAAAACCGGCGATCTCTTCTGGCAGGACATGCTTGATGTAGCTTTGACCGGCTTGGAGCGTCTTGATCTTCTTCTGGTCCAGGTCAAAACCGAGCACGGCGATTCCCTTGCGGAGAAAGGTGAGGCTGAGCGGCAGCCCCACGTAGCCAAGGCCGATAATGCCGACCAGCAGGGTGCGGTCGTGAATTTTCCTTTCAAGCTCTTCCAGGGGTGGGGACATTGTCGTAATCCTTGTCAGGGGCATCCGTCCGCACGGCTACTCGACGGTGACGCTTTTGGCCAGGTTTCTCGGCTGATCAACGTCACAGCCTCTCAGGGTAGCAATTTCATAGGCAAGAAGCTGCACCGGAATGGTGTAGAGAATCGGGTTCAGTTCCTCGAATATTTCCGGGATAAAGAGGCAGTCCTCGGTGATTTTCGGCAGCTGGGTGTCGCCGACCGTGCCGATGGCCACCAGCCGTCCTTCCCGGGCCCGGATCTCCTCGATATTGGAGACCGTTTTGGCGTACACCGCGTCTTTTGGCGCCAGCGCCATGACCGGCATGTCCTTGTCGATGAGTGCGATCGGGCCGTGCTTGAGTTCCCCTGCCGCATAACCCTCGGCATGGATGTAGGAGATCTCCTTGAGCTTGAGGGCGCCTTCCATGGCAATGGGGAAATTAAGCCCCCGGCCGACAAAGAGAAAATCACGGAAGTCGTAATACTTCTTTGCGAGGTCCTGTATTCTTTCCTGCAGCGGGGTGAGCAACTCCTCGAGCTGGTTTGGCAGGTCAAGAAGGGCGGTCACCATCTTTTTTCTGGTTTCCCAGGGAATCGAGTTCTTAATCTGTCCCAGGTAGAGAACCAGCAGAAAAAGGGCGGCCAGTTGACTGGTAAAGGCCTTGGTCGAGGCTACACCGATTTCCGGGCCGGCGTGGGTATATATGGTGCCGTGGGATTCCCTGGTCATGGTGCTGCCGACCACGTTGCAGATGGTGATCACCTTGGAGCCGAGATCCGCGGCAAGGCGAATTCCGGCCAGGGTGTCCGCGGTTTCACCGGACTGGGAGATGGCCACGGTGAGAACCCGATCATTCACAAGGAGGTGGCGATAGCGGAATTCCGAGGCAATATCAACTTCCACCGGAATTCCGGTCCAGCGCTCAAGCCAGTATTTTGCAACCAGGGCGGCGTGCCAGGATGTTCCACAGGCAACCAGGGCGATTCGTTCAACCCGGGCAAGTTCCTCCGCGGCGATCTTGATCTCGGGCAGGGTCACCTCGCCTGTCTCCGGGGAGATCCGACCGCGGATGGTGTTGCGGATCGCCTGGGGCTGCTCGTAGATCTCCTTGAGCATGAAATGCTTGTAGCCCGCCTTCTCAGCCATGCCCGGGTCCCAGTCAATGGTCATGCTGTTTTTTTCGATCCGCTCGCCCGATGCCAGGTTTACAACCTGGTATCCCTGGGCGGAAAGAATGGCCATCTCCCGGTCATCCAGAAAGATCACTTCGCGGGTGTAGGGA
>JBFHXP010000163.1:0-5187 GCA_041598875.1 Desulfobulbales bacterium
GACTCGACCCATATTTCCAGGGATTTTCGTTAAATAGCGCTGCTATTCTCCTCAAATCCCAGAAAATCTGGCCTCGATTCCTCGCTTTTTCGTTACGATTATAATTCTCCGACAGGCTCCTAGAGAAAGGGCATTACCTGATCGACAACGGGTTCGATCTTTCCATTCTTGACGGGCGCATCAGGAATGATGATGCGGATCTTGAGCCCCTTTTTTTTCCATAGAAAAAGGGCTACCAGGTTTTCCTGGCAGCCCTTTATTAAATGATTGTGTAAGAGGATATAAGATTATTTAACTTTTTCCTGCAGTTCCTGGATCGGGGTCTTGGGGAACTGGCCGCCGACTATCCCAGGCTTCATTGGCGTGTCGAACATATTCGCGTATTCACGCATTGAACCGTCATAAACCTTGACGTTTTTATAACCGAGCAGTTCCGACATCACAAACCAGCCGTGTGTTGCGAGCACCCCTGTGTCACAGTAAGTGATGATCTCTTTATCCGCAGTGACCCCTGCCTTTTCATACATGGCTTTCAGTTCTGCAACGGACTTGAAAGTCTTGTCCTCTTTGAGGCTGTCCAGGGTTGGAACATTCACCGCTCCTGTAATATGGCCCGACCTCACCCACTTGTCCAGCGAGTATACCTCGCCCTGGTAAAATGCTGCGGGCCTGCTATCCACAACAAGAGACTTGCCAGTTGCCAGCGCGTGAATGATGTCCGGGGAATACATGGCACGAATATTGGTATTGGGCGGATATTTAACTTCTGCACTGGTCCGGGTTACACTCGTCATCTCAGTAGAAACAGGGCGGCCCTCTTTTTTCCAAAGTGCAATACCGCCATCCATGACGCTTACCTTAGAGAAATGCCAGTATTTCAGGGTCCAGTAAACCCGCGTTACATGGTGCGGGCTGCCGTCACCGTCATACAGTACGATGTGATCATCCGGCGTGACTCCCATCCTGCCGATGACCCGCTCTATTTCAGCCAGACCAAGCACCATGTGGTCCGTTTCAGGGGCAAAGACCTCGCTGCCCCATTTTATCTGCACCGCACCGGTAATATGGCCTTCGGCATACCCTTTTTTGCTGACATCAACAATCTTGATTGATTTCAAATTGTCCGCCACCCACTGGGTGGTGACAAGCGGCTGCACAGTATCGGCGGCAAACGCAGAGTATGCTGCCATAAATGATACCAGCAATAAGACTGACATTAACCCGACAAATTTAATGGCTCGCTTCATAAAGCACCTCCCAGTCTGGTTTTATTGTTGATATGCCATGGTACTATTCGATGGCATCGCCTTTAATGATAATGGTTCAATATAAAAACACGATAAGCATCACGTGTTTCATGGCAAGATCAACGACCGTGCCTTCTTGCATTGCGGCAACAGCCTGCAGAGCGTTGTTTTCTGTAGATTCGCTCAATATTACCTTGAAAACTTCATAAAGCGAGATGGTCAGGACGACCAAGTTAGAGGGGTAGTTGAGCGGTTTATGAAATGTTTCGCCTGGGGATCATCTGGAGGTCAATCCCCCATCGATTTAGTATTTGTAATACGTTACCATGATTGATACGAGTATGTCAATTTTGTGGCGATTGTTATAGGTGACAGCATAACCGTGAGCTGGCGACGCATGACTGAGGCGAGAGGTGTTAAGCCGGTTTGCAGGAGAAGATAAAATGATTCGGTCTCAACGCCCAGGCAAAGCAGGTGATTGCAAGGTTTAGGGCGCGCCCCTCAGTTCAATCGTCGCTTAAAAAATCACTTAATATCTGCCCTTGACAAGCGTAACCCCAGAGGTTACAATAAATAATATGATTAAATCATTTAAACACAAAGGCCTCGAAGACTTTTTCTACACCGGCAAAAAGAAAGGTATTAGGCCAGAGCAAGCGGCTCGACTTGAAAGGATTCTCGACAGATTGAATGCCGCAAATGAAATAAAAGACATGAATTACCCTGGTTCCTTTCTTCACAAACTGACAGGTGATAAAAAAGGGCAATATTCCGTTCGAGTCTCTGGCAACTGGAGAGTGTTTTTCGAGTTTATGGACGGTGATGCATACGTTGTCGATTATGACGACTACCATTAAGAGGTGAAGCTATGAAAAAAATGATAAGACAACCAACACACCCAGGGATAATTATAAAGGAAGACTATATAAATCCTTTGTCTAAAACCATCACAGAAATGTCGCTCATCCTTGGTATCTCCAGGAAAACTTTATCAAAAATAATTAATAAAAGAGGAGCCATAACACCCGACATGGCACTTCGTCTGGCAAGAGCTTTTGATACGTCGCCAGATTTGTGGATGAACTTACAGAAAAATTACGATTTATGGCAAGCAGAACGTGCATCAACGGCGTGGCAGTCTGTAAAGCCAATTCCCCCTCAGTTACTGCATTCTAATATATGAAAAATCAGCGAACAAGCGGGTGAACTTGACGGGAAGATATGCCGGGGTTGCAATTAGTCAGTGGCCCACGAGTTACCCAAATAGTTAGCCCACACCCCCTCAGCTCTTTAAGGTGATGAGGTGAATCACCTTCCCCTGGCTCCCCCCCTTATCCATCGTTGAATTTTCCCGTCCTATTGGCTATGGTGCAAGCCGTGTTTCATGGTGTCCGGCCATATCATATCAAGATGCGAAATGGGCCGGCTTGGCAGTATCACATCCGAAAAGGGTGCTGGCATGAAGATTGGCCTGGCGCAGATCAATCCGGTGATCGGCGATTTCACGTGCAACCGGAAAAAAATGGTCGAAAAGGCGGAAGAGGCCCGGCAACGGGGCTGCGATCTTGTGCTCTTTCCCGAACTCGCCCTGTGCGGGTATCCGCCCCAGGATCTGCTGGAGCGGGAATCGTTTCTCCGGGACCATGACCGGGCCCTGGCAGCTTTGATTCAAGAGATTGCCGGCATCGGCGTGCTCTGTGGGGCGGTGGAGCGCCACACCGATGGAGCGGGCATGCCCCTGCATAACAGTGCGGTGCTTTTTGAGAACGGCCACGTTCTCTGTATGGCCAGGAAACAGCTTCTTCCGGTCTATGACGTTTTTGACGAGAGCCGCTATTTTACACCCGGATCCTTTGGCACATCGTTCATCTATAAGGGGGTCTCCCTGGGCATTACCATCTGCGAGGACATCTGGAATGACAAGGACCTCTTTAAAAGACAACGCTATGGTCTTGACCCGGTGGGCGGGCTGCTTGCCGCAGGACCCCTTGACTGCCTGATCAATATATCGGCATCCCCTTTTCATCTGGGCAAAAATGCCTTGAAGGGAGAGATCTTTGCCAAGCTCTGCCGCCGTCATCACCTGCCGCTTCTCTATGTCAATCAGGTCGGCGGCCAGGACTCCCTTCTCTTTGACGGCCGCAGTCTCGCCATGGACGAGCAGGGGGTGATCTTCGGCCGGGCCGCCAGATTTGCCGAGGATCTGCTGGTGGTGGATCTGGAATCCCGGCAGGGCGATATCCGCAACCCTGTTGATGAAGAGGAGGACGAGATCCCCGCGATGTTCGAGGCCCTGGTCATGGGGGTGCGCGATTATGTGAGCAAATGCGGGTTTTCCAGGGCGGTTCTCGGCCTTTCCGGGGGCATAGATTCCGCCTTGACCTGTGCCATTGCCTGCGCCGCGCTTGGGCCTGAAAACGTGCTGGGCGTGGCCTTGCCTTCGCCCTATACCTCGCAGGAGAGCATTGACGATGCCAGGCAGCTTGCAGAAAATTGTGGCGCTGCGTTTGAAATTATCCCTATCTCCGATGTTTTCGCAACCATGAAGGATACGCTGGCGCCGCTCTTTGTCGGCCGCGGTGAAGATGTCACCGAACAGAATATTCAGGCCCGGATCCGTGGCAATCTGCTCATGGCCCTTTCCAACAAGCTAGGTCATATTCTGCTCAGTACCGGTAACAAGTCGGAGATGGCTGTGGGCTACTGCACCCTGTACGGAGATATGAGCGGTGGTCTGGCAGTGATCGCCGACGTGCCCAAGCTCCACGTCTATCATCTGTCTCGGTATATTAACCGCGACCGGGAGGTCATCCCGGAGCGGACCATCGCCCGGGCGCCGACTGCCGAGCTTGCCCCGGATCAGCGTGATGACGATGACCTGCCGCCCTATGAGGTGCTTGATCCGATCTTGAACGCCTACCTGGAGAGGGAAAGCTCCATTGACGAGATCGTGGCCATGGGGTATGACCGCACGACCGTGCAGGACGTGGTGCGCAGGGTTCGAATTAATGAGTATAAGAGAAAACAGGCGCCGCCCGGCCTCAAGGTTACCTCCAAGGCATTCGGCCATGGCCGGCGCTATCCCATGGCCCAGAATTATCGGGAAGAGGCGGGCGGGAATGGGTGCGTTGAATAGAAAAAATAAAGGTTTACAGGGTGGCAGGGTTGATGGCGGTCATTTCTCCCTGGACACGTGAGATTGAAAACAACCAAGTGTAGCCGTCCGGAGAAAACAGACTTTCCGGACGGACACAAATTAAGAACCTATGGGAAGTTGAAAAGATGATTATTACTCCTTGCACAACTGGCTCTGACAAAGGAAAAGATCTCCTGGCCCGACTTGCCGACCGGTTTCAGCCTGTCGATGATTCCTGCCGCGATGCGGTGGCCGATATTCTGGCGGCGGTCCGGGGCCGTGGAGATGAGGCCCTGGTCGAGTATATCAGGAAATTTGACGCCCCTGCTTTCACCCTTGATCAGCTGAGGGTCAGGCCTGAAGAGATTGCCGATGCTCACTCCCAGGTTTCCCGGGAACTGAAGCGGGCCATTGTTCTTGCCCACCAGCGGATTCGTTCCTTTCATGAACGGGAGATGGAGGAATCCTGGACCGTGAAGCGCGAGGACGGGGCAATCACCGGCCGCCTGGTCCGGCCGGTGGATTCCGCCGGGCTCTATGTCCCGGGGGGCAAAGGCGGCTCAACCCCCCTTGTCTCCTCAGTCCTCATGAATGGGATTCCCGCGGCCATTGCCGGGGTCGCCCGCCGGGTGATGGTGACACCGCCCGGTGAAAACGGCAGGGTCAACCCCGCCCTGCTGGTGGCGGCGGATGAGATCGGGATTACCGAGATCTACAAGATGGGCAGCGCCTGGGCCATTGGCGGCCTGGCATTTGGCACGGAGACCGTCAATAAGGTCGACGTCATCGTCGGCCCGGGCAACC
>JBFHXP010000164.1:0-5167 GCA_041598875.1 Desulfobulbales bacterium
GGGGCTGAGTTGTTTGTGGTCTATGTGGTCCAGAGTTTTGATGACTACTCCGGATTTTTTGTCCCCCATATGCCAATGGCCCAGTTTGAGGATGAGATGCTCCAGGCGGCGGAAGAGAAGATGGAGAGCTTTGTCGGCAAGAGGGCTGTGACCGCCACCAAGGTCCTGATCGGAGATGTGGGCGAGCGTATCGTTGCCCATGCCGGGGAGTTGCCCGTTGACCTCATCGTCATGGGAACCCACGGCTATAAGGGGCTGGAGCGGATCATGTTCGGCAGCGTGGCGGACAAGGTGGTCAAATCGGCGCCCTGTCCGGTCATGACCATCAATCCGTATCAGATAAGTAAATAGTGGCCAACGGGAAGGTTAGTTTCTGGAGAGAACTGCCAGGGCGCCGAAGTCTTTCTCCCTGTTGACCGGGGCCGGTGAGTCACCGGGAAAGGCTGTGGCAAAGAGTGTCTCCAGGGAAACCGGCCCAAGGTCGTACCAGGCAAGTTGCCATTGAACCGATGGGCCGAAAAGGCTGAACACCGCCTCCTGCCAGGCGGTTTCCGCGGCAGAGATTTTTTCCGGGTCCCGGTCCGGTCCGGTCAGCACGGTCAGGGGTTGATGAACCAGCTTCCGGAAGTCTTCCCGGTATGCATCAAAGGCCGGTCCGGTGCCGGCCTTTGATGCAATCTCTCCTGCCGACGGCATCGGCAGGATGAAAAGAGGCAGGCTAGGTTTCTGTGTCAGTTTCTCATATCCATTAAGCAGTGGCTCTGCCGCATTGCTGCTTGCAGTAACAAGGGTGCGGGGCCTGATGTCGCTGATATCGGCGCGATAGAGGCGGGAAAAGGCGCGGGTGCGCCGGGCAATCACTGCCCCGGGAGGGAGGATCGCGTGATCCCCGGCAGGGGTCGGGTCGGGGGTCGGGTTCAATCTCCCGGTTTCCTGCCACTCTTCCTCTTCGTCAAGCGGGCCTTTCAGGGCATCAAGGAGTTCTTGTTCGCTGCCCGCGATCTCGGCGAGTTTTGCGGCGATCTCCTCTTCTTCCCGGTCCATCGACTCGGCAAGTTTAAGCAGGACCCGGGCCTGCATCAGCTCGAGTGCTGCTGTTTTTGTGTCACCGCTTTTTTTCAGGGCAGCGGAGAGGGTGCTGCTCAAGGCCTCGTCCCTATCCCCTGCCATGCTGGAAGAGAGATGGGCCAGGCTGAGGCCGGAAATCAGGCCGCCTCCATCCTCTTTCTGTTTTTCCAGGCTGCGGATGATTTTCTGGAAGAGTTCACGCTCCTCGCCAAGGGGAACAGGGGCGTAGGAGGTGCAGAGCCCATCCGGCAGGTTGGTTGGTGGCGGGCCGGTTTCAGGATCAGCTTCCACCGGAAGGTAGTGAAAAATTGTGTCGAAAAAAAGGAGAAGTTGTCGTAGGGTACCGCCGTTGGGCGCGGTTTCAGGAAAGATAAGTGCGTTTCTGTGATTCATAATGGAAAATCTCAAAGATAAAGTTTCATTAATTCTGGTTGTTCTGGCATATCTGCTCTTTAACCTGCGGTACGCTCCGGGGCGGGGCGTTGATACCCTTACTGCCACCGCGCTTCAACTGTTGAGCACCGCGCCCTTTGCCGCTGGCTGTACCATTTTTACCGTTGCAATCCTCCAGCGGGTCTCCGAGAGCCGTCCCCCCTGGGATCGAGTTGTCCGGATCTTCTGCACCTACGGGATTCTCATCGGGTTTATCTATGCCCTTTACGAGCATGCCTCCAGGGGGCAGGGAATATAGCCCATTTTTCAAGTCACCTACGAATATCGAATGTCGAACACGGAATGATGAAGTGTGGAAAAGTAATTTGTTGATAAAGTATTTTCCTTTGACATTGTCCTCTAACAAAAAATCGGACGATTCTCGTTTAACACTAAAAACGATGATTGACAGACACGAAATTCCTCGGAGTCTCGCAGGCTCGCTTACCTGTTCGACATTCTGCGGTTCACGCAGTTTTGAACCCACCAGCTTCGGCTGATACCCGTTTAGTTTCATCCGAAAATGTCTGTTCCCCTGGTCAGAAGACAAGGCTTTTCAAGGTGTTAAGAATCAACGGATCAATGAACCTGGTCCGTGGTGGCCTGACGGAACCGTGGTGTTGGGGAGAACCATCGACCGTCTGCCGAGCAGGGTTCCGGGGTTGGTCACCGAGTTGCAGCCGGTCTGGACATGATCGCCAAGTATTGCCCCCATTTTTTTGAGCCCGCTGTCCTCTGCACCCTGGCTGGTTTTTATTGGGATGGTCCCGCCGGTGAAACGGAGATTGGCAAGCTTTGTCCCTGCCCCGAGATTGACCTCATTGCCGAGAATGCTGTCTCCCAGGTAGGCGAAATGGCCGGCCTTGGCCCCGTTCAGGAACAGGGTGTTTTTCATCTCGGTGACATGGCCGATCACGCAGCCGGTTCCGGTAAGGCAGGAGCCGCGGATGTATGCCCCTTGCCGGACTTCGGTCCGCTCGCCAAGAAGAACCGGCCCCTTGACCATGGCGCCGGTCTCAACCAGCACCCCCCGGCCGATGGCGATTTTCTCGCCCTGAAACACCGCGCCCGCCATCAGCACGCTTGCCCCGGGCAGGATCTCGCCGTTGCGGAAAACCTCCAGCTTTCCCTTGGTGGCGTCACCATAGCGGATATCAAGCTCACGGGCTGGGATGTACGTATTGTTGTGAAGGACCACGGTCTCGTTGAGTGGCCTGCTGTCAGGGACCAGGTCGAGGTCACGCTCCTGGTAGTGGAGGGCTTCCAGGTAGGGGCGAAGGCGGGGCAGTATCTGCCACACCCTGGTGGTGCCGGCAAAGAGTTCCGGGTGACCGAAAAGGCTGAGATCGAAAAAAGAGGCGACAGAGAGCATGATATATCCGTGCTGGAGTGTATGGTTATGGTCGGGTGAGGTTGGTGCCTGTCAATAATGGGGCATGTCAATGATTTATTCAAGTGGAAAAAAAGCTGGTCCTGATCTCCTTGACGGGGCCGGGTTTGGTGCTTAGGTTTTTTTGGCAAATTTTTTGTTTTTGTCTGTTTTTTTCTTTTTTTACGGCCCAAATAATGCTAATCGGTAGCTTTTGGATCTATCTGCGCGGCACACTTTCGCGACAAAATATTACAGGAGGTTTCTTTAATGGGACTGAATGACTCATTGAATGCCGGAATGGAGGACTTTACCGAGCGCCAGCATTTTGATATCCCGGAGGAGCTGCCGATGATGGCGGTTCGCGACGTTGTAGTTTTCAACTATATGATCATACCGCTCTTTGTCGGCAGGCCCGCGTCAGTGGCCGCGGTGAATGAGGCCCTTACCAAGGACAAGCTTCTGATGCTGGTCACTCAGAAGGATGCCACCAAGGAAGATCCCGGCCCGGAAGATCTCTATGAAGTCGGCATGGTCAGCATGATCATGCGTACCCTGAAGCTCCCCGACGGTCGCCTCAAGGTCCTGGTTCAGGCCCTTTCCAAGGCGAGGATCGAAAAGATCGCCCAGCAGGAGCCCTATTTTTCGGTCAAGGTTGCAGTGATCGAAGAACAGGAACTGGAGGAGGTGCCGGTGGAGGTCGAGGCCTTGATGCGCACCGTGCGTGAGCAGACGGAGAAACTCATGTCTCTCAGGGGCATCCTTTCATCCGACCTGGTCATGATCATGAACAATATCGAGGAGCCAGGCCGTCTTGCGGATCTTGTCGGCTCCAACCTCCACCTGAAGGTCAGCGAGTCGCAGAAGGTGCTGGAGGCCCTTGATCCGGTTGCCCGGCTCAAACTGGTGGCCGATTATCTCCACCGCGAGCTCGAGGTATCGACCATGCAGGCCAAGATCCAGTCCGAGGCCAAGGAGGAGATGAGCCGCACCCAGAGAGAGTATTATCTCCGGGAGCAGATTCAGGCCCTTAAAAAGGAACTGGGTGATGTTGACGACCGGGCCGTGGAACTCGAGGAGCTTCGGGTCCGGCTCGAGAAGGCCCGGATGCCCAGATATGCCAAGGAAGAGGCGATGAAACAGCTCCGCCGGCTGGAGACCATGCATCCCGACGCCTCGGAGGCCTCGATTGTCAGAACCTATCTTGACTGGATGCTTGAGGTGCCCTGGCGCAAGGGGAGTAAGGATCGTCTTGATCTGAAGACGGCCAAGGATGTCCTGGACGCCGATCATTACGGGCTGGAAAAGGTCAAGGAACGGATTCTTGAGTATCTGGCGGTGCGCAAGCTCAATAAATCCACCAAGGGGCCGATACTCTGTTTTGTCGGCCCCCCCGGCGTGGGCAAGACCTCACTTGGTCAGTCGATCGCCCGGGCCATGGGGCGTAAATTCCACCGCCTGTCCCTGGGCGGGATGCGCGATGAGGCGGAGATTCGCGGTCACCGCCGGACCTATATCGGCGCCATGCCCGGTCGGATCATCCAGGGGCTGAAGGTCGCCGGCAATAACAACCCGGTCTTCATGCTCGATGAAATCGACAAGGTGGGTTCCGACTACCGGGGCGATCCCTCGTCAGCGCTTCTTGAGGTTCTTGATCCGGAGCAGAACTTCAGCTTTTCGGATCATTATCTCAATATGCCCTTTGATCTCTCCAAAGTGATGTTCATCACCACCGCCAACATGGTTGATACCATTCCCCGGCCCCTTCTCGACCGGATGGAGGTGATCCGGCTCGCCGGCTATACCCTGGAGGAAAAGATGGAGATCGCCCGCCGCTATCTTCTTCCCCGTCAGCTGGAGGAGAACGGGATCAGTGATCGGTATCTCAAGATGGAGGATGAGGTTATTTCGCTGATTATCTCCCAGTATACCCGGGAGTCAGGGCTCAGGAATCTGGAACGGGAAATCGGTACGGTCTGCCGCAAGATCGCCCGCAAGGTGGCTGAGGGCAGCCGCGGCCCATATTCGGTAACCGACCGCACCCTGAGCAAATATCTCGGGCCGCCCCGGTATCTGCCCGAATACGAGCAGGAGGCCATAGACCAGCCGGGCCTTGCCACCGGCCTGGCATGGACCGAGGTCGGCGGTGAGATTCTCTATGTGGAGACGATGATCGTCAATGGGCGTGGCAACCTGATTCTCACCGGACAGCTGGGCGATGTGATGAAGGAGTCGGCCCAGGCGGCGCTCAGTTATTGCCGTTCCCGGCAGGAGGAGCTGGGCCTGCCCGAGGGATAC
>JBFHXP010000165.1:0-5166 GCA_041598875.1 Desulfobulbales bacterium
CAGGATCTTGTCAGCAACGAGATGAAAAAAACATGTTTTTTCACCTTGTGTTTTTTTCCACTATGATCTCCCCGGGCATCCGGGAAGAGTCAGGGCGTCATCGACTGCCGCAATCAGGGGCGCGAAAAAAGGACTGAATCGTGATACACATTAAACTGGTGGCATTGAATGCCCGCTTTACCCACTCCTGCCTCGCCCTCTTCTATGTCCGCGAGAAACTCGCCGCTCACCTTCCGGACCCTGACATTTCACTCTGCCAGTTCACCATCAATGACCCCTACTACCAGATAGTGCAGAACAGTGCCCAGGGATCCCCCGAGGCGATCTTCTTTTCGGTCTACATCTGGAACTCCCGCCTGATGCAACGGCTGATCCGCGACCTTGCCGGGCTCCTTCCCGACACCATGCTGGTCCTGGGAGGTCCCCAGGCGCCCTCCCTTTTTCCCCACCAGAAGGGAGACTCATTTCTCCACACCGTTGTCCACGGGGAGATCGAGGCGATTCCCCCGCGGTTTTTTACGGATTTCCAGCAAAGAAAACTGAAAAAGAGCTACCTGCCCGAATCACCCGGCACCGGCGGAACGGGTTTTTCCAGCCCCTACCATGACAATGATTTCGCCTCCCACCTGAAAAACCGCTCCGTGTACTACGAATCATCGCGGGGTTGCCCTTTTTCCTGTTCCTACTGCCTTTCCGCGGCGCGCCCTGGGGTGCGCCATCGCGATATCGACCGGGTCAAGGAAGAGTTGAACGCCATCCTGAAACACAGACCAAAAACCGTGCGCTTTGTCGACAGGACATTTAACGACCGGCCGGAACGGGCACTTGAGATCTGGAAATTTCTTCTGGACAGGGGGACCGGAACCCTCTTTCATTTCGAGATCGCCCCGGATCGCTTCACCAGGGAGATGCTCGATTTTCTCGCCACCGTGCCACCGGGTTTCTTCCAGTTTGAAATCGGCATCCAGTCCACCAATCCGCAAACCCTCTCGGCAATAAACCGCAAAACGGACATGAATCTGGTGCGGGAAAACATGGCGCACCTGGTTGCCATGGACTCCATCCATCTCCATCTTGACCTGATCCTCGGTCTGCCCCATGAGGACGAGGCGAGCTTTGCCCGCTCCTTTAACGAGGTTTTTGCCCTGAATCCGCATTATATCCAGATGGGGCTCTTGAAGGTGCTGCCCGATACCCCGATCAGCAGACAGGTTACGGAGTTCGGTATCAGATTCTGCTCAGACCCGCCCTACGAGGTGCTTGCCACCCGATGGCTTCCGGCACAGAGGCTGGCATCTCTCTACTGGTTCGGTGAGTGCGTGGAACGTTTTTTTAATACCCGGTATTTCCGTATCCTCTGGCGTTATCTCCGTAAGATTGAGGAAGACCCCTTTACCTTCTTTTATTCACTGACCGAGACATGCATGGGTCATGATTTTTTTACCCGCGCGCCAACCCAGGATTTTTTAAATGAGATGCTGGTCTCCCATGGATCCGGAAGAGATGACTGGGATTTCTTTCGTGAACTCCTTGCCTACAGCTGGATGAAAAGCGGCAAGCGCCAGTTGCCGGATTCACTGGCGCACGGCCTGCAGGCGGAATCGATGACGGACATCCGCAACCGCCTCTGGAAAAGCCTGCCCCAGAATATGCCGGGGATCTATGATTACCAGGGCCGGGATCTTTTTTTTAAGCAGGGTATCTTTATCGGGTTCTCAAAACAGGTTCTTGATCTTGCCGGGTTGACCGGAATAAGGGGACCGGGATATCTACGCTTCTCCGAGCCGACTGCCCGTTCGGTATTTGCGTATGCAGAAACTCTCCTGCTGCCCGAAGAATCCCAGTAATCATTGGCGGCAGTCATCAAAAAAAAATGGGCTGCCCAGAGTAATTTCATCTCAGAAACTACAATTTCGGGTGGATTTAATGTGGGCTTTCTGCTAATCTGTCCGGCTTGTGATAATTTTTAATCCGATTACCGTTTAGGAGGATAGTATGGATTTGACGTTTACGAGCAAGGTGTTCCAGACTGAAATCATTGATTTGTCCGGCACCAGGGAGATGATAGTCCGGGGCGGCAGGGACAGGTTCCCACTCCTGGCCGATGCCTTTGCCGGAATCAAACAGATCGGGGTCATCGGCTGGGGCTCCCAGGGACCGGCCCAGGCCCAGAACCTTCGGGACTCACTGGAAGGAACCGGCATCAAAGTCAAAATCGGCTTAAGGCCGGGAAGCTCTTCCATGGCCAGCGCCCGAACCGCCGGTTTCACGGAGGAAAACGGAACGCTGGGCGAGATGTACCAGGTGGTTGCCGAGTCGGAAATGGTCCTTCTGCTCATCTCCGATGCGGCCCAGATCGAGAATTACAAAAAGGTGTTTGCCGCGATGAAGGATGGGGCAACCCTTGGACTGTCCCATGGATTTCTCCTGGGCCACCTTGAGAGCGTGGGTGAGTATTTCCCGAAAAACATCAACGTGATCGGCGTCTGCCCCAAGGGCATGGGCCCCTCGGTCCGCCGCCTCTACGTGCAGGGCAAAAAGGTCAACGGTGCCGGCATCAACACCAGTTTCGCGGTGGAGCAGGATATTGACGGCCGGGCCACAGACCAGGCCCTGGGCTGGGCCGTGGCGGTGGGCGCTCCCTATGTCTTCAAGACCACCCTGGGCAGCGAGTACCGCAGCGATATCTTTGGCGAGCGGGGCATTCTGCTCGGCGCGGTGCACGGTATTGTCGAGGCGCTTTTCCGGCGCTATGTCATGGAGCAGGGGATGAGCGAAGAGGATGCCTTCACCGCATCGGTGGAAAACGTCACCGGCCCCTTGAGCCGCACCATTTCCAGGAAAGGGATTCTTGCGGTCTACGAGGGCCTGGACGAGGCAGGGAAAAAGATCTTTGAGCGCATCTACTCCCTGGCATACGGGCCGGCCTTTGATATCCTGATCGAGTGCTATGAGGACGTTGCCTGCGGCAACGAGATCCGCAGCGTATACCTGGCAGGAAAACGTCATGGACGTTTCCCCATGGGCAAAATTGATGGAACCAGGATGTGGCAGGTGGGCGAGAAGGTCCGTGCCGCCCGCGCCGGCGAACCCGAGATCAACCCCTTTACCGCCGGAGTCTACTGCGCCACGATGATGGCCCAGATCGATCTGCTGGTGGAAAAAGGGCATTGCCTGTCGGAAGTCTGCAATGAATCGGTGATCGAGGCGGTCGACTCCCTCAATCCCTATATGCACCACAAGGGCGTGGCCTTCATGGTGGACAACTGCTCCACCACCGCGCGTCTGGGCTCCCGCAAGTGGGGACCGCGCTTTGACTACAATATCCAGCAGCAGGCCTTTGTTGCCTATGATGAGGGCGCGACCGCGGACCAGAAACTGGTCAACGCCTTCAAGAATCACATGATTCACGCCGCCCTGGCCACCTGTGCCACCATGCGGCCATCGGTGGACATCTCCTTTACCGAATAAATATAAAGCGTTCAGTATACCGGAAACGGGGCAATCGATACTCTCGATTGCCCCGTTTTCTTTTGCGGCAGTGAAAAATTATCCCGCCAGCAGGCGCGGGCGGTATCCCAACCCAAAATCGAGAACCGGCATCACCCCTGGCAACTTTCTTGAGTGCCTCCAATGGGCAGAATAATGGTAAAGGTCGTCCCCTTGCCGACCGTGCTCTCCACCAGGATATCCCCATGGTGCTGCTCCATGATCTCATGGGAAATGGCCAGGCCCAGTCCCGTTCCCTTTCCCTCTTCCTTGGTGGTGAAAAAGGGATCAAATATCTTGTCCATGGTCTCCCGGGACATCCCGCAGCCGGTATCGGATATACGAACGTGAATGGTATCGTCCACAACCCCGGTCCGGACGGAAATCTTTCCCCGATCTTCAATGGCATGGGCGCCATTAACCAGGATATTCATGAACACCTGGCCGAGTTTGTTGGGAAAACAGTTGATCAGCGGCAGATCCCCATATTCCTTTTCCACCACTGCCTTGTATTTTATCTCATTCCAGGCAACGGTCAGCGCATTTTCAAGGCAGTCGTTGATATTGGCCGGCCGGGCAACATCCTTGTCCTTTCTCGAAAATGTCTTGAGGCCTTCAACAATCTTGTTGATCCTATTCACCCCCTCCAGGCATTCAATGATGATCTGCTCACAGTCCTCCAGAAGGAAATCGAGCTTGATCCTGTTGCCGGCCTGCCTCACCTCCTCGATCTTCTCTGCGGGCAAGGCGGAGATGTATTCGTCCTGCAGCCTGATATGCCCGGCTATCTTGCCGAGATGCCTGTTCAGGGTGCCGAGATTGCTCCCTATATAGCCGGTGGGATTTTTCACTTCATGGGCAACACCTGCGGCCAGCTGACCAAGGGTGGCCATCTTTTCCTGTTGAACCAGATGCCCCTGGGATGACTTGAGCTCTGCATACGCCTGCTCAAGCTCTTCGGTGCGTTCGCGAATCAGGCGCTCGAGATTTTCCCGGTACTCCCGGTTTTTTTTCTCCAGTTCCCGGCGGTGCAGGGCATGGACGACATAGATAAGCAGCTCGTTGCGCCCAAAGGGCTTGACGATATAACCGGACGCCCCTAACTCCAGAGCGGTTCCAGCGACTTCAGGGGTGTCGACCCCGGTCACCATGATAACCGCAAGATCGGGATACTCTATTCTGATTTTTTTGAGAAGTTCTATCCCGGAGAGACCGGGCATCATGATATCGAGCACGGCAAGGATAAACGGCTCCCGGGCCAACCAGGAAAGGGCCTGTTCCGCATCAGCCGCCTTTTCGCAGGCGTAGCCCACATCCCTGAGCCAGCGGGACATGACGCTTTTTATCTGCTCTTCATCATCAACAAGTAATATTTTTCCCGGTTTGTCCATAGCAAATGCACCCCGTGTTTTTGACTGCCAGGAATTTTGCCGCACAAGTATTTCTGAAAGCACCCTCCAGGGATCACCAACTGTAACCCGGCCCAACCGGTTTCTCCTCAATAATGCTCCAGCGCACAACCGATCCAACTCTACCATATCGTCCTCCCTGCAAACAATGGAATTAAAAAATAAAAGCCGCGACCCGCTCCAGGACTGGGTGAAACATGCCCCCAATTGCATTTTCTCCGCACTCATGATATTTAGCCTGATGGCCATCCGGAAATTCCCTTGTTCC
>JBFHXP010000166.1:0-5021 GCA_041598875.1 Desulfobulbales bacterium
GGCCGCGCCTCTTCCGAGCCTCGGGCTGAACCTGGGGTACAACTGTAAAGAGGTTCAAGTGTTCAAGGGGAAAAAAGGTTCAAGTGTTCAAAGGAAATAGAGGTTCAAGTGTTCAAGAAAAAAGAGGTTCAAGTGTTCAATGGAAAAAAAGGTTCAAGTGTTCAAGGGACAAAGGTTCAAGTGTTAAAGGGGGATATGAGCAGTGCTCCTCTTCCCTTCTCACATCTCCCCTCTTCCGCCTCACCTTTC
The DNA here is from genome assembly GCA_041598875.1 of Desulfobulbales bacterium. GTDB lineage: Bacteria > Desulfobacterota > Desulfobulbia > Desulfobulbales > BM004 > JAKITW01. The sequence goes on from JBFHXP010000166.1 coordinate 250, forward strand.
CCGTCTCACTTCTCACCTCTCCCGTCACTTCGTCTCCCGTATCACCGTATCTCCTTCATCTGCTCCGTGGGCCGGTTCGGATATTCGCCACCTGTCCACCGAAAATCTCGGTGGCCATCTCAACCAGGGCGTCATTTGCCAGGGCACGTCGCTCCAACTGGGGGCTCTTTGCCTCGTGACCGTCCTCGGATGATCCGCTCTGACCCTTTACCTGAAAGGTCAAACGCTGCGGCTCCTTTTGAAAAAAATCAAGAAAAAACTCGGTAAAGACCTTCTTGTTCTCCGCGTCCTGCAACCTCTTACAGTCATTGGAATCATCAAACCTGATGATCAGCTCTCCCTCCTGTTCAACCACTCCGGAGGAAAGCCGGAGGATCAATCCCATCCATTTTTTCCGGTCCTGAACATAATCAATGAACTCGCCCCAATGCTTTCTCACCTCTTTCTGCAGAGAGATATCACCCGCCTTCAGCGGTGCGGGAGGTGAGGCGGTCGCACTGACATCGGCTTCGCCTTCCAGTTTGCCGGCAGCAGCCCCCTGGGGTTCGGACTTCTTCAGTACCGACGGAGACGCATCAGACCTTTTTTCCGCCCTGCCAGGTGCCAACCGCTGCCCAACGGGACCACCCAGTGGGGCATCATTATCTTTTCCGGTAGCTACATCGGCAGGCGATACCGTGGTGTCCGCAGGACCGGTGGAGGATCTTTTCCCAGCTCCCTTTTCCCTGTCAGCCGGTGGTGCGGCAGCACGTGGTTTCACAGGCCGGGAGGATCCGGCAGCAGAGGCGCCTTCCTGCAAAACGCCTGGCTCGATCCCCTTGAGCAGGCCGTCAAGCCGTTCAAGAATGGTCGTCACCGGCACAACGGTACCGGCCTGGACCATTTTCATGAAAGTTGTTTCCAGCACCAGCCGAGGCTGCGATGAGTACTGCATCTCATCAACACCCTTGAGGAGAAACTGAAATCCCTGATGAAGCGTCTCCCAACTATGGGCATTGGCCGTCTCGATGACCGATTCCAGTTCATTGTCTGCCAGGTCAAGGAGCTGGTGGGGCTGGGATGTGGTCCGGCAGACAAGCAGTGCACGGTAATAGGCCAGCAGGTCGGCGGTAAAACGCTTGAGATCGATTCCCAGGGAGTAGACCCGGTCAAGCAGTTCCAGCCCCAGGCCGATATCACCGGCGAGCAGGGCCCGGACAATCGACCCGATCACCCCGTTGTCCACCAGGCCGAGCACCAGGGAGACATCATCCTCGGATATCCGGTCCCCGCCAAAGGAAAAAACCTGATCAAGGAGGCTTAGGCCGTCCCTGACACTGCCCCCGGCCTCCCGGACAATCAGGGCCAGCGCCCGGTCATTGACAGCCACCCCTTCCTCCTGGGCAATCCGTGTAAAAAAGGACGCAAGGAGCGCAAAGGGAACCCGCTTCAACTCGTATCGCTGGCATCGGGAAAGAATGGTAATGGGAATCTTGTGGAGTTCGGTTGTCGCGAATATGAAAATCACATGGGCCGGCGGTTCCTCCAGGGTCTTCAGCAGGGCATTGAAGGCCTCGGTGGTGAGCATATGCACTTCATCAATTATGATGATCTTATATCGGCCCTTGGTAGGAAAAAAACGGATATTTTCTTTTAATTCACGGATCTCCTGAATGCCACGGTTTGACGCGCCATCTATCTCATGGAGATCAATGGCCGAACCGGCGACTATCTCATTGCAGGAATCACAGGCATTACAGGGAGTCGGGGTGGGGCCTTGCTGGCAGTTGAGGGCCTTGGCCATAAGCCGGGCGAGAGTTGTCTTGCCCACCCCGCGAACCCCGCTGAAAATCATGGCATGGGGAATTCGCTCACGGGTAATGGCATTCTGCAGAGTCCTGACAACAGGCTCCTGTCCGACGACATCGGCAAAGGTCTGCGGACGCCATTTTCTGGCAAGAACGAGATATGACATGTCAATACAATGGATTCATGCTTTGCGGTTTCAACGACCACCCCGGGGAGAAACAGATCGACATGGAGGATGGGTCGGCACCATGCCGGTGATCATGTCCAAAAAAAGGATAGCCGGGCACCCCTGCGGCACACAAAGTTACTCACTACCGTTGCTTCCTCCCGGACCTGGCGGAGTTCATGAGTCTTTGTTGCACAGGACCCGGCTATCACACTGAACATATCATTGGCGGAGAGGGGGAGATTCGAACTCCCGGTACTCTCGTACACACGCGTTCCAGGCGTGCACCTTAAACCACTCGGTCACCTCTCCGTTTACTCTGAAACAGCATTTTTCACTGTTCCCCGCACAACGGTTTCCCTGCGCGGAATGTGTCGGCCGAGATGTATCCGGTGGCCGAAACATAAGCAATCAAGATAGCGTGGCCCGGAAAAATTTACAATCAAAAAAAGTCGACCTGTTCTTTTTGCCACTGCGGGACATAAAGGCCGCAGTAGAGTGCGGCGTTCATTGCCTTCAGGAAATGGCGGAGAGGGTGGGATTCGAACCCACGTGCCGGCTACTAACCGACAACCCGATTTCGAGTCGGGCCCGTTACGGCCACTTCGGTACCTCTCCGCATTTTTATTTCTTTCCGGCGGCACTCTTCCTTCGTTTACGAAAAAAATCCCGCAGTATCGATGAACACTCGTCAGCGAGAACCCCCTGGGTCAACTCAAAACAATGGTTCAGTTTCCGGTCCCGGCCCACGCCATAGAGGGAAATCACCCCTCCCCCCTTGGGATCAATTGCCCCGAAAACAAGCCGGGCCACCCGGGCATGAACCAGGGCCGCGGCACACATCACGCAGGACTCAAGGGTCACGTACAGGGTTGTTCCGCTCAGGCGGTAATTGCCAAGCGCCTTGCCGGCCTTGCGCATCACAAGTATTTCAGCATGAGCGGTGGGATCATTTTTTTCAATGGTCCGATTGCCATCCGCTGCGAGAACCACGCCCATCCTGTCAACGAGCACAGCGCCGACCGGCACCTCTCCGCGCAGTGCCGCCTTTTCCGCTTCGGCAAGGGCGAGGCGCATCATCAGATGATCATCGGCATCACCCAAGGAAGGTGCGTTATGTACCATATACCCCGCCAGAATTGCAACGATTCATGCGCCATCCCTCCTGGCTGTTTCAAGCCCGCTGATTTCCTTGCCATGGCTGCGCCTGTTTATCCTCAAAGAAAGTACTTGTTGGAAAGTACTTCGAGAAACGGTAATATTCAATTTCTTTTCCCTGACAATGACTGCGTCTTCTCAAAAAAAACCATTCATATGGAGGTAATTATGGACAAATATGTCTGCACCATCTGTGGGTATGAGTACGATCCGGCAAAGGGTGACCCGGAGAGCAACATCCCGCCGGGAACCGCTTTTGAGGATCTTCCCAGCAACTGGGTATGCCCGGTGTGTGGCGCGACCAAGGATGATTTTGAAAAGATGTAACCCACTGCCCCTTGAACCCAAGGAACAGAAGATGGAAGGCTGATTCCGGTTGCACGGCTCCGGCCTTTACAATGCAATTCCGCGCCATGGGGTCTTTCTTCCTCATGGCGCGGGATAAAACTGGTCATTCAACACCCCGGGGAAACACATGACCCATCACCTCATTATCGGCAATGGCGTGGCAGGAACCACCGCAGCGGAAAACATCCGGAAGCATGCCGGCAAAGACCCCATAACCATACTTTCCTCGGAACACATACCATTCTATTACCGTATCCGGCTCAATGATCTGATTGCCGGGACCATTGACGAAAAATCAATCATTGCCCGCAAGGACTCCTGGTACCGGGAAAAGGATATCACCCTGAAACTTTCCACCAGAGTCACGGGCGTTGATGTGAAGTCCAGCGCGGTCCACACTGGTGACACCGGTGTGATCCCCTACGATCGCCTGCTCATTGCCACGGGCAGTCATCCCTTTGTGCCCCCGATTCCAGGAGCACAACTGCCCACGGTACATACCCTGCACACCTTTGCCGATGCCCTGGCAATCAAGGGGAAAGGCGGCAAGGCAAAAAATATCGTCATAATCGGCGGCGGCCTCCTGGGCCTGGAAACGGCGGCAAGCATGCGCACCTTTGGAGGCGCCATAACGGTGGTTGAATTCCTGCCGCGACTGTTACCCCGTCAGCTGGATGCCTCCGGTGGCAAACGTCTTGAGAAGATGCTGGGTGGCCTGCTGGGAGTCACCTTCAAGATCGGCACCGGGGTCGCTGAGATCAGGAAGAACACCGTCCTTCTTGACAGCGGCGAATCGCTGCCAGCCGATCTGGTAATCATCTCCGCCGGAGTACGCCCGGATCTCTCCCTTGCCCGTGCGTTACATCTTGACTGTGACAGGGGAATCATTGTTGACGACCACATGCAGACCAGCAGCCCGAACATCTATGCCGCTGGCGACGTGGCCCAATTCGAGAAAACCGTTTACGGCATCTGGCCCGCGGCCCAGGAACAGGGCAGGAGCGCAGGAGAAAACATGGCCGGTGTCACGGCAACGTATGCCGGGACAACCATGGCCAACATCCTCAAAGTGGCTGGCGTGGCCTTGGCCTCGGCAGGGGAAATCGATGTCGATGGGCAGCATGAGGTACTGGTGGATGAGGACAAGCAGGTCTACCGCAAACTGGTTTTCAGGGGAAACCACCTGATCGGCTGCATTCTTCTGGGAGATACCACCGGTTATCCCGCCGCCCTCCGGGCAATTACCCAAAAGGAAGAGATACCGTCACCGGAAATTTTTCGAGATAAACTCCGGGCCGACCGAGGGAAGTCA
>JBFHXP010000167.1:0-4999 GCA_041598875.1 Desulfobulbales bacterium
GAGAGGCAGGCTTCGGGCAAAAATATCGCCGCCGGTCTTGCCGTGTTTTACTTTGGGATTATGGCGTCTGCCCCGCCGGTACCAGATCTCTTCGGTATGGGAGACAAGAGAGGATGGATTTTCTTCCATGGCCGCAACCTGAACCGCCAGCTTGTCAGAGTTGAAGCGGTCGTCCGAATCCACAAAGGCGATCAACTCATGGCGGGCAGCCCTGATCCCGGTATTTCGGGCAGCGGCAGCGCCCCTGTTTTCCTGCCTGATGGTGACCAGACGGTTCCGGGCATCCCTTTGCCGAAGCGATGCGATGATTTCCGGAGTCCGGTCCGTTGATCCGTCATCCACAACAATAACTTCAAAAAAAGGATGCGACTGGGCAAAAACAGAAGAGACTGCCTGTTCAATGAAATTTTCACGGTTAAACGTGGGGATGACGACGCTTACGTACTTTTCCATTTTAAGTTTGGCAATTGTTTTGTATAAGTTGCACTGTTTACCCGCTACCCGGCGTATCGCAGATATGAAAATGCGGATCTGGTTTACGCCTGGGCCATGGTATCAGGATCTGCTTAATTTGCAAGAACTTGCCACCATTCAGATTTATCAACCACTAACCACCTGGAATAAAATAATAAATGGAAAACTACCTTCTGGTAAACGCCACATCTTACGAGATCCGTATCGCCCTTATGGAAAATGGGACCCTGGTCGAGTATCACCTGGAGCAACCACGGGAAAAGGGCCTGGTCGGCAATATATATCGCGGCAAGGTCGTGCGGGTTCTTCCGGGAATGCAGGCCGCTTTTGTCGACATAGGGCTGGAACGGACAGGTTTTCTCTATGTCGATGATGTGCACATAACCACCGATGAACTGGAAAATCGACTTCTTTCCAGTGACCGGGAAAGAAGTTGCTGCTCAGACTCTGAAACAGTTATGCCCGAACCCTCGGCAATCCATCGCAGCGACACAACCATAGAAGATCTGCTTATTGAAGGCCAGGATGTTCTTGTCCAGATCTGCAAGGAACCGATCGGAACCAAGGGGGCCCGCCTCACCTGCCACATCACCCTTCCCTGCCGTAACCTTGTTTTCATGCCCATGACCGACCATATCGGCATCTCACGGAAAATAGAAAATGAAGAGGTCAGACAACGACTTCGCCAGGAGATTGAGTCGTTGCGGCCCGAGGGCAAGGGGTTCATCGTCAGAACCGTTGCCGCTGAAAACGCCACCCGCGGCGACCTGGAAGCGGACATGGAATTTCTCCTTCTGCTGTGGAGTGATATCCTTACCATGGCTGAAAAAACACCGGCCCCTGCCCTGGTCTATGAAGATCTCGATATCACCCTGCGAGCGGTCCGCGACCTTTTTACCCCGGACACCAATCAGGTTCTGGTCGATGACCGTCGAACCTTTGAGCGGGTTCTCCACTTTGTCGACACCTTCATTCCCCAGCTCAGCTCCAAGGTGCATCATTATCAGAGCGAGATCCCGCTGTTCGATGCCTACGGGGTTGAAGTTGAAATCTGCCGGGCCCTTGAAAAAAAGGTATGGCTCCGCTCCGGTGGCTATATAGTTATTGAAACCACCGAGGCCCTCACTGCCATTGATGTTAATACCGGGCGTTACGTCGGCAAAAAAGATCTTGAGGAGACCCTTTTCAAGACAAATATGGAGGCAGTCAAGGAGATCGCCTACCAGCTGCGGCTGAGAAACATCGGCGGCATCATAATCATAGACTTTATCGACATGGAGGATGAGTCTCACCGCGAAAAGGTTTTTCTCTCAATGCAGGAGGCGGTGAAAAAAGATAAAAGCCGGATAAATATTCTCAAGCTTTCGGAATTCGGGCTGGTTCAGATGACCCGCAAGCGGAACCGGGACAACCTGACCCGGATGCTCTGTGAACCGTGCCCCCATTGTACGGGAAAAGGGATTGTCCGCTCGCGGCGAAGCGTCTGCCACGAAATATTCCGACTTGTCAGCCGCCTTGCCGCTGAAAAGAAGGAGAGCAACGTTATCCTCAACGTGGAACCGGATGTCGCTGACATGATTCTCAAGGAGGAGTCTCTCACCGTTGTTGGACTGGAAAGGGAAACCGGCAAACGGTTCATCATCAAGCCGCACTCTGATCTTCATAACAAAAAGTATGAAATCAACTGGGAGTAAACACCCCATTATTTTTTAGGAGTATATCCATGTCTGAAACAAATGATGATCGATTGAAAAAAAAACGCAGATCCGGTCTCGGTCTTGCGTTTCTGTTTATTTTCTCATTTCTGGTTGCCGGGCTGTTCATTCTTCTCGAGCGGGAAAAACCACAGATAACCATTCCTGCCGACTTTACCAGGACCGGTGCCACCCTTTCCCTGCCTCTGTCCGCAACCGATAAGCGAAGCGGCCTGAAAAGCGTCTCGGTCCAGCTCACCCAGACTGAAAAGGATATTGTCAAAGGTCCGACAACCAAAAACGCCAATCTCCTGGCCAGAGAGTTTCCACGGCAGGGTTATTTCTTTAATGCCGGGCCGAAGAGTGCTGATGAGAACATATCGGTGGATATCGCCTCCCTTGGTTTCAGGGATGGAGACGCAACCCTGCGGGTGACTGTCCGGGACTTCTCCTTCTGGAACTGGTCGGCTGGCAATGAATCTGTTTTCGAGATTCCCCTGGCAATTGACATTACCCCGCCCCGGGTAACCACGGTTGAGACCCCGAAATACATACGGCCGGGCGGCAGCGGCCTCGTTGTCTACAAAATAAACGAACCTGCCCGGTCCCACGGGGTCACCGTCAACAACCACTTTTATCCCGGATACCCCCTGGATGGGGATAAAAACGATCTCCATGTTTCATTTATCGGACTTGCCCACGATACAACCACACTGACCACAGCCGTTGTCTCTGCCACCGACCGTGTCGGTAACGAGGGACGGAGTACCTTTGTCATGAATCTTATCAAGATAAAGGAGAAGGCCCCCCGCACCATCCAGATCAGTGACTCCTTCCTTAATGAAAAACTCCCGGAGTTTGCCGAGAAATATCCAGAACTTAAAGGTTCGCCAATAGAACAGTACATTTATGTCAATACTGAAATCAGAAACGCCAACAATGCACAAATCAAGGAAATATGTTCCACATCTTCAGACAACCGCCAGTGGAGCGGTCTCTTTCAGAGAATGCCCCGGAGCATGGAGATGGCCCATTTCGCTGATTTCAGGAATTACTACTACCAGGGCGAGAAAATCGACAGCCAATATCATCTTGGATACGATCTGGCATCAACAAGCAGGGCGCCGATCCATCCTGCCAACAGCGGCACGGTGGTTTTTGCCGAATACCTTGGGATTTATGGTAATACGGTAATAATCGATCACGGTCAGGGCCTGTTCAGTCTTTACTCTCATTTGAGCCAGATCGAGGTTGACCCGGGAACCACCGTGACCACAGAAACTGTTCTCGGATCAAGCGGTACAACCGGAATGGCTGGCGGAGATCATCTCCACTTCTCCATCCTGATAAACGGCATTTTCGTCAGCCCTCTCGAATGGTGGGACAGGCCGTGGGTTACTCTCCATATCCTCAGTCCTTTGGGAGAAAAATAACTTCCCAATCAGGGGGTTCACGCCAATGATTATCAGGCTCCTCCTTTTTCTCCTCATCGCAAACTTTCTCCCGCCCCTGGTTTCACTTATTACCAGGAGACACCCGGGGCGGCCACTGGATTTCGGGTATATCTGCCCGGACGGATACCGGCTCTTCGGTCCCAATAAAACCCTGAGAGGAGCGGCGTCAACGCTCATCGGCTGCGCCTTTCTCGGGCCGTTTCTCCTTCAGACATCATGGCAGTCTGGCGCCCTTGCCGGGCTGCTTGTCATGGCCGGGGACCTGCTTTCAAGCTTTATAAAACGAAGACTGAGTTGTCCCAGCGGGACCCAGATACGTATTCTTGACCAGATCTTTGAGGGACTCTTCCCGCTTCTCTATCTGGCACCCACCCTTGAGATCGGTTTTCCGGATACGGTCATCACCCTTGCCCTTTTCACCATCATTGCGATTGTCGGGGCACAGATATGGAGATTTCTCCAGGCAAGGCCCTCCCTGATCCATACACCGCACATTGTCCGCTCCCCGGTCCGCCTCCGTGAATGGCGGGCGAACCACCTTCCCCTTGCCAGGTGGCAACTCCTCTTTAATTTCGAGTACATCCGACTGCCGTATATCCTGACAGACATGTTTGTTAGCCTCGCAGGGACACAGACCAGGGGAAAGGAAAACGCCCTGAACGTGAGAGTTGAACCACGGGAGTTGTTTTTTTCCGACCTGCCCAAAAGCTTTGACGGATTCCGTATCCTGCTGCTTACCGATCTCCATATTGATGGGCTGGACGGGCTTACCGATCTTCTTATCTCCCGCGTTTCCCGATACCCGGTTGATCTCTGTCTTCTGGGCGGCGATTACCGCATGCGGATGTTCGGGCCGATTGCCCCCAGCATCAGAAGTATCCGCGCCCTGATTCCCCATATTCAGACACGCCATGGTGTATACGGGGTCCTGGGAAACCATGACTGCATCGATATGATCGCCGAGCTTGAAGAGGCGGGTGTTCAGATGCTGGTGAATGACGCGATCTCCATCGACCGGGATGGGGAGAGGATATGGGTGGCCGGGGTTGATGATCCGCACTATTATCGGGTGCACGATTCAGGGCGCGCCTTTAAGAATGTCCCTGGCGACGGTTTCAAGATATTTCTTGCCCATTCGCCCGAGGCGTACAAGGATGCCGTACGGTTTCGCCCGAAACTCTACCTCTGCGGCCATACCCATGGAGGCCAGATCTGCCTGCCGGGAGGAAAACCGCTCTTCACCAATTGCCGCGCCCCCCGCTCCATGGCAGCGGGGATGTGGTCACATCAGGGAATGCAGGGGTACACCAGCAGAGGGGTCGGTGTTTCAGGGGTTCCCCTGCGTTTCAACTGTCCAGGGGAGATCTCCCTGCTTAC
>JBFHXP010000168.1:0-4939 GCA_041598875.1 Desulfobulbales bacterium
AGTTAGGAGTGAGGAGGAAGTGATTTTTTAAAACTTTGTCACTCTGCCACTCTGCCACTTTGCCACTTTGCCACTTTACCACTTTGCCACTTTGTACCTTTGCCACTCTGTACCTGGACAACAAAAAGCTGACCGCGCCGGTCCTCACAAAACTACAGCATAAGAGGAATACATTGATGAACAGTCATGAGGTGGAATACGAGATCTTTGGTAATGACATGCAGGTGGTGGAAATTGAACTCGATCCGGGTGAAACCATAGTTGCCGAGGCCGGGGCAATGAACTGGATGGAGGCGGATATCACCTTTGAGGCCAAGATGGGCGACGGTTCCAATCCGGATCAGGGACTGTTCGGCAAGGTACTGGGCGCTGCCAAACGGTCTCTCACCGGCGAGTCGATCTTTATGACCCACTTCACCAACAATGGCACCGGCAAAAGACGGGTGGCATTTTCCGCCCCCTACCCGGGAAAAATCATGGCAATCGATCTGTCCCGGGTGGGCGGCGAGATCATCTGCCAGAAAGACGCCTTTCTCTGCGCCGCTCGAGGCACCGAGATCTCGATTGCCTTCAATAAAAGGCTGGGCGCTGGTTTTTTCGGCGGCGAGGGATTTATACTGCAAAGGTTGCGAGGTGACGGCCTGGCCTTTATCCATGCCGGCGGCACGGTAATCGAAAAAAAGCTCAGTCACGAAAAACTTCGTGTCGACACCGGGTGCATTGTCGGTTTTTCCACGGGAATCGAGTATAGTATCGAACGGGCTGGGGGTCTCAAATCGATGTTTCTGGGCGGTGAAGGCCTCTTTCTCGCCACCCTGTCCGGGACCGGCACCGTGTACCTGCAGAGTCTGCCCTTTTCCCGCCTTGCCGACCGGGTGCTGGCCCATGCCCCCAAGGCCGGTGGGAAATCGGTTGGGGAGGATTAGGGAGGTTAAGAATAGGACTGAGGTTTGAGGACTTAGGACTGAGGTAAAGAATAGGACTGAGGTTTGAGGACTTAGGAGTGAGAGAGTAAGATCTTTAAAGCTTGCCAGCCTGCTCGCCTGCAAGCCTGCCAGCTGAACGAAGTGAAAAAGGAAACATCCCATGACCGATGAACTGATCTGTTACTGTTTCAACCACACTGCCCGGGCGATCAGAGATGAGGTGCTCGAAACAGGCGGCTCCCATATCATGGAGAGAATCATCGCCGCAAAAAAAGAGGGCGGATGCCGGTGCGAGGACAAAAATCCCAAGGGCCGCTGATGCCTTGCTGATGTTCGCCGGGTGGTGAACGAGGCAGGCGGTATTGAGGGTGCGGAACTTTCCGGATTAACACTCACGAAAAAGATCCCACCGGCAACAGAACCGCCGGAAAATCCGCCAGAGCTGGAAACCTGTGACGGCTGCGGAACGCGGGTGGACCAGGGCCAGTTGACCTGGAAAGACAGCTGGACAATGTGGGTCTGCCGGGCATGCCTGGATGAAGACAGGTGCGGGTGCAGCGACTGACCCGAGGCGATCATCGGCCGTGTTGTTTGTGCCGCAACACTGTCTTCCGGGCCAGAGGATCTTTGTGCCGACAGCCCGGTCTCTTAACCAGGCAACCATACGCCCAAAAGGAAACATCTGAAACCATGTGGAAGATACAACACAAGCTGCTGATCTGGCTCGCGGCCCTGGGATCCAACATCCTCGGCCTCACCTGGCTGGTCACCTATTTCACCGGAACCGACCATACCCATACCGGCATGTTCATGCTGGTCGTGGGCATCGGAGCGCTCCTGCTCGCGCTGGGCCTTTACCTCCTCCTCAAGGAGGCGGTCATCACTCTTGTTGCCGTTGCCATTACCACCCTGGGGCTCGGACTTAAGGAACTCATAACCGGCCCCGAATCACTCCGGATCATCTGGGCACTGGTTATTTTCATTGCCATCATCTATCTCGCCCTCCTGATTCCACCGATTATCCGGAACTATGTACGCTCAAAACAGGAAGACCTATAACCGATATCGATGAGGTCAACATGGAACAACTCAACTCGATCAGCAATGTCATCGCCCTGACCATGGGCGTTGCCTGGGCCAGCGGCATCAACCTCTACGCCGCCATCCTGGTCCTGGGATTTCTCGGCGTGACCAACAACATCGTCTTGCCCGAGCAGTTGGAAATCCTGATGAACCCCCTGGTAATGGTTGCTGCCGGCATCATGTACCTGGTGGAATTTATAGCCGACAAGACCCCGGGGGTGGATACCGGGTGGGACTCTATCCATACCTTTATCCGCATCCCCATGGGGGCGCTTCTCGCAGCGGGCGCGGTGGGCAACGTGGATCCGGCGGTCTCGCTGGCCGCGGCCATTCTCGGCGGCGGACTTGCCGCCGGCGCCCATGCCACCAAGGCGGGGACTCGGATGATGATCAATACCTCGCCCGAGCCCTTTTCCAACTGGGTCGCCTCCCTTACCGAAGATGTACTGGTTATCGGCGGCCTGTGGACCGCCCTCCACTATCCCATACTCTTCATCGTCCTGATGGTGCTCTTCATCATCCTGATGATCTGGCTGCTGCCCAGAATCTGGTTGGCGATTAAAAAGGTTTTCAGCACCATCGGCCGGTTTCTCGGATTAAACAAAACCCGGGACCAGGTTCCGACTCCTGAAAATCAGGCCACTGCCGGCACCGCCCCATTTCCAGAGAAACCGGACAGGGGAGAAACAGCAAAAAACGGGTCAGCTTTTTCCGGGGCCGGGAAACCCGATCTCCCTTGACGGACCGCTATCGCTCCTCAGGTACTAATGAACAATGTTGCGCGAAATAATCAACATCAAGCAGATAGAGGGGGAAGACCGGCGGCGCTGGTTCTGTGACGATTATTTTGATCTTATTCTCTGGGAGAACAACGAGCGGATCACCGCATTTCAACTCACCTATGATATCCCGGGCCGGGAAAGGACTCTGACCTGGCAAGAAAAAACCGGCGCCAGCCACCATCTCATGGACTGCGGCGAAGACCAGCCGTCCAGGCCAAAGGCCTCGCCCATTCTGATGGCGGAAGGCCCGTGCTGCCAGCTCGACGATCTTGCCACCCGCTTTATCGAGGCCGGGAGGGAAATGGACAAGCACATTGTCTATTTTATCGAGGAGAAAATCACCACCTGCCAGCTGAACAGAGTGACAGAGTGGCAGAGTGGCAGTGAGGAGTTAGGAGTGAGGAGTAAGGAGTTAGAAGTGAGAAGTAAGGAGTAAAATCTTTAAAGCTTGCCAGCCTGCTAGCCTGCTCGCTTGCCAGCTGAACGGAGTGACAAAGTGGCAGAGTTTTTAATAATCACCCATCACTTCCTCCTCACTCCTAACTCCGCACTCCTCACTGCCCCTATCCACTCCCCCCACACTCCCTTTTGACTCCCCGGGCAAAGAGATCCGCCACCTGCTCCAGGGTGTCCCGCGCCTGTTCCCAGTCCCCTGTTCTCGAGAAACTTTCGAGGGCCGCCACCGCCCGGCCGAGCTCATAGTCATACGACGCCTCAGCCATGTTGGTCAGGCTCGCAACCAGCTGGAAAAACCGCCCGATATCGATCTCTGCCGGATCAATCGGGCTCTTCTTTTCAAATTGCTGCCGGAAGCCGGCAATGTCGTCGCCCATGGCGGGAAGCTCGGAACATGAGGGCATGATCGCGCTGTCCGCATCTGCCCGGTCGGGAGGGATCATAATCGTGAAAAAGCAGAAAAGAAAGATCAATACGGTCAACAGTCGACACACCACACCCATCACACTCCTCCCCTGGTTACGATACATGGAACCCTTTGCCATGCCAGGAAAGCGCCCTTGCCCGGCAAACTGGTTCATGGTATTTTTTCTCTATCAGAACCATGATAGCACGGACCTCTTTTTTCGGAAAGGGGTGTATCCGCCCACGGGCCAAGCTGGATGAAGTGACAGAGGGACTGAGGGGCAGTGAGGAGTTAGAAGTAAGGAGTGAGGAGTGAGAAGGAGTGAGAGAGTAAAATCTTTAAAGCTTGCCAGCCTGCAAGCCGGACGAAGTGACAGAGTGGCAAAGTGGCAGAGTGGCAGAGTGGCAGAGTGACAAAGACGTGAAATAGTTTTTAATCAGTTGATTCAAAATTAAAAATTGTCGCTCAACACTACGAGTCGACGATTGACACAAAATTCAAAATTGTCTTTGCCTGCTCGCTTGCCTGCTCGCCTGCAAGCTGAACGGAGTGAGAGAAAAGAGGAGATCCCCATGGAAAAGATCCACATTGTCTGTCCCCACTGCTCGTCAACCAACCGCCTGCCGCATGCCCGGCTCACTGAAAATCCCGGTTGCGGCCGCTGCGGGAAGAAACTCTTTACCGGCCATCCAGTAGAATTGACCCACGCCACATTCAAAAAATGTATCGAGCGCACTGAAATTCCGGTGGTTGTTGATTTCTGGGCCCCCTGGTGCGGGCCGTGCCGGGCCATGACCCCGGTTTTTGCCCAGGCGGCGGCACAACTCGAACCCCGGATCCGGCTGGCCAAGGTCAACACCGAGCAGGAACAGAATCTGGGCAGGGAACTCGCAATCCGCTCCGTTCCCACTATCGCTATTTTCAAGAACGGCCGGGAAATCTTCCGCCAACCAGGGGCCATGGACCTGCCAGGGCTCATCCGATTGATTGAAGGGAATGTTTGAGGGGTGAGGGGCAGTGAGGAGTTAGAAGTGAGGAGTGAGGAGTTAGATCTTTAAAGCTTGCCAGCCTGCTCGCCTGCAAGCCTGCTCGCCTGCTAGCCTGCAAGCCTGCAAGCCTGCAAGCTGAGCGAAGCAAAACACCAGCCGCACCAGCAAAAATCACGATGAATAGTTTTCTATAAAAAACTCAAGCTGTTCCTGTTGCCGATTAGAGAGTTGGTTGAACTCCAGCCCACATCGCCGCACCGGCAAAAGGCTGAACGCGAACTCGTTTTCCGTGACAAC
>JBFHXP010000169.1:0-4870 GCA_041598875.1 Desulfobulbales bacterium
TTTCCCGGATCGCGCCGATCCTGACCAGCGAATCTCTGGTGATTACCTTCCAGAACGGGATTGGCCATCTTCCCCATGTCCTCCCCTGGCCCCTGCCCGGCAGGGTGGCGCTGGGGGTAACATCCCAGGGGGCCACCATGATTGGCCCGGGCCGCGTCCGCCATGCGGGTCACGGCCCGACCCTTATTGGTTTCCCTGACCCGGTTGACCGGGACAACACGAAACACCAGGCGAAACTCCACGAAATCGCGGATTTTTTTACCGTGGCGGGCCTGGCGACCGAAGTGGTTGGCGATATCCTTGACCGGGTATGGGGCAAGCTCTTCATCAATACCGGGATCAATGCCCTTACCGCCATCCATAACTGCGCAAACGGACAACTCCTCTCCATCCCGACGGCCCAGGAAATGATGGCCGGCGCTGTCCAAGAGGCGGTGGCCGTGGCCCGGGCAAAGGGTATCACCATTTTGGGGGACCCGGTGGCCCGGACCAGGGAGGTATGCAGGGCGACAGCGACGAACATCTCCTCGATGCTCCAGGACGTGCGCCGCAAAAAAAACACCGAAATCAGGGCAATCAACGGCGCCGTGGTTGCCGAAGCCCATACTCTCGGCATCGCCGCCCCGGTCAACGAATTGCTCGTCCGAAAAGTCAGGGAAATTGAAAACCTTTATTTGCTTTGACTTCCCCCCGGACATTCATGTAGCTTATCAAGAATAAGGTAACATGCGGGCAGAGACAAAATGATCCCTTCTTTCATAAATGAACAAATCAAAATAGATCCCGCCAGGGTGGGATTTGACATAGACGGGGTGGTTGCCGACACCGCCGAGGCCTTTCTGCGCATTGCCCGTGACGAGTACGGCATCAATTCGCTGAGCATCGAGGATATCACCGCCTTTGAGGTGGAACTCTGCCTTGACATGGACCCCAGGGTGATCTCGGCAATTTTTCACCGGCTGATGGTCGCGCCCATTGATGCTGATCTGCGTCCCATGCCGGATTCCATTCAGGTCCTGCGGGAATTTGCCGATCACGCCCCCCTGACTTTTGTCACCGCGCGCCCGGACCGCGAACCGATTGTCGACTGGCTGCACAACGCCCTTGGACCGGATGCGTTGGCCAATGCCCGGATCGTGGCCATGGGTGAACATGACAACAAACCAGGCTATGTCATGGATCTTGGCCTGGATTATTTTATCGACGACCGGGCGGAGACCTGCCTCCAGCTGACCCGTCACGGCATTTCGGCAGTTGTCTACGACCAGCCGTGGAATCGTGGCCGCCACGATCTTCCGGCAGTACGAAACTGGCGGGAGATCCGCGCCCTCTGCCTTGATTAAAGGAAAACGATGCTCTGCCCCCACTGCCGCGAAAAGATCACTGTCTATAAAAACCCGCTGCCCACGGTGGATATTATCATTGAAAATTCCGGGGGCATTGTCCTTGTTGAACGAAAAAACCCGCCCCACGGCTGGGCATTACCCGGCGGGTTTGTCGACTACGGGGAAACCCTGGAACAGGCGGCAGTCCGCGAGGCGGCCGAGGAAACCGGGCTTGATGTCACCCTGACCCGGCAACTGCGCACATACTCCGATCCGGCAAGGGATCCCCGCCACCACACTATTTCCACGGTATTCGTGGCAACCGCGACCGGCAGGCCGA
Source organism: Desulfobulbales bacterium (assembly GCA_041598875.1). Lineage (GTDB taxonomy): Bacteria > Desulfobacterota > Desulfobulbia > Desulfobulbales > BM004 > JAKITW01. Next base: position 1,666 of record JBFHXP010000169.1, read on the forward strand.
CCGCGGGCGACGATGCCCTCCGCGCAGAGACTTTCACCAGGGACCTCCTGCCGCCACTGGTTTTTGATCACCGGCGGATACTCGACGATTACTATCACCTCCAGAAGGAAGACTGATGACGGAGATTTCCGAGGAAAAAACAAAGATACTCCTGGTTGACGACGACCCCATGGTTCTTGACCTTCTGGTCACCTTTGCGTCGAATCTCGGCTACCATCCGGTCACGGCAACCGACGGCCGCAAGGCTGTTGCGGAGCTAGAAAAATGCAGCTATCCCATTGTCATCACCGACATGATGATGCCAAACATGAACGGGATGGAACTGCTGAACTATATCAACGAACACCATCAGAAAACCGGGGTCATCGTGATCACCGGCTATGACAACACCTTTACCTATACCGACGTGATCAGGGCCGGGGCCAGCGATTTCATCACCAAGCCATTCAGCTCGGACGAGCTGGAGGCCAAGCTGAACCGGGTTGTCCGCGAACAGAACCTGATCAACCAGCTGGAGAAACTCTCCATCTCCGACGCCCTGACCGGTATCTATAACCGCCGTTACTTTGACGTTAAGATCTGGGAAGAGGCGCACCGCGCCGACCGGCAACGGCACGATGTTTTTCTTCTCTTTATCGATGTGGACAAATTCAAGGAGTACAACGACGTGCACGGTCACCCGGCCGGTGACCGGGTACTGCAGGCCATTGGCGAGATTCTCAGGAACTGCATCCGTAATAACGTTGATCTCGCGTTCCGCTGCGGCGGTGACGAATTCAGCGTCATTCTTTCCCATATCACCTGGGAGCAGGCGCAGATGACCGGCCGGCGTATCATGGAACATTATTGCGAGCGGGAGTTCAACAGCACCAGCCTGAGCATTGGAATAGCCCGCTTCATACGCCACCGCAACAACTCCTGGCAGGAAGACATCTCCGATCTCATCGCCAGAACCGATAAGGCCCTGTACAGCGCGAAGAAGAACGGCCGCAACCTGATGGTGACCGACCCTGAAACCGCTTCCCATGTCCAAGGGCTTTCCTGACCATGACCGACCGCGATCTTACCCCCGGGCCGGAACCGATCAAGCGCCTCATCGGCAGCATATTTCACTCACGAAACTGGGAAACGGAACGGGAGCTGAACCGGGTGTTTCTCTTCTGGGAGGAAGCGGTCGGGACAGAAATATCGGAACTGGCCCAACCCCATCTTGTGAGAAAAACCACCCTCTGGGTCCGGGTTCGGGATTCGATCTGGATGCAGCAGCTACATCTCCAGAAGATACACTTGCTCGGGAGGCTCAACCACCACCTGAAAAACGCCTCTCTAACCGATATCCGATTCCAACTCGACCCAGGCCTTGTTTCACCCGGGCCGGTCCGAAAAGAGACATCGCCCCCCCAACCATCGCCGGACCCGGCAGTGGTTGAGCAGGGAATGCAGCTCACCTCCTCACTGAAAAACAGTGATGTCCGGGATGCACTCAGAAGTCTGTGGAACAAACTGCACCGCTGACCCCTGGAACCGGCCGGAGGGGAACCCCCTACTCTTTGTCCATGGAGGAAAAACTGATAAAAATGGCAATCAGAAAGACGAGTCCCGCGCCGAGATAATAGAATATCCCTCCGGTCAGATCCCCCTGGGCATTGACAAAAACTTCCTTGTTCAACCAGAAAAGCCAGTAAAAGGCAAAAGAAAGGCTCAACAGATAGCAGAGCCGGTATCTCCCCAGCAACATGAACACGTTGATAAGCACCACGTACACAAACATCTGAGCCGCCGGGATTGTCAGATCCGACTCTGCGAAAAAACTCAAAAATTCCTGCATAATCCGCCCCTTGGTCTCCTTATTCTTTCGATTGAAATACGTCCTTATGAAAAAATAAACGCCACCCTCCTGCCAGGTTACTTCCCATCTCTCTTCCACCTTGTCAATAAAAATCTCTATTATCAGAGGAAGATGGGACTTTCGGGGATGAAAACTGCGCTAACAGATGCGCGGCAGGATCTCATTGCGGAGCATCTCCACGGCCCTGCTGCCGCCAATCGCGGTATGGAGCACAACTTCTCCGGGATGTTCCGCGGTCACCTCGCCGATGAGCACCGCATTTTCGCCGCCCGGCTCCCTTTTAAGGGCATCCAGGGCCATGGCTGCCATGTCGGGAGCGACGAATGCGAGCAACTTGCCCTCGTTGGCAAGGAAAAGGGGATCAATGCCAAGAAGTTCGCAGGCGCCGCGGACATCGTCACGCACCGGGAGATCACGCTCATTAATCCTGATACCCACACCGGAGGCCTGGGCAAGCTCATTCAAGGCCGTGCCCACTCCGCCCCGGGTGGGATCCCTGAGGACATGAAGCCCGCGCCCCGCCGACTTGAGCAGCGCGGCTGTCATTCCATGCAGCGGCGCGGAATCGCTGGCAAAAGAACCCGTTATGGAAAGTCCCTCCTGAAGACAGAGAATGGTGGTACCGTGGTCGGCCATGGTCCCGGAGAGAAGTATCCGGTCTCCGGGCTGTGCGTTTTCACAGGAGATAACGAAATCATGGTCAACGATCCCGATACCCGAGGTATTGATGAATATCCTGTCCGCCTTGCCGGCCGGCACCACCTTGGTATCGCCGGTGACCACCTCGACCCCGGCCTGATCAGAGCATCTTTTGACGGACCGGACGATCCGTTCCAGATCAGCCAGCGGAAATCCCTCCTCAATGATCAACCCCAGGGAGAGAAAGAGCGGCCGGGCGCCGCGCATCGCCAGGTCGTTTACCGTGCCGTGCACAGCCAGGGTTCCGATGTCGCCGCCCGGGAAAAAAATCGGATCCACGACAAAGGAGTCGGTGGAAAAGGCGATCCGCCGACCGGGAAGCTCCAGCAGGGCGCTGTCCTCCATGGGGCGAAGGATCTCGTTGCTGAAGCTGGAAACAAACATCTTCCTGATCAGTTCATTGGTTGATTTGCCGCCGCTGCCGTGAGACAAGGTGATTTTTCCGGTCATTGCTCTCCCTTTTCGTTCCCTTTTGTCCTGGTGTCCCGGTTGGTTGATTCCGCCTGGCACGAATTGGTTTTCATCCGGAAACGCCACTTTTAAAAAATCTCGGTAGTTGATCCGCAGAAGTATGTGCTCGCCGTACTCCAGTACGCCTGCGCATACTTCCTTGATCTCCTTGATCTTTTTCAAAATTGTCTGTTTCCGGTTTGAAAA
>JBFHXP010000170.1:0-4853 GCA_041598875.1 Desulfobulbales bacterium
AAAAAAGGACTCTGCCGACCTACAATGAAGCAAAAAAGGCCGACAACATGCTGGAAGAAATCCAGAGTCCAAATATAGCGGCACACCCTACCAGGAATCCAAGCAGAACCTTCCCTGCACCGGTCGTTTCACAGGTTTTTTCAATCGTGGTATTCATACACAATACTCCTTACCGTTAATGACTTAATAATGTTTCAGAATTGCCTTTTGTCCATGCCTCGACCGTCTACTACAAAGAATTATGCAAAACCCACACCAGAACCATTGGCGAATCTTTTGGCGCACAGCCAGAAAACCGTAACAAATCGATCGCGGCCAAGCCTTGCCCAACAACGACTCAACCCAATAATATAATGAACAAAAAATACACTTCCTTATTCTAAGGACCCAAAAGCGCCACCATCACTGCGCATATTCTCAAAGAAACTCCGTTGACGAATTGTCAGTGCGATGACAAAACCAATGAATTTATAATCATTTTTTTCCTTGCAATTTCAAAACATAAGCGCTGCGACGTCACTAACCTTTTTTCTCTTGTGCCTTGCTGACATTTTTGGGCCATCACTCTTTTCCCGATTGACGTTTTCCACTACCGCTCCACGAAAAACCACCGATCAAGACTCTTGGCGCAGGAGCATATCAAACTACCTGGCAATGGCCTTTTTCCCGGCCCTGCGGATAAAATCGTTCCACACCGGAGCGGCAATTCTCCCGCCGGTCGCCCCCGCCCCCATGGACCGCTGGCGGTCAAAACCGATCCAGACCCCGGCGGCAAGCCGGGGGGTGTACCCGATAAACCAGGCATCGACATTGGAATCCGTGGTACCGGTCTTGCCGGCAACCGACAGTGGCAGATCTTTTCCCGCAAGCTGGCCGGTGCCGCTTGCAACGACTCGTGCAAGAAGAGAAGAGATCAGGTCCGCGGTGGCCCGGGATATGACCTGGGCCGGGGCCGGGGTATGTGCATACACAACCTCGTTGTCCCGGGAATGGATAGAATCAATAAATACCGGGTCATTATATCTGCCATGATCGGCAAAGGCGGTATAGGCGGCGGTAAGCTCAATGAGCGACAGATCGGCCGATCCCAGGGCCAGCGACAGATTATTGGCCATCGGCGAGGTTATCCCCATTTTCCTGGCAAGGGCGACAACCCTTTTCACCCCGACCGCCTTTAAGAGTTTGATCGTAACGATATTGTTGGACGTGACCAGGGCCTCTCCAAGGCTCATGGGACCATGAAAGGTATTGTCGAAATTTTTCGGGATCCAGAACTTGCCTCGGCCGGAACCGGGAAGCTTCAGGGGGGCGTCCTCAAAGACCGTCTCCGGTGTAAACTTATTTTCAAAGGCCGCGGCGTACACCAGGGGCTTCATTGCCGAGCCGGGCTGACGGCGGGCCTGGGTCGCCCGGTTGAACTGGCTGGACGCGAAACCGGTTCCGCCCGCAACTGCCCGCACTTTTCCCGAGCCGATCTCAAGGGCGATCAACCCGGCCTGGGGTGACTCCCCCCTGTCATCGATGATCCCCAACCTGGGAATGCCCTGGGCCAGGGTCTGTTCCGCTGCCAGTTGCAGATCCTGATCCAGGGTTGTGCGAATGGTGAACCCTTCAGTCCGCACCCGTTTGTCCCCGTACATTTCATCAAGAAGAGAATATACCTGCTGGATAAAGTATTCATTCCCCGACCCCGAAGAGGCAGGAGCCAGCCTGATTTTTTTTCCGTACGCCGCGCGTGCCTGGTCAGCGGAAATATACCCCTCCTCGGCCATCCGGTTAAGCACATACATCTGCCGCTGCCTGGCAAGCTCCATGTTCCTGTAGGGAGAATAGCGGCTCGGCGACTGGGGCAGGCCGGCAAGCAAGGCCATTTCAGCCAGGTCCAACTGCCCCACACTTTTATTGAAATAGGTCTCTGCCGCCGCGCCCACGCCATAGGCCTGGGAGCCGAGATATATCTGGTTCAGGTAGATGTAGAGAATCTCATCCTTGGACAGCCTGGAATCTATCCGGTAGGCGAGAATTGCCTCCTTGATCTTGCGGGAAAAGAGTTTCTTGCGGGAGAGAAGCAGCGATCGCGTCACCTGCTGGGTAATGGTGCTGCCGCCATGGGCACGCGACCCGGCGCTGATATTGTGAACCATGGCCCGAAATATCGACCAGAGATCAACCCCGGGGTGATCGTAGAAGCGGTCATCCTCGGCAGCGACAAACGCCTGGCCAAGGAGCACGGGCATCTCCTTCAAGGGGACCACAATCCGGTTTTCTTCATAAAAACGAGCAACCACAGCACCGTTCCGGTCGAGCACCCGGCTGGTCATCGGCGGCCGGTAGGCGGCCACCGAACGGATATTGGGCACATCAAGCAGGACATAGAGATAGAGCAGAAAACCGATAAATACGGTGAGAAAGGCGGCAACGGAAAGAAGCATGACGATCAGGTGGGCATCGGTCCAGACCCGTTTCCCGGCTGACGGCGACCTGCCGCCCGCCGGAGCGGAGTTCATCGACCGCCGTGTCTTTTTTCCCGGGCCTTTCCCCTGATTGCGGGTTCCCGCCGATGAGACCATAGATTTGATCCTGCCTTGTATTAACCGTTCGAAAATGGTAGTTTTCAAGGATTGAGGAGGGGAACGGTGCGAATCAAGATGATCCCGTCCTCCCGTCGCCCCACCTATGTAACACGATACACACCCCCTGAAAACGGATATTTAGTGTCCGTCCGGAAGTCTTTTGTTCCGGACGGCAACATCTAACCGTTTTCAAACCGGAAACAGACAATTTTGAAAAAGATTAAGGAGATCAAGGAAGTATGCGCAGGCGTACTGGAGTACGGTGAGCACATACTTCTGCGGATCGACACCGAGATTTTTTAAAAGTGGCGTTTCCGGATGAAAACTATTTAGTGGAGCCCATTGTGTCGAGAATTACAATCCTCTCTGAGCACCTTGCCAACCAGATAGCTGCCGGCGAGGTTGTTGAGCGCCCGGCCTCGGTGGTCAAGGAACTGCTGGAGAACAGCATAGATGCAGGCGCTGACCAGATTGATATCGAGGTGGAAGGGGACGGCACCAGGCGGATTCTGATCGTTGACAACGGCGAAGGCATGGACGGAGACGATGTCCTTCTCTGCCTTGAACGGCACGCCACCAGCAAGCTGGCAGGTGGTGACAACGATGCCGCCAGGCTGACCTCCATCTCCACCCTTGGTTTTCGCGGCGAGGCGATTCCCTCCATTGCCTCGGTGTCAAAGATGACCATTACCTCCAAGACCGAAAAATCTCCCCTGGGCACGCGGGTCGATATCTCCTATGGCAAGATTACCGCTGTCCATGAAACCGGCGCCTCCCGGGGGACGATTGTCGAGGTGCGCACCCTGTTCGGCAACCTGCCGGCACGGAAAAAATTCCTCAAGAGCCGGCGCACCGAACTGGGCCACATTGAAGAGGTAATCAGGAACTGCTGCCTGGCCTATCCCCGGCTTGGTCTTACCTACGCGGTGGACGGCAGAATCGTGCTCGATCTGCCGGCGCAAACCGACAGCGGGGAAAGCCGTTTCCGTCGCATCCTCGACCGCAAATCCGGTGCCCCGCTCATCGCGATTTCCGGGGTGGACGGGCAGAACTCCCGCACACTGTCCGGCTGGCTCCTGCCCCCGGATGAGCCTGAAGGCACTGCGGGCCGTCTCCGGTTCTTTGTCAACGGCCGGGCAATCAGGGACCGGATGCTGACCCACGCGGTTCATGAAGGACTGGCCACCTTTGTCATGAAGGGAAGAAGCGCCGGAGGGGTTCTTTTCATCGACCTGCCGCCCGAGACAGTGGATATCAATGTGCATCCCACCAAGCAGGAAATCCGTTTCCGTGATCCGCAGGAACTCCATGCCCTGGTTTCCGGAACCGTAAAAAAGGCCCTTGCCGCGCATCAGGATCAACTGCGGTTCTCCCTCTTTGGCAGGCCGGAAAGATCCGCTGTGGCCGCACAGGTAAAAAATATCCCTGATTCTGCTCCGCCGCGTCCATCCCAGACTGTCATCCCGAACGCCGCCATTGCGGTGCCGGCCCGGGAACCTGCCGTTTGCTATGCCCCGCCCCCCCCTTCTTCTTCAGGCCATTCCCGGCCTGCGGATGAAGATGCGCATCCGCATCCCGAGCCCACCGCGCTCACCCCCATCGGCCAGCTGCACAACCTCTATATCCTCTGCCAGAGCAGTGATGGCCTGGTGGTCATTGACCAGCATGCGGCCCACGAACGAATTCATTTCGAGGCGCTGAAAGAACAGTTCTCCCAGAACAGACTGGCGGCACAGGCCCTGCTCTTCCCGGTCATTATCGACCTGACGCCCGACGAGCACGCCACCCTGCTGACACATCACGACCAATTCCAACGGCTCGGTTTTCAGGTGGAAGAGTTCGGCGGCGACAGCGTGGTCATCAAGGCGGCACCGGCCCCCCTTGCCCACGTCCCTGCCGAAGAGATGCTGAGGGAGATGCTTGCCCACTTCCAGGGCGCTTCGCACCGGCCCCAGGATGGCACCAGGATTGACGCCATTCTTTCCTCCATGGCCTGCCGGGTGGCGGTCAAGGCCGGACACCATCTGTCGCCGGAAGAGATCAGGGAGCTTCTCGCCCAGATGAGCGGAGGTTCTGTTTTTTCCCACTGCCCCCATGGCAGACCCGCATTCAAGTCCCTTTCGCTTTCCGATATTGAGAAATGGTTTCACCGGGGTTGAGGGAACACACAAATGGTTTCACCGGAACCGTAGTCAGCGGCTATCGACTGAAAACAGATTTGGATATCGAATATCGAACAAGAAATATTGAATGATGAATGATTACAGATAACTACAGAGA
>JBFHXP010000171.1:0-4776 GCA_041598875.1 Desulfobulbales bacterium
ATAAGAGAATATCGAATGTCGAACAGGGAATGATGAATCATGAAGGATAGGATAAGTGACAGAGGGGCAGAGTGGAAGAGATGAGAGAATATCGAATGTCGAACAGGGAATGATGAATCATGAAGGATAGGATAAGTGACAGAGGGGCAGAGTGACAGAGTGGGGGAGTTTATTCAAAATTAAAAATTCAAAATTGCCCTTGCCTGCCAGCCCGCTAACTTTCCTCCAGTCCCGGACCAGTTCCAGCAGATTTTTTCAGAACGGTGAAAGCAAGGGCAACAAGAATCGGCAGTGTTGCCGCGACCCAGAGGATGGTGATGTCCGGACCATAGGCGGGCCACCCCTTGCGGGTCATGGTGTCCAGGACCGGCGCCAGCCCCTGGTAGAAGTAAAAAAGCAGATAGGCATAGCCGTTGAAGCGAAAGAGCCTGAGGAGTATCCACAGCTCAACCAGGGTGGTGATGATCTGGAAGAGGGCGGTGTGGGCAGCCAGGCCTCCCCCATGCCAATCCAGGGAAATCCGGGAAACAAGGACGATCATCAGGGCCAGAATCAAAAGCCCTGGCCTTTTCTTGCGGAGGAGAATAAGGACAAGAACCAGGACCCCGCTGCTCAATGCGGCAAAGAGGCCGGAGGTTGTCGCGGTAAGCAGTACCCCGAGCGCCGTGGAGATGCCCCCGACCTGAAAGGTGCTCCATTCCAGCATTCCCTGGGCGGAAATGACACTCTGGCTGGCAGCTGCCACCTGCTGTATCCCCTGATCAAGCGCTATCCCGAGAAGGGCAAGGGCCAATCCCTGCCTGTAGCGGGTCCGCGCGTCGCCCCCGTTGATCCCAAAGACCGCGGTTACGGCGTCCACACCGGTAAGCCAGCGGATAAGCCCGGAGAAGATAGCGAAAAAGGAGGCCAGGCCGATGTAGGAGATCAGGAGTTCGCTGAAGATTCCAAGGGCCCGGGCGGCAATGAAATTGGTCATGGTCTGGGTGGTGTTGTAGCCGGCATGGAAATGCGTCAGACCGTTGATCTGGGCGATTAGGACCAGGGCCGGGGCGATAAGCCCGAGGAGCAGGCTGGAACGCCAGGCAATATGCCGTCCCTTGAGCAGGGCGGCAAGGATGACAATCATGCCGCTGAACCAGATTATCGAGGTTGTCCTGCCTATCAGTCCGTTTATCGTCTCGACCCAGCCCAGTGCGGATCTTTTCCTCTCATACGCCTCCGGCAGGATCACCCGGGCGCTGAAGCCGGCCACCGCGTCTCCCTGGACACTGATCGGCCACTGCATCCGCGACTCGCCGATTTCCCACTCGCTGTCTTCAAAAACAACCTGATGGTCGCGGCGATGGGTTAACTGGTTCATCGAGTAGCTTGCCAACCGGTACCGGCCTGGCGGGAGACCAAGGCCCTGTTCAACAAAAAGAGCCGCAATCCCGATCGCCTGCTCCCTTTCAAGCTGGGCCCCTGTTTCCTCTTCCCCCAGATTCGCGGTAAAGAGAAGCAGGCTCCCGTCAGGGCGCAGGGTAACTGAGTAGGTGGTCTGCTCCTCGGCCCGGAAATAGACGATCTCCCAGAAATCCTGGTAGAGGGTTGCGCGCATCGCCTCGCTTATGTCCTGCCAGTCGCTGTGGGCCAGAAAATAATCAGGATCGTTGCCGGCGATGAATGCGTATCGGTTGCAGGTGGAGTGGAACGTCCCAGGATCAAGGCCGGTTTTTTCCTGAAAGAGTGTATTGGCAATGTGGACCGCCTCTTTTGGGGTGAGTTCCACCCGTCCGAGATCGTTTAAGGGGGAGGCGGGTATAAACAGGGCGGTTGGCAGCATCAGCGCGGCAGCCACAAGCGCGGTGATGACCACCGATCTGCCGGGCATCCGGTGTCGGCTAGCAATGATCGCCCTGGTCTCGAGAAACTGCTGGCCAAGGGGGATGCCCTCCTGAACGAGTTCCTCCGCTTCCAGGGGGCGGCCAATCTTTCTGCTGAGCATTTTCCCCGCCACCCAGAGCGACACCGGCCATATTGAGACCAGAACGGCCATTGTCATATGGATCGGGGTGCCGGTGCGCCAGGCAATCAGCGCGCCGAGCCAGGTGTTGAACAGGCAGTGGGCAATCAGGGTTGTGAGAATCCCGTAGCGGACCGCGACCCAGCCGAAAAAGATTCCAATAATGGTCAGCTCAACCCCCCGGGCATATCCGGGCATCTGCGGGTAATCGCTGTGCATGAATCCCCAGGCCACCGCGGGAACAATAATCGCAAGCCAGGTCGATCCGGTGATCCTCCGGATGAATACCAGGGCAAGAACCCGGTAGAAGAGTTCCTCCTGCCAGGACGCGGTCAGGCCCACGGAAAGGGCCTCCATGGCAGGGAATGAACTGGTAAGAACCTTGGCGTAGTCTATGGCCGAGGGCGCCCAGATACCAAAATGCCTGCCAGCGAGGTAATAGGCGGTGATGTAGGCAAGCATTGCCAGGGCCAGGAAAAAACCGGCGGGCACCGCATTCAGCGCCTCCCGGGTGGCGAGCCCTCTGCCGCTGAGAAACGCGCGGATCGGGACATGGTGCGGGAAGGCCTGTTGCCAGAAGACATCGGCCATAAAACCGAGGATCAGGAAATTGATCACTGTAACGAAAACGGTGAAAACCACCTGCAGGGCGTTGTTGGTGAGAAAGACGGTGAAATTGTCATTGGTGGAGTAGATGCCGAGCAGCTCGGGAAAGCGGCTGGCGTAAGCAAGAAAAAGGACACCGGCCAGGGGGATGGTCCAGCGGCCGGGAAAGCGTCGCCAGAGTTGGCGGTTCCTGGTCATGATCCGGATGAAGAGGATAATCACCCCCAGGCCGAGGAGTGCGGAAAGGACCTGCGCCGCATAGCCGTATATCCGGTTTTCCGACCGTTTTTTTGCAAAGTCACGGCTCCATGACTCCGGTGTCTTGATGTGCTCGTTGTAGTGACCGACCTGGTCGCCGTCAACCCGGACGTGAAGATGATAGATGCCGGTGCCCCACTCCCAGTCGACACGCTTCCAGGTAAAGTCGTGCGAGAGGTACCCCGGTTTTTCATCACTGCCGGTTTCAATCAGTTCCAGGGTGTCGAGGGGGTGTCTGGTGATGTGCTCCGCGAGAAAACCCGTGGCAACCTCCAGGGCCTCTTCACCGGTCAGGGAAGACCTCTCTGTGGTTTCCGGGATGGTGTGATCAAACCCCACCAGGCCGCCTTCGGTGTCAAGATCGATTGAAAACTCTTCCTGCTGGCCGGGAATGAAGTGGCGGACCGTCCAGCGCCAGATCGAAACGCCGGCTGCCACGTCAAAACGCAAGCGATCAAGGCCATATTCGAGTTCGAGAAAATACTTGTCCTCGGTCTGTTCGTTAAAGCGCTGGGCCTGGTAGTAGCCCTCTGTCTCCAGTCCCAGTTTCCCCGCCTGGAGCGCGGCTGTTTGCCGGACCGCGGATTTTTTCAGGGAAAATTCAGGGGAAAAGGCGGGAAAGGCCTGCTGGTAGTACGTGGCGGCAAAGAGGGCGAGAAAAAACGCGACACCAGGAAGAACAACCGCGCGTATCGTCGATGATCCGGAATTTTTAATGGCAGGGCCTCTTTGTTTTACGCGTCAGGAAGGCGGAAGGGCACAGTATGGGCCATAGGAATATCACAGAGTAAAGCAGGGATCAATAGAAAGAATGGCGGGAGGGGGTTCGGCACTCTCACCAGAAGAGAGTCTTGAAAGGTTTGTTCTGGGAGTAAGCTGTTTCGGGAATCTCCCGATTAACCGTAACCGCATGAACCCGGGAGTGGTTCATGCGGTTATGGGTGTGGTTGGTAGCGAAATGGCGCGGCAACTCCGTTACAGGGTATGGTTGATCAATTTCAGATATCTCTTTTCCTGCGCATGGCAACAAGCCCTGCAAGGCCGGATCCCAGGAGCCAGAGGGCGCCGGGCACGGGAACCGGGTTGTACTGGAGATTGTCCCAGGAAACTCCCCAGTTGGTCTGTTCAAGAACAACGGATTTGGCGCCACTCACATTAAGAGAAAGGGTTCTGTAGTCACCATATGTTGTGGTCAAGGGGGTTACTGGATCTGCGCCGCTGAATACCCCCGTATCAGCAAATCCGATGGACGTGCCAGAGATATCGAAAGCCTCCATGGTAAAGCGGTCTTGGTCCCCTCCACTGTCGCCTCCGACTATTGAGACAAAATTTACCAGTGAATCAAAGGTCAGGGTGAGCTTCATGCCTCCAGACCAGCTTGACGCCGCTATGCTGTTGGGGTTGGATACCTGCCCGACGCCGCCACTTCCGTTGGCGTGGACATTGACAATACCATCCGAAGCAGTAATGGTTACTCCCCCAAGATTGATTCCATCTATGTTTTGGCCATCACTAAATGAGTCAAAGTTGACCAGTGCGGCGTGTGCCATCCCGGTTGTCCCAACGAACAATAGCATGAAAAAAAGAATTCTTCCCATATCGTCCTCCTTTCTCTTGTTTTGTTATACGTTCCAAGCCACGGGTCTGCCTCTGTGCCAATGAGATTTGATGAAGGTGTTACCCTCGCCTTACCTTTCTTCTGATCCCAACGAGCCCGGCAAGGCCTGAACCCAGGAGCCAGAGGGCGCCGGGCACGGGAACCGGGGAACCGCCAACAGTAAAGCCGTGCCAGCCCTCAGAAGAGTCTGTAAAGGTGATTGAGCTATGAACGCCCGGGAGGCGGATTATGCCGTGCACCTCGCCGCTGCCGTAAAAACCCGTGCCAGTCAGATTAAGAATCGGTGTGCCGC
>JBFHXP010000172.1:0-4676 GCA_041598875.1 Desulfobulbales bacterium
CAGGTGTACTGTCGGGAAAACCAAAAGATTTGACAGCAGGATGCCCGTGCCTCCTGAAAGTGTCCGGAGTTGTGAACAGAAAATGAAAAGATTTTTAATTCTTGCAGTTCTTGCTATGTGCGTTGCGGCCGTGTTCGGCTGTGACCGCGGGAAAAGCGATTCCCAGGGGCAGTCCCCGGGTGGCGAAAAAGCCCGGGGCGCAGATTCCAGGCCTACCCGGCTCAAGATGCCGTCCTTTTCCCTGAAATCGGTCATGGACGGCACTCCGGTTACAAGCGATGCCTTTGCCGGCAAGGTTCTTCTGGTGACCTTTTTCGCCACCTGGTGTCCGCCCTGTATCCAGGAGATGCCGACCCTGGTGAAGCTGCAGGATGAGCTCGGGCCCCTGGGTTTTTCTGTGATCGGGTTTTCCGTTGATGAGGGCGATTCGGCAGCAGAAATCGTGGCAGATCTTGCCGCCAGGATGGAGGTCAATTATCCGGTGGTTCTGGCTGATGAAGGGCTGACCTCTGGTTTCGGCGGGGTCTTTGGTATTCCGGCGACATTTCTTGTCGACCGGCAGGGAGATCTGGTCAAACGCTATATCGGCTACACTGATCATGATGTGTTTGCCAAGGACATCCGGGAACAGCTGGCCATCCAGTAAAGTGATTTTCTGCCGATGAATCTTTTTCATTCCATATTGCTCGGCTTTGTGCAGGGCGCAACCGAATTTCTCCCGGTCTCCAGTTCCGGCCATCTGATCCTGGTCGAGCGTCTGCTCAACAACAGCGCCTGCAACCAGGCCTTTGACGTTTCCCTGCACATGGGAACCCTGGTGGGCCTTGTTTTTTATTTTCGAAACGATTTCATCCAGATGGGCAAATTCTGCCTTCCCGCCGCAGGGCTGGAGAGCGAGGCCCGGAGTTTCTATCGCCGTCTTGTTCTTTTTATTGTTCTGGCTACCGCGCCCGCGGTTGGATTCGCTCTTCTGCTGGGGAGCGCAGTGGAAACCACTCTGCGGGGGCCGGTTCCAGTGGCAATCAGTCTGGCTGTCGGCGGTTTTTTTCTCCTTGCGGCCGAGCGTTTCGGGCGCAGGATTCGCAGCCTCGAGCAGGTCAACATCTCCGACGCCATTGTCATCGGCCTGGCCCAGGCCGTGGCCCTTATCCCCGGGGTGTCACGCAGCGGTATCACCATTACCGCCGGGCTCTTTTTAGGACTTGAACGCAAGGCAGCGGCCAGGTTTTCATTCCTGCTTTCAGCTCCGGTCATTTTGGGCGCCGGGGTCTATCATCTGCCGGGACTTTTTCAGGCGGAATGGGTTCCCGGCCAGGTCGGCTTTTATCTGAGCGGTTTTATTGCCGCCGCCCTTTCCGGATACCTGTGCATTGCCTTTTTGATCCGTTTTGTCCAGGCCCGGTCACTGGCGGTATTTGCCTATTACCGCTTTGTTCTTGCCGGGGTTGTGCTCCTGTTTTTTTATCTGTAGCGGGGTTTTGAGGCAGGTCGATCTGCCGGAGGGCGAGTTATGGGTTTCTATCCCGTGTCACTGGAACTTGAAGGGCGTGACTGTCTGGTGATCGGCGGCGGGCGAGTGGCTGTGCGCAAGGCGCGCGGTCTTCTTGCCTGTGGGGGCCTGGTGACGGTGATCAGTCCCGAACTTGTGCCCGAGCTTGCCGCCATGGAGGAGAGCGGAGAGATCCTCTGGCAGAGGCGGCCCTATTCCCAGGGGGACCTGGCCGGTTTTTTTCTGGTCATCGCCGCCACCGATGATCAGGATGTCCAGCGCCGGATTCATGAAGAGGCGGAAAAACTGGGCGTGCTTCTCAATGTGGCTGACGTTCCGCAGTACTGTAATTTCATCCTGCCGGCAACCCTTCGACGTGGTGATCTGGCGATTTCCGTTTCCACCGGGGGCAGAAGTCCGGCCCTTGCCCGTAACCTCCGCTTGCAGCTTGAAAAAACATTTGGAGAGGAATATATACTTCTTGTGGAGATACTCGGCGCCCTGCGTCCGGTGATTTTGGCCGAGGGCCGAAGTCAGGAGGAGAATGAAAAAGTTTTTTTAAGCCTGGACCACCGGTCGATCCTGGATTGGATTCGGGCCGGAGACCATCAGGGACTGCGCGAATACATCTGCAAGACCCTTGAACATGGCGGTTGTGGCGAGGCATCCCGTGCAGCGGTTGCCAGGATTCTGGACCGGTGATCGGCCCGGGTGCTTCAGAGATATGAAAGGGCCGGACCTGCTTGAACTCCCCCTGTCCGATGGGGGCGCAGGTCCGTTTCCGGATAAAAACAAGTAACAGCGCCAGGAGGCCTGCTGGATGAGTTATCTGCTCTTTCAAATAACATTATTTGCATATATCGCGGCCACCGCGGCCTATGCGGTCTATTTTGCCACCGAGCGCAAGGAGATCCGCACCGCGGCGCGGGGGATCCTTATCTCCGGCGGCCTGCTCCATACCGTCTATCTGGTTGCCCGGTATTTTGAGGCGGGCCATACCCCGCTCACCAACCATCATGAGGCGGTCTCCTTTTTTGCCTGGTCGCTGACCTGCGGCTATCTTTCCTTCCACTATCGCTATAATGTCCGGAATTTCGGCACCTTTGTCAGCCCGCTGATCACCATCCTGATGGTTATCGCCACCTTCTCATCCCGGGAAATCATCCCGCTGCCGCCGGCCTTGAACAGCGCCTGGCTCCCCTTTCACGCCAGCATCGCGATCATGGCCAACGGTTTTCTCGCCCTGGCCTTCTGCGGCGGGATCATGTATCTGCTCCAGGAGCGGGAGCTGAAGAAGAAACGTTTCGGCCTCTTCTATTCCCGGCTGCCCTCCCTGGAATCTCTTGATGCCCTTAACCAGCATTGCCTTGCCGTGGGGTTTCCCCTTCTGACCCTGGGTATCATCACCGGGTCGATCTGGGCCAAGCAGGCGTGGGGAACTTACTGGCAGTGGGATCCCAAAGAGACCTGGTCCCTGATCACCTGGTTTCTTTACGCCGCCCTTCTCCACCAGCGGTTCACCGTGGGCTGGCGGGGCAGGCGGGCGGCGATTATGGCCATTATCGGTTTTTCCGCCGCCATGTTTACCCTGTGGGGGGTGACCTATCTGCTTGGGGGGGTGCATTCCTATGTCGGTTGACAAGATTTTCGTGCTTGGCGTCAACCATAAGACCGCGCCGGTGGATATCCGTGAACGGCTGGCCTTTACCAGCGATCCCGGGACCCCGTACCGGGAGTTGAAGGTCATTCCCGGATGTGACGAGTTCTGTTTTCTGTCCACCTGCAACCGGGTTGAGGTGATTTTTGTTTCGTCCCGGGGCGAGGAAACCGAGAGAAAGGTGCGCCAGTTTCTCTTTGCCGGTCAGATGTCCTATGAGGAGGCAGGGAAATATATCTATCTCCACCAGGGGGAGGACGCGCTCAAGCATCTCTTCCGGGTGGGGGCGGGTCTTGATTCCATGGTGGTGGGCGAGCCGCAGATACTGGGCCAGCTCAAGGACGCCTATCGCGAGGCATGCGATAAAAAATGCACCGGGTTGATCCTGAATCGGCTGATGCACAAGTCTTTTTCCGTGGCCAAACGGATCCGCACCGAGACCGGAATCGGTTCGAGCGCGGTTTCCATCAGTTACGCCGCGGTTGAGCTGGCAAAAAAAATATTCGGCAGTCTCAAGCACAAGAAGGTGCTTCTGGCCGGCGCCGGCGAGATGGCCGAGCTTGCTGCCCAGCATCTTTCCAACCAGGGCATTGACGAGGTGATAGTCGCCAACCGCACCTTTGAGCGGGCGGTGAAGATGGCCCGCTGTTTCAACGGATCGGCAGTGGCCTTTGATGAACTGGTTCCCCAGCTCGCCCTGGTTGATATCCTGATCAGCTCCACCGGAGCCCCTGGCCTTATCCTGATGAAGGATCAGGTCAAGCCGATCATGCGCCAGCGCAAGAACCGGCCTCTTTTTCTCATCGACATCGCCGTGCCCCGCGACCTTGATCCCAACCTCAACGACCTGGAAAATGTCTATCTCTACGGCATTGACGACCTGCAGAACGTGGTGGAGATCAACAAGTCGGAACGTGACAAGGAGGCGGTGCGGGCCGAGCGGATCGTTGTAGAGGAGACCCTCAAGTTTACCCTCTGGCTGGGCAGCATTGAGATCAGTCCGACCATTGTGGCCCTGCGCAGACAGGCGGAGGAACTGCGCGACGCCGAGTTGGCGCGGACCATGCCCCGGCTTGCCGGTCTTTCCGACAAGGAGCTCAAGGCAGTGGAAACCATGGCCACCTCCCTGGTCAACAAGATGCTCCACCATCCCATGGTCTATCTGAAAAGGGAAGGATCTCCAGAGGAGAAGCGGCGCCAGATCGATACGGTCCGCACCCTCTACGGCATTGATCCCGATCCGGGGCAGTCGGCTCACAGGGACGAATGAACAGCAGAACATCCCGGGACCGGGCCGCGATTCTTGAGGATGAAGAACTGATCATCCGTTTCGGTGGCGAGATCACGGAAATAGCCTTTCATTCCTCGCTCCACTACCTCTGTCACGATCCTGCCGGGCCGATGCTCACCCTTGACAGCCGGGAGCTGCTACCCCTGCAGGAGGCGGTTGTTGCCCGCTACCAGGAGATTATCCTCCGGGACCTTGATCCTGATAATCGGGATCGGCGCATCTACCGGGGGTTGGCCCGG
>JBFHXP010000173.1:0-4467 GCA_041598875.1 Desulfobulbales bacterium
AAAGCAACCCGGTTCCGCCCTGCCCGCTTGGCCTCGTACAATGCCTGGTCTGCCCGGCCGATGAGCATTTCCCCGCTCGCAACCGCGTCACTCATGGCCGCCACCCCGAAACTGACTGTAACCCTGACATCCAGTCCGTTGCACGGGGTTGTCACCTCTTCCACGGCCTTGCGCAGGCGCTCGGCAAGCATCCGCGCCGTATTGAGATCCGCTTCAGGCAACAGGCAGCAGAACTCTTCACCGCCATAGCGGGCAAGATAATCGGTCTCCCGGATCCCCTTTTGAATAGTCCCTGCCACATTCTTCAAGACCTGATCACCGCTTTGATGGCCATACTGGTCGTTGACGTTTTTAAAAAAATCGATATCGCACATCATCAGGGCAAAGGGCCGGGCATAACGCCGGTGTCGGCTGAACTCCTCCTTGATCTTTGAC
Organism: Desulfobulbales bacterium; assembly: GCA_041598875.1. Lineage (GTDB taxonomy): Bacteria > Desulfobacterota > Desulfobulbia > Desulfobulbales > BM004 > JAKITW01. The sequence continues at coordinate 436 of JBFHXP010000173.1, forward strand.
TCAAGAAAACGGCGGTTATATGTGCCGGTGAGTCCGTCAAGGGTGTTAAGGGCAACCAGTTTCTGCTCATAGGCAACCACCTCAGTAACGTCCTGCACCGATATGTAGAGGTGGGTGATCACATTTTCCTGGTTTCTGACCGGCCCCATGGTGCAGGACTGCTGCATCTTGTTAAAGGCATGGCCAAAGGAACTCGCCGGGCGAAGGGGAAAAAGATAGTGATGCAGTTTCTGGGAGAAAAAGGAAAAATTACCAAACCTGAAGACCGCCTTGCAGTTGCGGTTGAACTTGGGAGTATCCAGATCCGGGTAAAAGGCGAAAATAGAGGAACCGACAATGTCATTGGCAGCTATATCACTGTGCAGCTCCATCCATCGGTTCCAGTGACAGACCTTGAGCTCGCGATCAAGAACGATCAGCCCGATATTAATCATATTAAAGATCTGTTCAAAGATCATGCATACCGCTCCATGAACGTATACAGGGCCTTTTTCAGCCAGCCGAAGGAATCGCTGCTGTTGATGAGAAAGAAGTGGCCGTCAATATCTCGATCCTTGAAGTGGAACACCGTGCGCATCACGGTGGCCAGGGTGTTCTGCTCAAAGAGATCGGCAACAATGGCATTCTCGGGGCGCTCTTCCACATTGACCCGCGGCGGGGCATAGGTAACCACGTCATCAAGCAGTTCGGCAATCTTGCCCACACAGGCCCCGATCAGGATATTGCCTAGCTCCATCAGGGTTTCCCGTTCCATAAGGGCCATATTGGTCGATTCAGCCCCGCCCTGGTCGCCGCCATTGAGCAGGCTGAACAACTCCCGGCCTGCGCCAACGGGAAAAACCAGCAGGGCAAGGCCCCGGAATTTCCCGAGATACCCCTGCTCCACTATGCTCACGCTTTCATGACCCGCGAGTTCGGTGGCAAGGTAGGAAGGCAATTCCCTGACATCAAGGGTCTGAACATAAGGAACATTCAACTCCACGTATATATCAATGACCTCGGCCAGGTCGGCCGAGGCCCGGCCAAAGGCGATATTCATGATTTCCTGGAGGATGTCGTGCTCATCGCTGGTGAGATTCTGCTCTGCGTGAAATTCCATACCCTACCCCCTCCCCGCGCCGATATCCTGAAAAACCTTGAGCACCATTTCCGGAGACAGGGGTTTTCTCAAAACGGCAAAGGCCCCGGCCTCCATGACCTGGCTGATGGTTTTCTGCTGGACGTCTGCGGTTGCCACGATAATCAGCGCCCGGGGATCGAATTGCACTATTTCTTTTACCGCCTCGATGCCGTCCATGACCGGCATGGTCAGATCCATAAAGGTGACATCGGGACGGATCTCTTTATATTTACCGACTCCGTCCAGACCATCCTCCGCCTCGTAGAGGAGTGCGTCCTTTTCCACCGTTGAGATGCATTTTCTGGCGATCATCCTGGCAACCCGCGAGTCATCGACTATGAGTATTTTTCCAAACATTTCTCCCCCGATTCAAGACACTTGATGACAACTGAATGGCAGATGACAGTGCTCATTTCACTATCATACCCCCTAGAGTCAAGCACAGATAAAAAGTACCAGTTACACATTTAAAACCAAATCCTTGCCACATGGAAGCTCTTCAAGGCACAGAAACACATCGTCCCCTGTCACTCCTCAGTACACGTTCCGCAGATGAGCCTGCCGATCCCTTTTCCGCTTGCCTCCCTGACCAGAATATCACGAAAATCGGCAACCGACACCGGCGGGCTGACCAGATATCCCTGCATCATATCACATCCCTGATTTTTTAAAAATTCAAGCTGCTCCTGATTTTCAACGCCCTCGGCCACGACCTTCAATCCGAGGTTCCCGGCCATGGCAAGGATAACCCTGGTCAGGGTCACGTCATCATTATCATGGGGAATTTCCCGAACAAAAGAACGATCGATCTTGAGAATATCAAGGGGAAATCGCTTGAGATAACTGAGCGATGAATACCCTGTCCCAAAGTCATCAAGGGAAAGTGATACCCCCATGGAGCTCAACTCCCTGAGAACCGCAATCGAGGCATCGACATTACGCATCATCAGGCTTTCGGTGATCTCGAGCCCGAGGTAATCCGCGGCAAGCCCGGTCTCTTCGAGGACCTCTTCAACCACCCGGGCGAGATTTCTCTCTGCAAACTGCTGGCAGGAGAGATTGACCGCCACCCGGACCAGGGGAAGCCCGGCCTGCTGCCAGGCCTTATTCTGGGCGCAGGCAGCAAGAAGCACCCATTCACCCAGGGGGACGATCATCCCTGTTTCCTCGGCCAGGGGAATAAAATCCGCCGGCGAAATAAGACCCATGTCAGGATGCTGCCAGCGGACCAGGGCCTCGGCCGAGACGAGTTTTCCGGTATAGAGATTGACCACCGGCTGGTAGTAGAGAAGAAACTCTTCGCGCTCCAGGGCGCGACGAAGGCTGGTTTCAAGGCTGAGCCGCTGAAAGGAGGTGGCGTTCATCTCCTTTTTGTAAAACTGGTAGTTATTCTTGCCCCGGTCCTTGGCATGATACATGGCCGCGTCGCCGTTCTTGACCAGGGTGTCCGCATCCACCCCGTCCTGGGGAAAAATCGCAATCCCGATGCTGGCCGAGACAAAGACTTCATGGCCGCGCAAATCAAAAGGCCGGGCCAGGGAACCGAGAATCCGCTGGGCCACGCGGGCCGCGTCATGGATATTGCGGATTTCCCCCAGGAGCAGGGTAAACTCATCGCCTCCCTGCCGGGCAACCGTGTTTTTGTTATGCCCTTCGTCCAGGCGGCCCACTGAATCGTTTTCCCGCACACAGGCGGAAACCCTCTCCCCCACCTCCCTGACAAGAAGATCTCCCGCCTCATGGCCCAGGGTGTCGTTAATCCGCTTGAAATTATCGAGATCGCAGATCAGGACCGCGACCAGCGCCTCCCGGCGCCTGGCATTGGCAATGCAGAAGTTGAGTCGGTCAAGGAAAAGGACCCGGTTGGGAAGGCCGGTGAGATCATCGTAATAGGCAAGGGTCAGAATCCGGTTCTCGGCCCGCTTCCGCTCAATGGCATAGCGGATCGACCGGCCGAGAAGCACTGCGCTCAGGTCTGCCCTGACAAGATAATCGGCTGCCCCGGCCTTCATGGCGGCAAGGTCAACCTCATGATCCGCCTGGTCGGTAAAAAGAATGATCGGAATCTGGCAGCCGGCGGCAATAACTGTCTGCAGAAAATCAAGACCGCTCTTTGCCCCGAGAAGATAGGCAACGAGAATAACATCATGGGCCTTGCGCCTGCTCTCGGTCAGAGCTGAGTCAAAGGTCGCGGCCCACTGGACGGAAAAAGAGACGCCCTCGACCCTGGAAAGCAGATCCTTGGTGACAATGAAGTCATCCTCATCATTATCGACAACAAGCACCTGGATCTGATCGATGGTATCCATTCTTTTCTTCCTGGCGAAACGCGCGCCTGCAGCAATTCAAGAATCGTAAGCATTCCGTCTGGCAAAAGGACAGACCCGGAACCCTCTCTTTTATAGCATGAATCAGGCCGTTTACGGGAGAACTATTTGGTTTTGGCGCGAAAATACCATATTTTATGACCCGGAAAAAGATATCCTGATCTTCATGCCGCAAACTCCCGATGGGCAAGCACGGTTCTCCCTGTCGCCCCTCCCTTGAGCATGCCCGCGATTTTCCCGTCAAGCTCCTCCAGGGAAATCAGGGTGGCCAGGTCGATGATCCGATCAAGCCGCCACGGCCCGGCCATCTTTTCCCACACCCTTTTCCGGGTTTCCATTGGACATTCCGCTGCATCAATGCCGATGAGGGAGACCCCCCGAAGGATGAATGGATACACGGTGAGGGAGAGTTCCGGCGAGGCGACATTGCCGCAACAGGTGACCGCGCCGCCGTACCGGGTGGATTTTAATGCCGTGGCAAGAATCGGCCCGCCCACGGTATCCACCACCCCGGCCCACTGCCCTTTGAGAAGCGCCCGGTTTTTGGTATCAGTCGCCTCCTCGCGGGAAATCATCCGCGATGCG
>JBFHXP010000174.1:0-4404 GCA_041598875.1 Desulfobulbales bacterium
GAAACACGACCGGAGCGGGTTGCGACCCGGTTTCTCCTTGACCAGGTTCTGAGAGAACTGTCGGTGGAGATAGAAAAAAAAGCGGCACAGGTCCTGGTGGAAGATCCTTTTCCAGAGATCATGGGGGACCATAACACCCTGGTCCAGATCCTGGTCAACCTGGTGAGCAACAGCCTGAAGTTCGTCAGACCCGGAACTTCGCCAAGGGTACGGATATGGAGCAGACAGACAGGTTCCAGACTCCGGCTGCTGGTTACCGATGAAGGCATTGGCATTGCGCCCGCGGACCAGGAGAGGATTTTCGACGTTTTTGTCCGGCTGCATTCCAGTGAAACCTACCCCGGCACCGGCATTGGCCTGGCCAGCGTCCGCAAGGGGATCGAACGGCTGGGCGGCACCTGCGGCGTTGAATCAACGCCGGGACGGGGCAGCACGTTCTGGGTTGAACTGCCACTGGCATCATGAGATGAGGAGAAGACCATGAAGATTCTGCTGATAGATGATAACCGCTTTGATCGGGCCCTGGTCATCCGTGAACTGGCAAGGGAATTTCCCGAGGCAGAGGTTGTGGAAATAGCGGATCCATCCGCCCTGAAGCCGGCGCTTGCGGCTGCCGACTTTGAGGTGGTGATCACCGATTACCAGCTGCAGTGGAGCACCGGACTCGACATTGTCAAAACCATCAAGGCCGGCGACCCGGACATGCCGGTGATCATGTTCACCGGCACCGGCAATGAAACCGTTGCCGTTGAAGCGATGCGGGCCGGACTCGATGATTATGTGATCAAATCAGCCAAACATTTTGTCCGGCTGCCGGTAAGCATCAGGCTGGCCCTGGAAAAAAGAGCTCTGCGGCTGGCGGAAAAAAAGGCGGTTGAAACGGTTGCCAGACTGAACAGCTACCGGGAACTGTTCCTGGACTCGGTTGCCGACGGTATTCTCGGGGTTGACCAGGATGGACGCCATACCTTTGCCAACCCCGCGGCCCGGCAGATCCTTGGCTATGGCCCGGGAGAACTGGAAGGTCAGGACAGTCACTCCCTCTGGCACCACTCATACCAGGACGGCTCCCCTTACCCGGTGGTCCGCTGTCCGGTCCATGCCGCCCTCCATTCAAAAAAGAAATCATCCGGCCAGGATTATTTCTGGCGCAAGGACGGCACCGGCTTCATGGCCGAGTTCACCGTTGCCCCGATCCATGAAAACAACGCGTGCATCGGCGCGGTGATCATCTTCCGCGACATCACCGAGCGTGAAAAGGTCTATGATCAGTTACGAAAATACCGGCAGATCGTTTCCGCTTCCCAGGAGCACATGGCCTTTATTGACAGCGGTTATATCTGCCGGGCCATCAACGACGCCTGTCTTGACGCCTTTGACAGGAAACGGGAGGATGTTGTCGATCACCCTGTTTCCGAACTGATCGGCGCTGATTTTTTTGCGGAAAAACTCAAAGGGAAAATGGACCAGTGCCTGGAGGGAACAACTGTCCGCTTTCAGGAGTGGTTTGATTTCCCCGGAAATTCCAGGTGTTACATGGATGTGGCCTATTATCCATACCGGATCGAAGATGGCGCCATCACCGGCCTGGTGGTCAATGCCCGGGACATGTCCGCGATGAAGAAGCAGGAGGATGCCCTGCGCAGCGCGGAACAGGAATGGGAACACACCTTTGATTCGATTTCTGATTTTGTTTCGGTCCATGACAGCGAATTCCGTCTTGTCAAGGTCAACAAATCCCTGGCCGATTTCCTGGGCCGGCCTGCCGAGGATCTCATCGGCCTTCGCTGCCACGAGATCTTTCATGGCCTGCATCAGGCCTGGAACGGGTGCCCGCACAGCGAGGTGCTGCGGACAAGCAAGACTGTTTCACGCAAGGTGGATGACCCCAATATCGGCCGCCCCCTGCTGATCACCGTATCACCGATCTTTGATGAAAACGGCAGGGTGACCTCCTCTGTTCATATTGCCCGGGATCTTTCCGACTTGAAAAAAGCGGAACATAACCAGCAGATTTTGCGGGACCAGTTGGTCCAGGCCCAGAAGATGGAATGTGTCGGCCAACTGGCCGGGGGCGTTGCCCATGATTTCAACAACTACCTGACCTCCATTCTCGGTTTCAGTGAAATGATCCTTCTCTCTCCGGAAACCCCGGAAAAGATTGTTGAATATGTCACATCGATCCGCAAGGCGGGAGAACATTCCGCCGCGCTGGTGGGACAGTTACTGGCCTTCAGCCGCAAGCAGATCCTGGAGATCAGACCGGTGGACATTGATTCCCTGATCCATAACCTGGCGAAAATGCTCAACCGCCTGATCTCGGAGGACATTGAGGTGCTTTTTCGGCTCCAGGCCAAATCACACGCGGTCATGGCCGATCCCATCCAGATTGAACAGGTGATCATGAACCTGGTGGTCAATGGCCGCGATGCCATGTCCCAGGGGGGGCAACTGACCCTGAAAACCGCGGTTGAGGATATCGCCGAAGACCAGGGGATGCGCATGGACAACCTGCTGCCGGGAAAATATGTTCGGATTACCATACGTGATACCGGCTGCGGCATCCCGCCTGAGCTTCAGACGAGAATTTTTGAGCCATTTTTCACCACCAAGGAAAAGGGCAAGGGAACCGGTCTTGGCCTGGCAACCGTCTTTGGCATCATCGCGCAGCACAACGGCCGCATACTCTGTGAGAGTGAAATGGGGAAAGGCACATCCTTTCATGTTTTTCTCCCTGTTGCCGCCCGGACCAGCGGGTCCCGGCCGGAGAAAAAGGAATCACTGGCCCTGAACCATGGCTCGGAAACCATTCTCCTGGTGGAAGATGACCCTCTGGCGAGATCATTGCTGCACCAGGCACTGGCCACCATGGGCTACCGGGTATTGGTGGCTGAGACCGGCGATGCCGCCATGGAGATCATCACCTCCGGCACGGAACACATTGATCTGCTGGTGACCGATGTTATCCTGCCCGGCCTGAGCGGACCGGATCTGGCTGATCTGATTAGAGAGAATTCATCGGAGAGCAAGGTTCTCTTCATCTCCGGCTATTCCGATGACCGGATTGCCCAGCATGGCATTTTGCGGCCAGGGATCAATTTCTTGAGCAAACCGATACCTCTGAAAAAATTAAGCCTCAAGGTTCGAGAGATCCTTGATACCTGACGTAAAAGGGCAACAAGGTAAGGCAATGACTGAGAATAAAAGTAAATACCGCAGATTCCTCCAAATGAAAGCCCTGGGCGCGATTCCGGTTGTCGTCGCCCTTGTGGTGGTTATTATACTGGTTAAATCAAAATCAGGGCCACTGGAAAAGGAAGTTACTGAAGGCGCACGGGTCTTGCGGGTGATCACAGTGCCCACTGTTGACCTGATTCCCCGCGCCATTGGTTATGGGATCGCGGAACCGGCCCAGGTGTGGCGGGCGGTAGCAGAGGTCCGGGGCCGAGTCATGGAAATCAATCCTGACCTCAAGGCAGGGGCATTTCTTGCAAAGGGTTCCGTGCTTCTGACCATCGACCGGTCAGAGTATGAGATCGCCTTGAATGCGATGCAGGCAAGCCTTGATCAGACCATCGCTGAACTTGCGGAACTTGAGGGGCAGGCGGAAAACACCAGAAATTCGCTGCAGATTGAAAAGCGTTCCCTGCTGCTGGCGGAACAGTCCCTCAAAAGAAAACAGAGCGCCCTGCAGAACAGAACCATACCGGTCAATGAGGTTGACCAGGAAGAACGCACTACCCTCGGCCAGCGGCAACGGGTCCAGGAACTTGAGAACACATTGGCTTTGCTGCCCTCCCGGAAAAAGGCGCTTGCCGCAAAACGGGCCGCGGCCGAAACGGGCCTGAAACAGGCACAGCGCGATCTGGCCAAGACCGTTATCAGTGCCCCCTTTGATTGCCGGATCGGTGCGGTCGCAATCGAGCCGGATCAGTACCTTGCCGCAGGCCAGGTGCTTTTTGAGGCCCATGGCACCGCAACAACCGAGATTGAGGCCCAGCTCCTCGGCGAACAGCTCCGCCACCTGATCGGCCTGCCGGATCACCAGGAAACAACCCAGTCGCTCTATCCGGCGGCAATGGAAAAACTCACCGCCATAAAGGCTATCGTCCGCCTGCAAAGCGGAACATGGAAAAGTGAGTGGGATGCCCGGGTTGATCGTCTTCGAGAAGAGGTCGACCCTGACACCCGGGCCTTCAACGTCATTGTCGCGGTTGACAGACCCTACGAAAAAATCATCCCAGGACAACGCCCCCCCCTGAGTCGGGGCCTTTTCTGCGAGGTGGAGTTGCAGGGACCGCCGCAGCCGGGGAGGATCGTCATACCCCGCTCCGCAGTGCATGGCGACACGGTGTTTGTGCTTGGTCCAGAAAACCGACTGCTGCCGGTCACCGTCTCCACCGC
>JBFHXP010000175.1:0-4370 GCA_041598875.1 Desulfobulbales bacterium
ATCCGGAAACGCCACTTTTAAAAAATCTCGGTAGTTGATCCGCAGAAGTATGTGCTCGCCGTACTCCAGTACGCCTGCGCATACTTCCTTGATCTCCTTGATCTTTTTCAAAATTGTCTGTTTCCGGTTTGAAAACGGATAGGTGTAGCCGTCCGGAACAAAAGACTTTCCGGACGGACACTAATTATGCCTTGTGTTACAGACCGTGCGGCAGTGATCATTTCCGTGTCCAGGAAATTGTTATGGTGCTGTGATTGAGAGGAGGAGATGGGCGCGAAGATAGGTTTGGTCAGTGATATTCATGCCACCGCCGCTCCCCTCCTGGAGGCGTTGACGATCTTGGCCCGGGAGGGGGCTGATCTGGTTCTCTGCGCCGGCGATATCGCCGGCTATGGAACGGAACTTGAGCAGTGCGTTGAACTGCTTGCAGGATGGGGATGCGCGGTGATCCAGGGAAATCATGATCTGTGGCACTGTGATTACCGGAATAAAGGGGAGGAAAAGCAGGCTGAGACATACCTCCGCCATCTGCCCGCAACATGGGAATCCACCATAGAGGGAAAACGGGTTTCTGCCGTCCATGCAAGCCCTCCCAGTTCCATGACCAGGGGGATTGCCCTGCTCGACCAGGATGGCGTGATTCAGCCCACTGTCAAGGAACTGTGGGCGGAAGAGCTGGCCGGATATGGTTTCGATGTTCTCATTGTCGGCCATACCCATCAGGTATTTGCCGAACTCCTGGGACAGACCCTGGTGATCAACCCCGGCAGCACGAAATTCAACCGGAGCTGTGCGATTGTCAGCCTTCCTGACCTCGTGGTCAGGATTATCCCGTTATCCGGAAAAATGACACGGGTCTGGCACTGGGGGATGATGGTCATGCCCGCGAGCCACCTTTTACGGGATCCGGACTAAAAAGGTCGTTTCCTTTTCCGGTATGCTCTCCACATCGATCGTGCCACCATGATTCGTGGTGATGATCTCATCTGCCATTGAAGCGTCGTGTTGTCAATTCTGTTGAAAATCGAGGGTCAAGCCGATCCGAGTGCCGCCCGGACGACAACGGCCAGGGTGGCATACCGGGCCAGTTTTCCGGTGATGACCAGAAGGGAAAAGGAGATCCACGGGATCCTGAAGATGCCGGCAACCAGACACAAGGGGTCGCCGATGACCGGCACCCAGGAAAGGAGCAGGGACCATGAGCCGTACCGCGCGAAAAAAAGTTCCGCCCTCTGGCGTGATTTTTCCTCTACCCGCAATACTTTTTTGATGAGAAAGGGACCGCCGTAGAGTCCGATCAGATAGGTGGTGCAGGCCCCGAGAAAGTTTCCGGTCGTGGCTGTGGCCACCACCGGCACCACGGGTTCACCATGGATGATCATGGCGGTAAGCAGCCATTCCGAGCCAAGGGGGATAATGGTCGCGGCGAGAAAGCTGAATAAAAAAAGGGCGGGGTAGCCGCCGGCAACAAGGATTTCTTCCATGGATGGAGTATACATTCCCGTGGATCGATGAAAAGGAAAGTGGCGGCATAAAAAAATGCCGGCAGGGAACACCCTGCCGGCATCTGTCGCTTCTGATACCGGAGAGGACTCAGTGGCGGACCCTGGTTGTGCCATCGCTGCCGGAAACAACCCGTACCCGGTCTCCTATGTAATACATCTCATCCGCCTCCTGGACAATGACAATCGTCTTGCCGCTGTCAAGCCGCACGGTTATTTCCAGGCCCGCCTTGCGGGTGACGCCTTCCTCCACCGCAGATCCGGCCACTCCGCCGGCAACCGCGCCAAGTACCGTGGCAACGGCCCGTCCTGATCCACTGCCGATGGTACTGCCAAGGACACCGCCGGTGGCAGCTCCGGCAACGGTGCCGACAGGGGTTTTTGTTCCTTCAATCTGCACGTCTTCAACCCGCTCCACAGTGCCCATTTCAACCGAGTGGGTGGCGCGGGCCTGGTCCCGGGAATAGACTTTTCCGGAACGGCTCGGAGCGCAGGCGGCCAGGAAAATACAGAGAACTAGCACGGCAAATGATCTGATGGGGAACATGATTCTACTCCTTTTTTTATTGTCAGATGACAGGGTCTTCAGGATTGTTTGCTTCACGTACTAAAGATAAGACTGATTGTGTCACTATACAAGAAAATGGCAAAAATGGCCGTTGATTTTTTTGCCTGGATCAGCGCGGGTACAGCGGGAAAAAGGGGGCGTGATTGGATGTGAACAGGGGCGGGTCGCGGCGGATGATTTCCGAGATAGCCGGATGGCGCTTGAATTCCTGGTCAAGAAATCGTCGCACCTCTTTGCGGTTCCAGCCCCGGGGATGGATGAAATCGGTGTACAGCGAAAGGTCGTTGGCGTCCGCTTTTCGTACGGCAAGAGTGGAGGCCTCGGCCGCTGCCAGCGGCATATTGAATATCGCCAGATTGAGATAACCGATCTCCCGGCTGTGACGCACGGTAAAGTCCAGGGTGTTTCGTGCCGATTCCGGGGATTCGGCAGGGGTGCCGAAGAGCAGGTACACATAGGTGGCAATGCCGGCCTCATTGAGGGCCGCCAGTACCCGGGAGACAAGGGCAAGATCTATCCCCTTGTCCAGCGCATCCAGCACTCCCTGGTCGCCGGATTCCAGTCCCAGTTTCAGCATCCGGCAGCCGGATTTTTTTAAATTCCGGCAGAAGCGGGGATCGGCAAGTTCCGCGCTGGCCCTGGCAAACCCGTACCAGTCAACGCCGGGGGGATTTTCGGCTATCCTGTGGAGCAGTGCCGGGCTGATCGCATTATCAAGAAAGTGGATCAGGGTGGGCCTGGTCCGTTTGACAAGTTGGGTCAGGTCAGCGAGAACCTGTCTGGGCGGGATGGGCAGATAGGGGTTGTTCTCGGCCTTTTCCGGGCAGAAAGAACATTTTTTCCAGTAACAGCCCGATGAGGCGGCATAGGGAAGGATCAGGCCGGGGGCAAGATACCTGTCAAGGGCAAGGCCGTCATACGAGGGAGGGCAGTGGTGTTGCATGCTTCCTCCAAGGATCCTGAGGAGCGCATCCTCTCCCGGCCCGGCGATCAGCTGGTCGATATATCCGGTAAAGGGGTTTTTCCATCGCGGATTGGCGCACCAGGAGGTGATCAGTCCGCCGCCCATGATCACGGCGACGTCCGGGTGGTGCCTTTTCAGATATCCGGCCATGGCAAAGGATGCTGGCGCCTGGCTCAGGTAGTTGACCGAGATGCCGACATGGGAGTCCGGCCGGTCGGCGAGCACCGTGTCGAGCCGGGTTGAAAAATAGCTGAAATAGATATTTTTTTCCGGATACGCAAAGGCGTGGAGAAGATCTCTGCTGGCAAGGGGAGAGAGGTCGTTCTCCTGGAAATTGGCCAGTGACAGTGTGCAGTTGTTCTGCTGTCCCGCCATCTCGACCACCCGGTTGATATCTGCCACCGCCCTCTGGTAGCGATCGGGGCTGGCATAGAGTTCCGGGGTGCGCAGCGCGGCAAGATTGCGGTCAAGATTCTTACGAGCCCGTTTGCTCCAGGTGTCAGCAACGTCAAGGGGCCGGTCCAGCAGAGAGAAAAATGCCTCAAGGTCAGCATCAATCAGGGTGCAGTCATGGCCGTGGCCACGGAGAAACCCGGCCAGGCGGGCAATGCCGGCCGGAGGTTCGCACGGTTTGGCGACCGGGGGATGGATGAGAATCATCTGCCGCGGTCCACAAGATGCCAGTTGCCCGATTCCTGCCGGAGAAGGCGAAATGGAAGGAGGCCGGTAAAGCGTTTTTCGAGCTGGGCGTAAAGGATAAAAAGAATCATTGCGGGTTCAGTCGGAGAGGGTCCTGCGATTTTTTTTGAGAAGACCCCTTTTTTTCTTGGTATTCAGCCGGCGCTCTTTTGCCCCTTTTGATACCGTGGTCTTTTTTCTCGATTTTCTTACGGTGAGCGCCTCGCTGATCAGTTCAAAAAAACGGTCGATTGCCGCCTCCCGGTTGGCGCCCTGGGTCCGGTGGCGGTAACTGGTTATCCGTAACTGTCCCAGTTTATTGATCCGGGTGGCAAGTTTTTCCGTGATGCGTTCCTTTTCCTCGGGGGAAAGGCTCGGCGAATCGACCAGGTTGAAGATCAGGGTGACCCTGGTATTGACCTTGTTGACGTTCTGGCCGCCAGGTCCACTGCTTCTGGAAAAGGTAAAGGAAAATTCCTGTTCAGGAATTGCTCTGTGAGGTGTGATGTTCGTCATTTTTTTGGCAAAGAGTGAGGTTTTTCAGAGAATGACGGGCACAACAGCATCCCATATCATCACAGCAAAAGACCATACCTCCGGGCTGCGGGCAATAAAAAACCCGTGTTCCTGCCTGGAACACGGGTTTTTGCGGGAGCTG
>JBFHXP010000176.1:0-4356 GCA_041598875.1 Desulfobulbales bacterium
CAGGGGATCCTCCTCGTCCGGATCATGGAGTGCTGCCAGCTCCGGCCTGCGGAAAAGGGCGTTTCCGTCGATCTCCATCTTCGCGTCCAGGGCAACGATTGTGCCCGCATCCGTGACCACCAGAGGATTGATCTCCAGCAGGGAGCAGTCGCTGTCGATAAAGAGCCGGTAGAGCCTCGGCAGAATAGCGAGCAGCTCCCTGGCCGGAGCAGGATCAAGGCCAAGCCCGTATACCACCGCGCGACAATGAAAGGGCATCAGCCCGAGAAGGGGATCCACCCCGACCCTGATGATCTTGTCAGGGTCAGAGGCGGCCAGATCTTCGATATTCATGCCACCCGCCGCGCTGGCCATGATCATGATCCGGCCGCTGCTGCGGTCCGGCAGGATCGCAAGGTAGAGTTCCCGGGCGATATTCTGCCCTCTCTCAATAAGGAGTGTTTTGACAGGACGCCCCTCGGGCCCGGTCTGGGGGGTTACCAGGGTCATGCCGAGAATTTTCCGGATATGATCCCGGGCCTCCTCGGCAGTCCGGGCAATTTTTACCCCGCCGCCCTTTCCCCGGCCGCCGGCATGGATCTGGGCCTTGATCACCACCGGCATGGTTGATAAATCGCCGACAATCTCCTCGGCCCCGGCAACTGAGCCGGCAGCCCTGCCGTCCGGAACCGGGATCGCGTACTGACGGAAACGTTCTTTTGCCTGATATTCGTGAATTTTCATGATTTTTCAGTGCAGGGATTCCTGCCCGTGAGAACTGTTTTTCCCCTCCGGATGATACCGGTTGTATCTGCATCGTTTGCGTGCACGTATCACCCCTTGGGATAGCCCATGGACTTCAATGTGCCGGCGATCTCTTCAAGGCAGGACGGATCATCAATGGTCGACGGCATCCGATACTCCTTGCCATTGGCAATGGCCCGCATGGTCCCGCGGAGAATCTTGCCGCTGCGTGTCTTGGGCAGTCTTGGAACAATGGCAGTCTCCCGGTAACAGGCAATGGGACCGATCTGAGACCGGACCATTTTCACCAGTTCCGCGGCAAGCTCGTGCGCATCGACCTGCGCCCCGGCCTTGAGAACCACCAGGCCCACGGGCAACTGGCCCTTGAGGGTGTCGTTGGTGCCAAAAACCGCGCATTCGGCCACTGCCGGATGGGTGGCGATAATCTCCTCCATGGCCCCGGTTGACAGGCGGTGGCCGGCGATGTTGATCACGTCATCGATCCGGCCCATGATAAAGAGATACCCGTCCTCATCCTTGTAGCCGCCGTCGCTGGTCTCGTAATATCCCGGGAACTTGCTCATATACGATGAGATGAATTTCTCGCTGGCAAGCCACAGGGTGGGCAGGGTGCCTGGGGGCAGCGGCAGTTTGACAACCACGTTGCCCTCCTGGTGCGGGCCAACTTCCTTGCCCTCGTCATCGACAATTCTCACATCATATCCCGGCACCGGCACCGTGGGGGAACCAGGTTTGACCGGCAGCTGCTCAATTCCCATACAGTTGGCGGCAATCGGCCAACCGGTTTCGGTCTGCCACCAGTGGTCGATCACCGGGCGCCGGAGAATCTTGCAGGCCCAGTGATAGGTGTCAGGATCAAGCCGTTCGCCGGCCAGAAAGAGGTACTTGAAATTGGAGAGATCATGTTTTTTAACAAAATCTCCGTCCGGATCTTCCTTTTTTATTGCCCGAAACGCGGTGGGAGCGGTGAAAAGAACCCGTACCCCGTGCTGGGCAATAACCCGCCAGAAGGCGCCCGGGTCTGGAGTGCCGATCGGCTTGCCCTCGTACACTATGGTGGTACAGCCCCGCAGGAGCGGACCGTAGACGATATAGGAATGGCCAACAACCCAGCCGACATCGGACGCGGCCCAGAAGACATCTCCGGCACGGACATCATAGATGTTTTCCATGGACCAGTGGAGGGCCACGGCATGGCCGCCATTGTCACGGATAACGCCTTTCGGCATGCCGGTAGTACCCGAGGTATAGAGGATATACAGAGGGTCAGTGGCCTTGACCGGCACGCACTCCGCAGGCTCCGCCCCGGCGACAATTTCCGCCCAGTTGAGATCGCGTCCCTGGTGCAGTGACGCCTTGACAAGAGGCCGCTGGAAAATAATGCATTTTTCCGGCTTATGTTTGGCCAGGTCAATGGCACGATCGAGCAACGGCTTATATTCTATCAACTTTTTCCCCTCAATGGCCCCTGAAGCGGAGACAATGATTTTGGGCTTGGAATGGTCGATCCGGACAGCAAGCTCGTTGGCCGCAAATCCTCCAAAAACCACGGAATGGATTGCCCCGAGACGGGCGCAGGCCAGCATGGCAATCAACGCCTGGGGGATCATCGGCATGTAGACAATCACCGTGTCACCCTTGGCAACTCCCTGCCCCTTGAGGGCGCCGGCAAAATTGGCCACCAGATCCCTGAGTTCGCGATAGGTGAATCTCTCAATTGTATTGGTTACCGGGCTATCGTAGATAATCGCCACCTGATCGCCACGGCCGCGCTCCACATGGCGGTCCACCGCATTATAGCAGGTGTTGAGTTCACCGCCGGCGAACCACCGGTAAAAAGGCGGGTCTGAATCATCAAGAACCGAGTCACACGGCCGGTACCAGTCAATTCCCTCCGCTGCCCTGGCCCAGAAAGATTGAGGATCTTCAATGCTTTTAGTGAACAGTTCATTGTAACGTCCCATTTTCTCTAACCCCCTGAAAGTAAAAAGATAGGTTGATCAAAAAAATCATATCCGCCGGTATTTATAAAAAGCCCCGCAGGCACCTTCACCGGAGACCATACAGGGTCCGATCGGGTGCTCAGGCTGGCAGGCTGTACCGAACAGCCGGCATTTATCGGGCGGGATGATCGATTTCAGAACATCGCCGCAGGCGCATCCCGCAGGATCCCTGGCATTGGTTACAGCAAGATCGAAACGTCTGGTTGCATCGAATTGAGCAAATTTTCCCCGGATGACAAGGCCGGATCCGGGAATCACCGACAGCCCTCGCCACTCCCCGTCGGCAGGCGCAAAAACCCTATTCATCACCTCAATGGCCCGGAGGTTTCCCTCCGGGGTTACCGCACGGGCGTAGGCCACCTCAACCCGGGCCTCATTTTCCTGGACCTGGCGGGTGAGCATCACCAGCGCGGTAAGGATATCGATGGGTTCGAATCCGGCGATGACACATGGAATCTTATACCTATCAACCACCGGCAGGTAGGCGTTGGCGCCGATCATGATCGAAACATGCCCCGGGCAGATGAGGCCGCTAATCCGGATCTGCGGGTCGCTTACCAGGGCTTCCAGGGCCGCTGGCATGGTCTTGTTGGCAGCGATAACGGAAAAATTCTTCAGGCCCTCCTCAGCTGCCGCCAGGATGGCCGCCGCCACCGTCGGGGTTGTGGTCTCAAAACCCACACCAAGGAAGATCACCTCGCGACCCGGATTCCGGCGAGCGATATCCAGGGCATCAAGGGTGGAATAGACAGTGCGGATATCCGCTCCCCGGCCACGCTCCTCGGCAAGTGACGAACTGGTCCCCGGCACCCTGAGCAGGTCACCGAAGGTCGTGATGATGACATCGTCGATGACCGCCGCCTTGATAAAACTGTCAATCTCCGCTGTCGCAGTCACGCAGACCGGGCAGCCCGGACCGGAAGAGAGGGTCATCGTCTCTGGGAGCAGGTCACGAATGCCGTGGCGGCATATCGATACGGTATGGGTACCGCAGACCTCCATGAATTTCACCGGGGGCGGCTCAAGTTTCTTCAAGGCACCCGCCAACTTGAGGGCAAGTTCCGGGTCGCGGTAGGAGTTAAGCCATTCCATATTTTCTGGTATCAGTTATCTGCCGTGAATGGGAATCATCGCACCTGCGCTCTTCTGTCGTGGCGGCGGAATCAGCGACGTGCCTGCCGACGGATGGCCCTGCCGGCAACAGCCTGGCCCAGAGCCAGCCCGCCGTCATTGGTTGGCACCAGACGATGGGCATAGACCAGAAATCCTGCTGCGCGCAGCCGCTCTTTAAGTCCAAAGAGCAGCACCATATTCTGGAAAACACCGCCGGACAAGACAACCTGATTTAATCCGGTCTTTTCCCTGAGAAGCAGAGTTGTTTTGGTGAAGACCTCTATAATTGTCATATGAAACCGAATACTTATCTCATCAGGAGGTCGCTTTTTGCGGATATCGTCCACAACCCCGGTAATGATCGGTCCGGGTGAAATGACCAGGGATTTTCTTACCTGCTCCATGGAGAAATCATAGGGAGCCAATGCCTTGAACTTGACGGGAATGAGCATCTCGAGTGCGGCTGCGGCCTCGCCCTCGTAGCTCACTGCGTAGC
>JBFHXP010000177.1:0-4336 GCA_041598875.1 Desulfobulbales bacterium
CTACACCACGGCCGCCAATAACGGCACCAACGGGTCCGCTAATTTCCGGACCTATGCCCTGCGCAACGCGGATCTCGGGACCAGTGACGGTCTTTTCTGCCGCAACTGCCACGCGGTTGGCGCCGGAGTTCACTCCGCCGCCCTCCCGCACCAGTCGGTATCCTGTCTCAACTGTCACATCCGGGTGCCCCACGGCGGCAAGCTTGCCCGGCTTATCACCACCAACTCCGCCGGTCTGCCGAGCCGATACTACCCGGACGGGCAGGGAGGCGGGTTTGTCGGCGGCTATATTACCGGCTACACCGACTACGGCACTACTGCCGCGAGTTGCTACCAAAGTGGGTGCGCCGGCCATACCGCCGGCCCGGGTCTCTCCATGTGGTAATCCTGGTTTGCGCCAGCCTCAACCATGGTCATACTTTCTTTGGCAAGTATCAAATCATGCACTGCCCGGATTCATCCACCTCCTGCGCCGCTGCCCTGCCGAACCGCCGTCTTGTGGACAGGCGGAGAGGTGGCTTTTTCAATGTCCGCATCTCTGGGTGCGAGAAGAAGAGTACCGGATTTTCGGGGTGTGCCCTGACCGGCCGCGCCGGAATGGCCGGGGAGGAGGGGAAACGGCTGGCTGGCGCCCGCTGCCGGGCAAGTGGACAGAAATGAAATCGATCCGATCTTTTTTCCTCTCCCGATCAACGGTTACCACCCTGCTTGTTGCCATTCTCCTTGAACTGCTGGCCGCCGGTATCGTGCCGCAACGATTTCTCACCCCGGTCGATGCCTTTTCTGCCTGGCACCAGGCCAATCCGGTCCTGTCGCAGGTTGTTGTTTTCCTGGGTCTGGACCACCTGTATACCTCACCGCTCTTTGCTGTCACCCTCACCATTTTTTCCCTTTCCCTTGCCCTTTCCACCTATGAGCAATGCGTCGGGGCATGGCGCAAGACATTGGCACCCCCCAAAAGCCTGCCCCGAAAAGAGAAAGGCGTTCCCATTGCCGATGTTGAGGCGCTTTGTAACCGTCTTGCGGCGTCCAGATACATCCGCACCTGGAGTGATGGGGAAAGCAGCCGCTATATCCGCAATCCCTGGGGACATTGGGGGCTGCCGCTCCTCCACCTGGGCCTGTTGATCCTGATCGGTGCTTCTCTCCTGGTTTTTTTAACCTCCAGCCGGGGCCTCCTTGAACTCTACGAAGGCCAGATCGCGGTGGCCGGAGATCCGATGAATTTTACGGAGCACGGCCTGTTCGCCCCATCTCCGTCACTGCCGATGACGGTGCGGATGACTGGCATTCAAAGAGAGTACTGGGACACCGATGAACTCAAGCAACTCGCTCTTTCCCTGCAGTTTATAAATCCGGATGGAAGTCGGGATGACCATCGACTTGTGGTCAACCGGTCAATCAGGTATAAGGGGCTCAAGATCCATCAGAGCATGACCTCGGGCAAGGCCTTTTTTCTCGAGTTCCTGGATGGGGAGGGCGGAGTCAACCGGGGACTGCTGTTGATTCCCCGTCCTCTAAGCAAGGATAGTGCCGGGTACCGGGATTTCCGATTGCCGTGGATGTTCTCCCGGCTGCATGCAAAATATTACAGCGATGCCGACCGCAAATGGATCGAAGGGGAGCGCCCGCAGCTTGTCCTTAGGCTCGGGTCGGATGAAGTGAGCTTGCTGCCTGGTGAAAACGGCAGGATCGGGTCATTTGACGTGCGTCTTGTGGATGTGAAAAACTGGGCCGGCATTGTCTTTGCCGACTCCTTCGGCATGGCCGGGCTCTTTGCCGGTTTTTGCCTTCTTCTTCTGGGTTGCTTCCTGCAGTACCTGACCCCGCCCCGGGAAGTGTTTCTCGTATCCCGCACAGGTGAAATGGTGTCGGTTTACTGGCGGGCGGGCCGATTGACCACCCTGGACAGCGATGAATTCGAGCACCTGCAACACGGGCTGCGGGAAGGTTTGTCAACGCGTACTCTTAAGGAAAAAAAATCATGAACATCAAGATGCTTCCCCTGAAACCGCGCATCCTGTTCGCCGTTCTTCTCGTTGCAACCCTCTTCTTGACCGCCTGCATTAACGGGGCAGAGAATCTGACGGAGCAGGAGCGGGGGAGGATCACCACCGTGGTCTCACTGTATACCTCGCTTCTGGCAGAGGGGTACGCCCATCTCAACCTGAGTTCCCTGCCCCAGGCGGCAACTGAAGGGCGGGTCACCAAGGCCTACCATCACATGTCATCGCTCGGCGAGGCCCGGACCAAGATGCTTTCCACCATTGACCGAATGTCCTTTTCGCGGGTGGCGATCATTTCTCCGGAAAAGGCCGAGGTCGATACCGAGGAGGAGTGGGGCTATACCTACGTTGATATTGACAGCGGCCAGGAGACCTTTGCCAACCGGGTCCGCTATGAGCTGACCTATACCCTGCTCCAGGTTGGCGGGCGCTGGCTGGTGGATGACATCACCATCCGGAAAGCAGTGGAGGAGAAAGAACCCCGGGACTCGGTACCCTTCTTTCAGCGACCGACCACTGACCCCGGGACAGGCACCAAGAGAGAGGAAGGGGCTGTTGAATGATGCTGACAGTGCCACTGCCCTTGGTCGTGTTCGCCATACTTTGGCTGCGTTTCTGATTGACTTGGTGGAGGGATGGGATTATCCCATGATGATATTTTTCATGAAAACAGCAGGGCCAGATGAACGCACTCGAGGTAACGGAGCGAGCCAATGACACCAGAGCAACTTCATATCTTTGAAGCGATTACCCACTGGCTATCGGTGTCCTTTTACGGGGCCTCGTCCGGGTATTGCGTCCATGGCCTGGTCCGTGGCAGAACCAGGGATTTCTCGATTGGAATCTGGCTGGCAGCCATAGGCATGCTGCCCCACACCGTTTCCCTGGCCGCCAGATGGTGGGCCGTGGACCATGGCCCTTATCTGCTCAAGGACGAATCCTTTTCAGCATTGGCTCTCGGCATAATTTCCATGTATCTGCTTCTCACTCTGAGGTCGCCGAAGGTCAGGGGCCTCGGAGGCATACTCCTGCCCGGCGTGGTGGCCTTGATGGTGGCAGCGAGAATTTTCACGGGTCAGGTCCCGATGACCAGGCCGCCGGCAACCTTTGAGGGCATCTGGTTTATCATCCACATTGTCTCCATTGTCCCGGCCATGGGCGCCTTTTTCATCGCGGCCAGCGCTGCTGTTCTTTATCTGGTCAAGGAGAAATGGCCGCACGGGGGGGTGGCCGAAAAAGTTCCGCTGCTGCCGGTGCTTGACACCTGCAATTATCTCTATGCCGGTCTTGCCCTTTTTTTCTGGGGGATTATGACCGTGTCCGGGGCGGTGTGGGCGGATCAGAGCTGGGGGCGCTACTGGGCGTGGGACCCGGTTGAAACCTGGTCGCTCATCACCTGGCTCTGTATCGGCCTGCTTCTCCACCTGCGCCGGTTTCACGGCTGGCACGGGAAAAAGGCGGCCTGGTTCACCATGGTCTGTTTTCTTGTCTCCCTGCTGACCCTTTTTTTCCTTCCCCTGGTAACAGGGTCGATTCATTCGGAATATCTATTGTAATGGACGTTATCTCACACGGTCTCTGGGGTGGTATCGCCTTTGGTCGAAAAAGGAATTTCCGCTGGGCGTTGTTCTTTGGAATGCTGCCCGATCTGCTTGCCTTTGGGCCGTTTTATCTCTATACCAAGATCCAGGGGATAGATTTCAGCGGGCCGCCGCCCCTTGCCATTATCCCGGCCTGGGTCTTTGCGATTTATGACGTGAGCCACAGTTTTTTTTTCTGCGGCCTGGTTGTCTGGGGCCTTTCTCGATTTCGACGGGACCTGACCCGTCCCGCCATGGCCTGGCTGCTCCATATTGTCATCGATATCCCCACCCATTCGGCAGACTATTTTCCCACCCGGTTCCTCTTTCCATTCAGTGAGGTCCACTTCAATGGCTGGCCCTGGGCCCTGCCGATGATCTGGTTTCCCAACCTGATTTTCCTGGTGGCGCTCTACAGTCTCTTCGGGTTTTCCGTGCTCTCCGACCGGCGAAAGGCGATCCGGAGCACGGTTGTTCTTGATAGAAGATAAAAAAAGAGGTTCATCGATCCGGGGCAGAGGGCACAGAGGCAGAAGGCACAGATTTTTGTTAAATAAAGAGAGGAGTTAGCGTTTCACCCCACCCACCGCGGGGGTTTATCATAAAGTAACTTGGGAAACGCAAAAGAGAATATCGAATATCGAATCATGAATAATGAATGTCGAAGGGAAAGAAGGAAGTTCAATATTGAGGCACAGATGATTGATTTTACCGTTCATATCATTCGAAACGTCGAGACCGTGACAAAGA
>JBFHXP010000178.1:0-4312 GCA_041598875.1 Desulfobulbales bacterium
GCGTTTCTGGCTCCTGACCTACACCATCGCCTCCTCCGGGTACCGGCTCCTTGTCTATGGCGCCATCATCCTCTTTGTGGCAAGCAAGTTCTTTTTCATCGGGGTTCTCCTTGGTATCTGGGGTTTTTTCGGCATGATACTCATTCCGGCTATCCGGAAAATCCGTGCCATCCTTTCCCTGGCCCATGCCGAGGACAAACGGGGCCGCGTTCTCGCGCTGACACTGCTCCCAGCCATCGGCCTTCTCCTTTTTCTCTTTCTGATCCCCATGCCCCATGCCTCAACCAGCGAAGGGGTTATCTGGGTGCCGGAGGAGTCCCTTGTCCGGGCCGGGACCAGCGGCATTGTCACCCGTGTTGTTGTGCAACCCGGCTCAAGGGTTGCACCCGGAGAGACCCTGATCGAATGCGAGGATTCCGTTCTTGCCACCGAATATGCGATACTGCAGTCACAACTCAGGGAGTACCAGCTGCGCTACAGCGCGGCCCTGCCAACGGATCAGACCCAGGCCAGAATCATCGGGGAGGAACGCGGAAATATCGAGGGACAACTTGCCCGCGCCGGGGAGAGGCTGAAGGAGTTGCAGATCACAAGCCCAACATCAGGCACATTCGTGCTTCCCAGGGCGCCTGACCTTGTTGGGAGATATCTCCGCCAGGGCGATTTGCTGGGCTACGTGCTCGACGATGGCGGATCAATGGTACGGATTGCCGTTCCCCAACACACCGTGGACCGTATCAGAAAAGAGACCCGCGCCGTGACCGTACGGGTTGTTTCCCACATCAACAGACTCTATCCGGGACGGATTATCCGTGAAATACCAGGGGGAGTCGACCGGCTGCCGAGCAGCGCGCTTGGTTCTGACGGAGGCGGGAAAATAGCCGTTGACCCGACAGATTCCGGGTCGGTAAAGACCTTTGAAAGAATGTTCCAGTTTGATCTGGCATTAAGCGAAACGCTTGAGAAGAAAATGATCGGCACCAGGGTACTGGTTCGATTCGACCACGGCCACCAGCCTGTCGGATTCCGCCTCTATCACGCAATCCAGCGCTTTGCCCGCAAACGGTTCCATGTATAATCTCCCGGTTTCACAGGCGCGCGCCCCCGGCTCTTTCCCGGAAAAAAAGATCCCTTCCCCGGGCCTGGCGCAGCATTTTCTCCATCAGTACCCGGCCTGGTGGCTTAAAAAAATCAGCTCCCGGGCCTCCGGTTTTCAGAAAATCATCAGTCAGGTCAAACCCTATGCCGGTCAATACCGGAATCTTTCTCAGCCACGGCTGGCCCAGGAGGTGCAGGAACTCCGTCTTGAGATTCGCAAAAACGGTCTCACCCCTCAAAGCGTTGCCCGCTCTTTTGCCCTGATCCGGGAGCAGGCCGGACGCTGCCTTGATACCCGCCACTATGATGAACAGCTGATCGGCGGCCTGATCCTCCTTAATGGGATGGCAGCGGAAATGGAAACCGGTGAGGGAAAGACCCTTACCGCCACCCTGCCTGCCTGCACCGCGGCCCTTGCGGGAATCCCCGTTCACATCATTACGGTGAATGAGTATCTCGCGTGCCGTGATGCCGCCTGGATGAGGCCGGTTTATGAGGCAATGGGACTGACAGTGGGCGCCATCGAAAAGGATATGAGCCAGGAACAGCGCCGGGATATCTACCGGAGCGATGTGGTCTACTGCACCAACAAGGAACTTGTCTTCGATTACCTGAAAGACCATCTGATGTTCAAAAAACGCCCTGGCCGGATCGCCAGCCCGCTTCACCGCCTTTACGGAGCAAGGACCCTGGAGAGACTGTGCATATCCGGGCTCTTCTTTGCCATTATCGATGAAGTGGACAGCGTGCTCATCGATGAAGCCCGAACCCCGCTTGTTATCTCACGGCCCGGCAACAACCGATACCAGGAAGAGGTATTCCGCCAGGCCCTGGACTTTGCCGGCCGGATGACCCCGGGCAGTGATTTCCTCCACGAGGTCCGTGACAAACAAATCACCTTGACCGAGGCGGGCAAGAAGCTCAGTGCCGAAATTGGCGACCGGGCCGGCGGGCTCTGGGCAATACCCGCCAGGCGCGATTTTTTTGTCAAGCAGGCGCTGGCCGCGCTCCATCTCTATAAAAGGGACAAGGATTACCTGGTCACAGAGGGACGTGTTGTGATCGTTGATCCCCATACCGGCCGGGTCATGGCTGACCGCTCCTGGGAAAAGGGGCTGCACCAGATGCTCGAGTACAAGGAAGGCTGCGCCCTGACGGTGGAAAGGGAAACCCTGGCCCGGATAAGCTATCAGCGATTTTTCCGTCGCTATCATCATCTCGCCGGCATGACCGGAACCGCCGGCGAGGTCGCCCATGAACTGTGGACCGTGTACGGACTGCACGTGGTGGCCGTGCCGACCCATCGCCCCCTGCGCCGCAGAAAGGAAAAAGAACTCTTTTTTGTTACGGAAAAAGAAAAACTGCACCGGATAGTCCGGGATGCGGCAGCTATTCATGCCACGGGAAGACCGATTCTGATCGGCACGCCCACGGTTGCCGCATCCGAATCACTGAGCGCGCTCCTGCGGGCAAACTCTCTCCCCCATACCGTGCTGAATGCCAGGCAGGATCAGCAGGAGGCGGAAATCATCGCCAGGGCCGGGCAATCAGGCCAGATCACCATTGCCACCAACATGGCCGGCCGGGGCACTGATATTGCCCTTGGCCCCGGGGTTGCGGAATCCGGCGGCCTGCACGTTATCGCCACCGAGCGGCACAGTGCCGGCAGAATCGACCGGCAGCTCTTTGGCCGCTGCGGCCGCCAGGGAGACCCTGGGTCCTGTGCCGGATATGTCTCCCTGGGGGACACCCTCCTTGCCCCCCATGCAGTGGGTATTCTCGGGAAGTTGCTGCGATTTCTCGCCAGGTGGGACACCCCGGCGGGCGGATGGTTGATCGAAAGGATCGTCACCCGAATCCAGCGCTCTCTGGAAAAAAGACATTTTTATCAGCGCTGCCGGCTTCTCAGTCATGACGATTCAGTGGACCAGGCACTGGCCTTTACCGGGGAAAGGGAGTGATCGAAAAGATAAGGAAAACCTCGCCGGATTGAAAACGGACAGGTGTTGCCCTCCGGGACAAAAGAGTTTCCGGACGGACACTAATTCGTGTCCTGCCCACTCTCAGGATTCCAGCTTATCACCCGGTTTCGTCCTTGCTCTTTTGCCTGATACAGGGCTTGATCCGCTTTTATTACTAACTCTTCAATATCATGTACCCCAAGATCCAGGGTACTGACACCAAAACTTCCGGTAATAGTGAAACCCGGTATGTCAGCGAGATCCAGGGAACACTGATCCTGAACCCTCTTTCGTATCTTTTCCGCAATTAACGACGCGTTGTCGGCATCACAATTCGGCAGAAGCACACAGAATTCCTCGCCTCCGTACCGGCACACCGCGTCATCTCCCTTGACTGCCGCCAGAAGAACCTTGGCAAAAAACTTGATTACCCGGTCTCCCACGGCATGGCCGTAGGTATCGTTGACTGACTTGAACTTGTCAAGATCCGCCATGATACAGGAAAGGGCGGTTCCATTCTCCCGGGCCACCCGGAAGTGATGTTCCGTCTTCACAAAAAAGGCACGCCGGTTGAGGCAGCCGGTGAGTGGATCCTGGGTAGCGAGAATTTCCAGTTCCACATTCTGGCGCTCCACCTCCTGCTTGGACTGCTTCAATTCCGTAACATCATCAAAGGTTGCCAGGACCCCTCGGCAATTTTCTTTTTCATCAAGAATTGGTGAAAAATTCGCCTGATAGATGCGCACACTTTTTGATTTAGTTAAAAGGCCTATTTCCATGTTGGAAAGGGTCTCTTTTTGCGCTATGGCGTCATTCCATGGCTGCAACTCATATGTTTTTTTTGTTTTGCAGTTAACCCATTTCAACTCAGAAACCTTTAATCCCATCAATGACTGGGCAGAATGTCCGGTATCGTGCGCAAAGGACGTGTTCGCGAGAATGATATGCGCATCCGTATCCAGGATGATCACGCCTTCGGTTAATGTGTCCAGCATCTTTTTGACACGACTGGGCATGACCGCTGACGGATCAAGATGGCGCAGGGTCCTTTTCATAAAGACAAAAAATCCTATAAAACTTGCGCATGTAAAAAATATCACGAGAAGATGAAACGGGTTGACCTGATAACCAAGCACGGCAAAAAACTTCCGGGGAGCAAAACTGATCTCCAGAGAGGCCCACCGCACATTGTTATTGAAAATCGGCACCTGCCAGTGGGTAGGAGTTGACCCCTCACCCTTGGGAGCTATCCA
>JBFHXP010000179.1:0-4297 GCA_041598875.1 Desulfobulbales bacterium
CAACTGCCAAGGGTCTGGCCGAAATCTTCATTCTCCGGCTGGATATCGGAAAAGGTGGCGGCCATGTCAACCAGGCCGCCAAAACCAAAGATGGTGTTGATGAGAAAGCGGCTCAGTTCATGGCCCGCGCCGGTTATCTTTCCCTGGAGCAGACAGTTGACAAAACTTTTTGGGGTGAGCAGGTTGTCAAAGAAGTTTTTCACCCCTCTTCTGAAAAAGGTCGGGGTTACAGCCTTATACCCGTGGGCCGCAGGTTTGAGCAGCCAGAAGTAGAACTTGTCGTTAAAATGGTACCAGGTCATGTTCCAGTACCTGAGGGGATCGGCAATGGTAAGATCGCTCTCTTCCCCATACTCATCATTCTCATTGTCGCTCTTTACCTCCTGGTCCACTGCCGCAAGCAGGAGATCAACAGGGGGGGCAGGGGCGCCGGCTGCTTGCGCCAGACCGGGCAGGATCATTACGCTCAGGAGTAAAAACATTGATAGAAAATAGCTAACTGGTGATTTCCGCACAGGTCCTCTCCTCTCTATGGTTTACGTGCTGTTGGGAAATAATCAGGCCGATTTCGAACGCAGAATCTCGAGCAGTTTCTCCGGAGATTTTTTTGCCAGGATGTCCTTGAACTGGCTGCGATAATTTTTTACCAGGCTGATTCCCTCAATGATCACGTCATAGACCCGCCACTGGTTATCCTTGAGAATTGTCCGGTAAAAGACCGGTATGGTCTTGGTCGAGGTGATGATGTTGCTCTGCACCTCGACTTTTTCCTCGGAGAGCGGGTTGCTCTTTTCAAAGACAACCTTTTCATCGGAATACTGAAGGATCTTGTCAAGATAGACACTGCTCAGCAGGGCGCTGAAAAGCGTGGTGAACTCCTCCTGCTGCTTTGGGTTCAGTTTGTCCCAGTTCCGGCCAAGGGTGCGGCGGGAGAGTTCATTGTAATCGAACATCTTCTCGGCGATCCCCTTGATCTTTTCCGCCTTTGCCTCCTTGGCCTCAGCACCCTTCAGCGCCGGGTCGGTAAGCACGGCAAGAACATTGTCAACATGGCCCTGGACGGCCTGCAGCGCCACATCCTGACCCAGGACCGGCGTGGTGAAAATCATGAAGGCAAGAAATGCCAGCACACTGCCAAGAACCCCTTTTTTCCTCATATCACTCCCCCTTATTCCTCAATCTCGTCAAGATCTTCTATTTTATCCGTATCTTCATTATCTCCATTTTCACCTTTCTCGACATCACCAAATGCATATTTGCTGATCAGCTCCTGAAGGTCAAGGGGAGATTCGGTTTCGGTGATGGTGTCACCAGGGCCAAGGAGATCGTCGGACCCGCCGGGATCGAGATTGATGAGCTTGTCGCCGATCAGGCCAGTGGTTTTTATCGAGGCGATGGCGTCGTCATAGACCTTGATCCCGTTGTTGATGCTCAGCTCAACCACAGCCCGCTGGTTCTCCTGATCCAGGGTGAATTTTTCGACCCGGCCGATCTTGAGCCCGACCATTTCCACCGCGGCCCCGGTTTTCAGACCGCTCACGGTGTTGAACTTTGCCAGCAGGGTATAGGATTTTTCACCCAGAAAATCGACTTCCGCAAAGTTGATCGTCATATAGGCGATACCGAGAATCCCGATAAAGACAAAAACGCCGACCACCGTTTCCATGGCATATTTCTTCATTTACTGACCCCTTTTCTCGATGAAAATCTCTGCAATAACCTGGCCATCTTTCAATGCCCGTTCCGCTGTTTTTTCAATTTCCTCTGAAGGCGTACCCTCGGCCAGTCCGGCCATGACCCGCAGGGTGTACCCTGTGGCGCTTTGGGCCTGCGTTCTCGTGATATCCAGCTCTGCCTCAAGGCCGTTTATTTTGAATCTGCTGGCAAAATCTTCAAGCATCGGGCCGGTCTGGCTGACCCTGGTGGTCGGCAGCATGGTCATGAACTGATCGCGGCTGAACCGGTTGGAAATGCCCTTGTCGCTGAAGTACATGTTTATGTGAGAGCCCAGGGAGTGTATGAAATGCTGCGCCGCGGTGTGTCCCGCGTATTCGGTGAAACCGGCCATATTCTCAACCGAGAAGACAATGACCGCAAAACCGTTTTCAGCCTCTTTCCTGGTAATGGCCTTGTTGTACTGGTTCTCAAAACCCTTGCGGGAATGGAGGCCGGTCAGTTCATCCTGAACACC
Source organism: Desulfobulbales bacterium (assembly GCA_041598875.1). Classification (GTDB taxonomy): domain Bacteria; phylum Desulfobacterota; class Desulfobulbia; order Desulfobulbales; family BM004; genus JAKITW01. The sequence continues at coordinate 2,192 of JBFHXP010000179.1, forward strand.
CTCCAGGCTCTTGATGAATTCATCGACAAAGGGATGCTTGAGATCCTGAAGGTTCCGGTAATCGCCCTGAAATATGATATTTTTATCGTAGAGCACCAGAATCCGGTCGGATATGAAAAATACATCGGGCAGCTCATGGCTGATCAGGATGGTGGTAAAGCCGAATTTTTTCTGGTACTGGGCGATCATGCTGAGGATGGCATTTTTCCGGATCGGGTCCTGGCCGGTGGTTGGCTCGTCAAAGAGGACGATCTGCGGATCGGTGATCAGGGCGCGGGCCAGGGCCACCCTTTTCTGCATGCCGCCGGAGAGGTCGGCCGGGTATTTGTCGGGCACATCGGAGAGTTCCATCTGGTCGATGCGGGAATGGACCAGTTCGGCCACTTTCTTTTTGGAAAGGCGTGTGGTCTTGCGAAGGGGCAGGGCGATGTTTTCAAAGACCGTGAGGGAATCGAAAAGGGCATTGTTCTGGAAGCAGAAGCTGAGCCGGCTCCGGTAATCGCTCAACTCCTTTTTGTTCATTTCATTGAGCGGCTTGCCCTTGAAGGAGATCGTCCCCTCGTCCGGGCTGAGCAGACCGATGATGTGTTTGAGCAAGACACTCTTGCCGGTGCCGCTCTTGCCGATAATGGTCGTGGTCTGGCCTTCGTATATGTCGAGATCGACCTTGTTGAGGATTTGCCTGGAGCCGAAGCTTTTGGATATTCCTCTGAATTCTATGAATTTTTCCGGCATGGTACCGCCTATAATAAAAAGGTGCTGAGGATATAGTCGCTGACCAGGATCAGTACGCAGGAAGCGACCACCGCAGAGGTGGTGGAGAGGCTGACGCCCTTGGCCCCGCGTCCATCAGCTCGCATATGGGTGAAAAAACCCTGGTAACAGCAGATGGTGGCAACAAGCACCGCAAAGACCACGGCCTTGATCAGGCCTCCGGTAATGTCATCCATCTTGACGCTGCTGATCACCCCGTTGGTGTAGGCGCCGCCATTGACACCCATCAGTATGACACCGGTAAAGTAGCCGCCGATTATCCCGACCAGATCAAAGAAGGTTGTGAGAAGCGGAAAGCTGATTATTGCCGCTGCAATCCGTGGGCTGACAAGATAAAGCAGGGGATTTATCCGCATGGTTTCGAGGGCGTCGATCTGTTCGGAGATTCTCTGGATACCGATTTCCGCGGTCATCGCCGAGCCCGCCCGGGCGGTTATCATGATCGCGGTGAGCACCGGGCCCATTTCGCGGATCAATGACAGCGAGACCGCCGAGCCCAGTACGCCCACCGAACCGTAATCCACAAGAACATGATACATCTGCAGGGCGATGACCATGCCGACGAACAGGGCCACCAGGATAACGATATTGACTGACTTGGCCCCGATGTAATAGACCTGCTGGACCGTGGCGGAAAACTGGTCCCGGGTGAAGATCCCGGCAAAGGACTTGGCGAAAAAGATGGAGATCGCCCCCAGGTTGTTTATGACATGTAAAAATTTTTCTCCCAGGAGGGCGAATGGCAGAAGAAGCAGGGGAGGACTCGAATCATTCTTATCCGGTGTCAGATCAGCATGTTCTGGTGATGTAGTCGCCATTTCAGGTCCTTAGGTCCTTATCTATAGATAACCGGCTCTCGTTAAAGCGGTGATTAGGATTTTTTTTCCCTTTCTACCAGGCGCGCCTGAAGGCGTTGAATCTCTTTTTCCTGGCTGCGAAGTGTATTTTCCATGGTTTTGATCCCGCTGGTGAGAGAGCTGAGCAGGGGAGGGAACCATGCGGGAAATTCCCCCATGATCTCCTTCAGGATATCATAGTGGAGAATATAAAAGGTGGACTGGGTTTTTGTCCGGATCGTTGCCGTCCTCGGCATGCCAAGAAGGCAACCGATATCGCCGAGAACATGAGGGGGCCCGATCTCGTTTAATACCAGAGAATCGTCTCCTTCCCTGGTGGTGACCTCGACCAGGCCCACCGTGAGCATATAGAGGTCCCGGGAGATCTCTCCTTTTCTTATGATCTCTTCACCAGGTGGAACGCACCTGCAGGAAACCAGAGACTGGAGTTTGTGGAGGGTGTCCGCCTTTTCCTGGCGGGTCAGAAACTCGGTGG
>JBFHXP010000180.1:0-4296 GCA_041598875.1 Desulfobulbales bacterium
CGTGGGGTACGGCAAGGAAAAATATCAAAAGGTCTGTGGCAGAAAAAGGGTGACACCCAGGTATATGACAGCCCCATGACATGATGGCGGTTGCATGAAACGGCCGCAGAGGATACTTTAGCTGATCGGAGCGGATGTTCATTTTGCACGGGTCCCACAGGTGGTTATTATTCCTGAAGCGACCGGGCTCTCGGACCGGAGTGCACTTTCTCAAAATCTCCTTAACCTCAAGATAATTATAAAAAAATGACCAACAGCCCTCACAAAGAAAGAACCACCCGGAGGTACGACAGCCAAATCCTGGCACACGCAACCATCATGATGGTTGACGATGAACCCATCACCATGGAAATGGTCAGGATCTACCTCAATGACTTTGGTTACAGAAATTTTGTTCTGGTCGAAGATTCAGCCACGGCGTTACATGTTCTGGAAAAGACGAACCCTGATCTCCTCCTGCTCGACCTCTTCATGCCACAGGTCTCCGGCTTTGATATCTTAACAACGATACGCGCCTTACCGAAATTCAAGCATCTGCCGATTATTATCCTCACCGGGTCAACGGATCCCGGGGACAAACTCCAGGCCCTCGACCTGGGCGCTACCGATTTCCTGGGCAAACCGGTGGACCCCAGCGAACTTGGCCTGCGGATTCGCAACACCCTGGCGGCCAAGGCATATATGGATCGATTGGCCTTCTATGATCCCCAGACCAGCCTGCCGAACAGGCAGATGTTTCTTGAACGTTTTGACTGGACCCTGCAAAAGGCGAAACGCTACCAGGAGCAGCTGGCCCTGCTGAACATCTCGCTCGATAACCTTGACAAGGTAAATGCCACAATTGGCCACAGGGGAGCCGATGAGGTCCTCAATCAGATTGCCCGGCGCATCGAAGGTGTTGTCAGGAACAGTGATATACTCACCCTTGATCACGGTAACGACGTTTCGGAGATGATGTTGTTTCGCACCGAAGGAAGCACGTTTTCCCTGCTTCTCGATCGGATCCATGATGTAAAGGGAGCGGCGACTGTTGCAGAGCGGATACTGAGGACGGTGCGGGAACCCATGCAGGTCGAGGGGTCTGAAATATTTCTCAGGGCAAATATTGGCATTGCCACCTTTCCCGCGGAAAGCGATGACCGTGACACCCTGCTTCGCCTGGCCTCCAGCGCCAAGGATTATGGAAAAAACAAGGGTGGCGACTGCTTTCATTTTTCCTCTGCCGCGATTAATTCCCTGTATGAAAAGCGCCGGAGTATTGAATCAAGGCTGCGCAACGCGCTGCATAACGACGAATTCACCCTGTGCTATCAGCCGCAACTGGATATCCTGACAAATACCATCAAAGGTGTTGAGGTGCTGCTCCGCTGGAAAGACCGTGATGGTACTTTTGTGCCGCCTGAAGAATTCGTGCCGGTGGCTGAGGAAACCGGGCTGATCATACCCATTGGCGAGTGGATTCTCAAAAAGGCCTTTTCCCAGTTGTCCGAGTGGCACAACTCAGGGAGCACCCGTATCACCATGAGTGTCAACCTCTCGACAAGACAATTTGTCGATTATGACTTTTTTACCCTGGTCAGAGATAGTGTAGAACACAGCAACGTTGATCCGCGGTACCTGATCCTTGAGATCACCGAAACCCTGCTGATGGCGGACATCAAACATACCCGCGGTCTCCTCCAGGAGTTCAAGGATATGGGCATAAGACTGTCTGTTGACGATTTCGGGACCGGTTATTCCTCGTTGAGCTATCTCTGTGAACTCCCGGTTGATGAGCTGAAAATCGACCGATCCTTTATTGCCGGCATACCGGACAACCCGGGAAAATGCTCGGTCGTTTCAACTATTTTAATGCTCGCTCACAGCCTGCGGCTTCAGACCGTTGCCGAGGGTGTTGAAACCAGAAAACAGCTTTCGTTTTTGCAGGACAATATGTGTCATATGTATCAGGGTTACCTGCACAGCAAACCCCTTGACGGCGCTGAGTTGCGAGCGCTTCTTCTGCCTGAGGACGAGTAACGGCGTCTGCGCGGGCAGGCTGGCTGAAAGCGGCAGAGTGGCAAAGTGGCAGAGTTTTAAAAATCACCTCTCACCTCTCACCTCTCACAACAAATTATACCTCTTGCGCATATCCTCGTAGACCAGGCTGGAGACCTTGCGGATCACGTTGCCCCGGGCCATCTTCCAGGTGCCGTAGTTCCGGGCCCTGTTCTCCTTTTCAATCACCCCGATGATCGCGTAGGGATATCGCTGCCCGTCCCGCCCCCGGGGCGCGAGTATTCCCATATCGCCGCAGAGATGAGCGGTGGTTCCTGTTTTATTATAGACCAGGGTCCCCTGGGGCACGATGGTCCCGTGATAGAGTCGATCCTGACCAGGAAGGGCCATGAGGCGGCGGATCTCCTTGGCATAGGGAAGATTGCCGCGCCAGATGGCGGCAAGGAATTGAAGATAGTCGTTGAGCGAGGCCCGGTTGCGATAGGTCTGTCCGCCGGCGGGAATGTACTCGACAATGGAGGTTCCGGAAAAAATCGCCCCGTAATGGCGTTTGAGCACCTTCTGCACCTCAGCCGGCCCCCCGACCTGGCGCATGACCCAGTTGGTAGCGCTGTTACTGCTCCGCTGAATCATGGCTGCCATCTGGGCCCGGCTTTGGGGCCCGTATTGAATACGGCCCTCCTTGACTTTATGGAAAAAGGCAAGGGCGACAAAGGGCTTTATCATGCTCGCAGCCTGAAAACGCCGGTCCACGTTTATATCAACCAGCCTGGTCCGGCTGGTCAGATCGTAAACAAGCCAGCCCGTGCGTTCATCGCGGGAAATAACCCCCTGATGCCTGAGCTTCTGGATATAGCTGTTCAGTTCACTCTCCAGGCCGGAGTCTTTCGACCTGGTGGAATTTTCCCGGGACAGGGTCTCCGCCTGTAAGGCGACCGGCGTGAGCTTTGCTCCCTTTACGATCTTTTTCCCGTTGGCAACGATCTCTATTGCGGAAGATGAATCTTTCCCCCCTGTATCCGTGGCCGGCGTTGCCTCCGGAACCTCTCCCCCCGCCGGTCCGCCTTTGTCTTCGCTGACCTCTTCGCTGTCAAGCAGGCTGGATTCGCCGAAAACCACCTCATTATTATCCTCGCGGGTAATGGCGGCAGCGATTTTCTTGCGACGCAGAAGGTGGCTGTGGCGCTTGGCCACGGTGGCTGTGGACTTCCGGTCACCGCGGCGCCGGTAGATCAGGGTATAATTTCCCGAAGAGGTCTTTTCGATAAAAAGTTTCTTGCCGACCTCCTGGCCCAGATAACTGTAGATGGCAGCATACTGCGCCTTCAGGACATCGAGGTTGGGGCCAAGACCATAGCTGACATTAAAGAGCTCAAAATAGCCGTCATCCTTGGTGACCACGGCCTTTTCCAGGCCAAAACGATTAAGCAGCCTGGTGTGATTCCGGGCGACCCGCTCCGATGATGGCTCATCGCCGTCCCGGTCATAGACCAGACCGTACTCACCGTTGCGACCGACCACCTGAAGGCTGGCCCCAACTGTGGGGCCAAGAATCCGCTCGACCTCCTCCTTGTAATCAAGGAGTCCGTCCAGATCGGAACTCCAGAGATAGAGAATATCATACCGGCCGGTGTTATGTTTGGCCGACACCTCGTGCACACACACCAGAAAAAGGCCGAAAACTGCGACAGTCAACAGGGTCCGGCAGATAAAACGCACCGTAAAGCACCTCGCACATGATAAATGGATTCCTCTTTGCCGTCACTTGCGCACTTCCCAAGGAGACCTATGGAAAAAGTATAGCAGCATAGGCCCTGGAGGGCAACACCCGGAAAAATTCTCACAATGAGGCTATTGCGCCACCGGGCCGGGGGAAAGTTCATGAATATGAATCTCCCTCCCACCGGCGAGTGTTCGGGCATCTTGGACCACCTGCCGGTGATGGGTAAAGAGGATTACCTGGATTTTTTGCGACAGATCGGCCAACGCCTGCAGGGTTGCCCTGGATCGGGCATCATCAAAATTGATCAGAATATCGTCGACAATAAGAGGCATGGATTCGCTCTTCTCCAATCGCCACTCCAGGGTGGCCATGCGCAGAGCGAGAAAAAGCTGGTCACAGGTGCCATCGCTCATACCCTCGACCGCGACCCAGTTCCCGCCGGGACGAACACCAACGAGCACAGGCTCGCCCCTGTCGTCGAGATCGGCCTTCAGACCGGAAAAGGAACCAAGGGTCAGGTCGGCAAAATACCGCGAGGCAATCTTCAGCACCGGGCCCTGATGCTCCTCCCGGTA
>JBFHXP010000181.1:0-4288 GCA_041598875.1 Desulfobulbales bacterium
AGGCTGAAGACCCACCTGACCAGCCACAACGAGATAGATGCCCCCGGCTTCAAGGAACTGACCGGCCTTTCACGGAAATTCAGCATTCCCCTGCTGGAGTACTTTGACCAGATCAAAATGACCATCAGGGTGGGAGACAAGAGAATTCTGCGCGGGAAGTAAAGAATCCGGGCCATACGTCAAAACCTTCTGGTTCTGATCTGGTCCGTAAACTCACTCTCAACAACGAGGTGTGCCCATAAGTACTGTAGTCGGTAATACCGGCGGACTCAAAACCGCGCAGATCAAGGAACTGGAGCGACTTTCAAGAAAGCGGTCAACACCGGAGTATATCATCAGCCCGGAAATGGCCCGCCCGCTCGCGGAGCTCTCTTCGGCCATCGGCAGACAGATAGGCCTGCTGATCAGCAGGACCGGCACCATTGAAATGGTTATTGTCGGTGACCGCCGCCAGATAGTCATACCGGCCCTGTCGGCGATCCGCTCCACCGGCGGCCGGCTCAAGGGGCTTCGCTGCGTCCATACCCATCTGGATGGCGAGGATATTACCGAGGATGACCTTCTGGACCTCCTCTTTCTCCGCCTCGACATGATGGCCATCATCAAGGTCGATGCCGGCGGCCTGCCGGAAAAACTCCATGCCGCGCACCTCGTCCCGGCTCCGGACACCGGCCATTCCTGGACCTTTCTTGCCCCGGTCGCCCCCAGCCAGCAGGCCCCGACTTTTCTCGAAACAATCAGCGCCCTTGAAGGGGAACTGACCCGGCAGCGGCCAACCCGCTCCATTGACCAGAACCGGGACCGGGCGATCCTGATCAGCGTCACCACCCAGGCTGAGACCAGGACCCGGGAGGAGGCACAGGAGCATATGGATGAGCTGGTCGAACTGGCCGGCTCCAATGAAATCATTGTCCTTGAGACCATCCTCCAGCGCCGGTCGCGGATCAATGCCAAGTTTCTCCTGGGCCGCGGCAAACTGAGCGAAATCATGCTCACCGCCCTGCGGCTCAACGCCAACCTGCTCATCTTTGACAACGAACTCAACCCCTCGCAGATTCGCTCGATTACCAATCATACCGAACTCCGGGTCATCGACCGCACCCAGCTGATCCTTGATATCTTTGCCCGCCGCGCCTTGAGCCGTGAAGGAAAACTCCAGGTGGAAATGGCCCAGCTCAAATACATGCTGCCGCGACTTTCCACCCGTGACGATGCCCTCTCCCGGCTGACCGGCGGCATCGGCGGACGCGGCCCCGGCGAGACCCGCCTGGAAATCGACCGCCGCCGGATCAACGACCGGCTCGCATTTCTGACAAAAAAATTAAAGGAGATCGGCAGGGAAAGACACAGAAGACGGAGCAGACGCCGGAAAAAGGATGTACCGGTGATTTCCCTGGTCGGCTACACCAATGCCGGAAAATCCACCCTGCTCAATTCGCTGACCAAGAGCACGATCATCGCCGAAGACAAGCTTTTTGCCACCCTTGACCCGACCAGCCGCAGACTCCGGTTTCCCCAGGACATGGAGGTGATCATCACCGATACCGTGGGCTTCATCCGCCATCTGCCGTCAGAACTCCTGCAGGCGTTCAAGGCCACCCTGGAAGAGCTGTACGAAGCGGACCTGCTGGTTCATGTCATTGATGCCAGCAATCCCCGGTTCAGAGACCAGGTCGAGGTGGTCGAGGGACTGCTCCACGACCTGGAACTTGACTCCCTTCCCTGTCTTCGGGTTCTCAATAAAACAGATATGGTTCCGGTGGAGTCGGTCGAACATCTTGCCCGGGAATTTGCCGCCATTGCCCTTTCAGCCATTGACCCGCGGACCTTTGCCCCTTTTCTTGAGCAGGCCGGCCGGGTAATTGCCCAGGATTATGGCGCCCGGATTTACCGCACCTAGATCTGCACTCTTCTTGAATGCGAGAAAAAAGTGAAAAATAGGCGCGGAGCACAGGGGCAGAAAGGCGCGAAAAAAACAAGCAAACAGAGCCTCTTGCAAGATGAACGTCGTAGCGAGATCGAGAGAAAAATCTTCTGGGCAAGGATGAGTTGTTAAATCTCCCGGAAGCGTAGCAGCGCTACGGTGAGGACGATTTTACGAGGAAGACGCCGCACAGGAGATTTTTAGCCGATCGGAGTAGATGTTCATTTTGCATGAGGCTCAAACAACATCCCTTACTCCTCGACCCAGACGATACAGTCTTCGGGACAGTCGCGGATCGCCTCGTCCACCTCGGCCTCCGGATACTCCTCCAGTTCAACAACCTCGATATAGCCGGCAGCCTCGTTGCGGCGGAACACTGAAGGGCAGACCACCAGACAGCCCTCGCATTCGGTACACACCCCAAGATCAATTTCCGGTCTTCTCATTTTTTCTCGTCAATCGTAAATGATCGCGTTGTACCGTTCGAGAATGGCCTCGGTCTCGGGATCAAGCCGGTCCGCAACCTCGTGGACCTGATACTCCCGGCGGCATTCCCGGCACTTGAGCCGTACCCGGGAACACATCCGCAGCACCTCAAGGGTTCCGTTACACTCTTTGCAGTGCATCATAATGGTAATTCCGGACTGGTCACAGGCTTATGCCAGCAACTCTTCACGGGTAAACACTGTTTCCAGGCGATAACCGATCTCCGCCAGGGCCTCTGCCCCGCCCTCCTGGCGATCGACCACCGTGGCCACCAGGCCGACATTGAGGCCAAGGGCCTTGACCCGGTCAATAACCTTGATCAGGGTGGCGCCACTGGTCACGACATCTTCGACCAGGGCCACCGAGGCGCCGTCCGGGATATTGCTTCTGCCCTCGATAAAGTTTTCCGTGCCATGCCCCTTGGCCTCCTTTCTGATGATAAAGGCCGGAATCGGCGCGCCCTGGAGGAAACTATAGACCGAGGTCGCCGTAACCAGGGGGTCGGCTCCCAGGGTCATGCCGCCGATGGCGGCAATGGGATGCGGGCAGAGCCGGATCAATTCAAAGAGGAGCTTGCCGCAGAGGTATGCGCCCTCGGCGTCAAGCGTGGTCTGCTTACCGTCAATGTAAAAATCCGATTCCCGGCCCGAGGAAAGAGTCACCCGGCCCTTGCGGTATGATTTTGCAAGAAGCAGCTGTTTTAATCGCTGTTTATCGTCCATATTTCTTCAATCCTTGAGCTGTCGTCTGAGTTAATAATAAGATAAAAAGGGTATCGTGAGCAAACGGGATTTTCGTTTGAGATCAAGGAATGCGAAAAATTTTACCCCAGGCATACGGCTGATATTCCGGGGATAAAATTTTGACCATGACACAGAGATCAAGCTAAAAGACACCAATTCAAGATGGCCATAGTGGCATTGGCATCACCCGCAGGGCACCGAACCGCTGACATACTTACCCACTTTTTCCCGCAGCGCAAAGAAAAAAACTCGCCATAAGAATAAACACATCGTAAAGTAGCACCGATTGCCGCAAAGGTTCAAAAAAAACTTCTGATTATCGCGGAAATTGGCTTGGGGAAGGCGCGGCACAACATCGAATAACAAAACCAGAGAGACGCAACATGTGTGGAATTGTCGGATACATCGGCTCCCGGCGGGTGGTCCCTATCCTCCTGGAAGGATTGAAACGCCTGGAATATCGGGGCTACGACTCGGCAGGTCTTGTCTACCTTGACCAGAACCGGCTAGTCAAACACCGCTCCCACGGTAAACTCGCCAACCTGGAGGCCATTGTCGAAAACCATATCGGCGTCGCCGCCACCATCGGCCTCGGCCATACCCGCTGGGCGACCCATGGCGCACCCTCGACCAGCAACGCCCATCCCCACAGCGACTGCACAGGCAATCTTGTGGTGGTCCACAACGGCATCATCGAGAACTATCAGTCACTGCGCGAAGAACTGCAGCAACGGGGGCACACCTTCCTTTCGGAAACCGATACCGAAGTCCTGGCCCATCTGATCGAGGAATGCCTGGAAAACGACCTGCCGGCCGCGGTTCGCGCCGCGTTAAGGCGGGTTGAAGGATCCTATGCGGTGGCGGTCATGTGGGTCGGCCAGCCCGACATGCTGGTTGCCGCCCGCAACCAGAGCCCCCTGGTGCTGGGCATCCAGAACAACGAGATATTTAATGGTAACGGGTGCCTGCTGGCATCCGATATCCCGGCCCTGCTTCCCTACACCCGCGAAGTGATCTTTCTGGATGACCGGGAGATGGCCATTCTTTCCGCCCAGGGATACCAGGTTGTAAACCTGGCATCGGGCGAGCGGATCGAAAAAAACAGCATGACCATTGACTGGGACCCGGGCATGGC
>JBFHXP010000182.1:0-4256 GCA_041598875.1 Desulfobulbales bacterium
ACCGTCGAACGAGATCCTTGCGCCCGTCCGTGTCGCAGTTCGCCGGTACGCGTATGGGACGACGATTAGTACCGCAGTGCTGTTCGCTGTGGTTGCGCTAGGCGTCTGGCTTTATCGACCGCTCGAACTAAACAACGAGTTTCCCGAAGACTACAGCTTCGCGTAGCCTTCTCCTTTACCGATTCGAAATCAACATCTCCGGCAAGAATTGCCTTGCCAGAATCGGTCATTCCGATGCGGTTTACGCCGACATCTATAATTACGACCCCTTCTTTGACCATATCACCGGTAATAAGCTTGGGGACGCCGACCGCGGCGATAATGATGTCGGCGCGGCTGGTATGATACGCCATGTCCTTGGTACGGGTATGGCAGAGGGTAACGGTTGCATTGCCGGCAGCGCGCTTCTGCAGCATCAGGTTGGCAATCGGCTTGCCGACGATATTGCTGCGTCCGACCACCACGACCTCGGCGCCGCTGGTCACGGTTCCGCTTCGTTGCAGCAGTTCAAGAATACCGTGCGGGGTGCAGGGCAGATAGCATTGTTCCCCGAGCACCATCTTTCCAACATTGACCGGATGAAATCCGTCAACATCCTTATCAGGGTTGATGGTATTCAGGATTTTGGCTTCATCTATGTGTTTTGGAAGGGGCAGCTGGACGAGAATCCCGTTGATCTTCGGGTCATTATTGTACTTAACAACGGTTGCAAGGAGATCTTCCTCGCTGGTATCTGCTGGCAGGGTGACCTGCTCGGAATAGATGCCCAAGGCCTTGGCGGTCTTATTCTTCGCAGTGACATAGGACTGGGACGCCGGATCCTCTCCGACAAGAATAGTCACCAGGCCTGGGACGATGTTGTGTTTTTCTTTCAGTTCGGTAACTTCAACTGTTAATTCTTCGCGGATGGCTTTAGCGGTTTCCGTTCCGCTGATGATCTTGGCGGTCATGCGTGCAGTCTCCTTGCAAATTAAGTCGTAGCTCTTATGAAAAATTCCGTATCGTCGAACGTTGTACCTGTTATAAAAATGAATCCGGGTTCATTACTCAACGGCCGTGGCTGTCTCTGTAAATGAAAGATGAACCGGCAAATCTAACGAGTTTTTTTTCCTTTTTCAAGCAAGGATTTCGATTTCCCTTGCGAAATGGTTCTAAATCCCTTGCCTGGTGGCGGAAAAAACCTCAGTCTCCTCTTTCTGTATTCCGCGGGCACGCATTTTGTACTGGAAGAAGTGCCGGGCCTTTTTGGGGGTAACTGGGGTTATGGGTTTCCAGAAACGGTGTTTGCGAAAATTCAGGCTATGGATATTTCGCAGAAATAAACTGAATCTAGTACAGTCATTTGAATTCAGCAACTGAAAAAATGATAATTTTCACTTGGGAATCAATCAGGCACGTTTTTTTATTAGTGTCGTCCGGAAAGTCTGTTTTTTCCGGATGAAAACTAATTTAGAAGAGTCCCACCACTCTTCCGGTTGTATCTGAAAACGGACTGTGCTATAGAAAACGGGAATCTCTATCAGGTTCCAATCCGGGCCAAAGGTCAATATCCTCAATTCAGGAGAGAAAATGCGCGAAAAGGTTCAGGCGGCAATCGATAAGGTCCGTCCCGCCCTGCAGAAAGATGGCGGCGATGTGATGCTTGTCGAGATCAGCGATGATGGCGTGGTAAAGGTGCAACTCACCGGAGCCTGCCAGGGGTGTCCCATGTCTCAGATAACCTTGAAGCAGGGGATTGAGCAGTTTGTGAAGAGCGAGGTTCCGGAAGTCAAATCAGTGGAATCGGTCTAAATTACTTGTGGTATTTTTCTCCGGCCTTGATCGTGTACGCCCGGTAGATCTGTTCCATGAGAAGAAGCCTGGCTATCTCGTGGGGAAAAGTCATGGGGGAAAATGAAAGGGCCAGATCCGCCTGACGAACCAGGGACGATTCAAGTCCCAGGGGACCGCCGATCAGAAAGGAGATGGTTCCGCTTCCCCTGTTTTCCCACGCGGTGAACTGATTGGCAAGCTCCTCTGAGGAGAAAAGGCGCCCCCCGGGATCAAGGGCCACGGTGAGGGCATTTCTTGTCACCGCGGCCCGGAGTATGTCCGCCTCCGCCTCGATGACCTGACTGTCATTGACGGTCTTCAGCATCTTTACTTCCCGCAGGATCTTTACATCGATCCGTGCATAATGCTTGAGCCGTCCGGCAAAGTCTTCTATTCCCCTGGCAAGATACGGTGTGCGGGTCTTGCCGAGAAAAAGGAATTCCAGTTTCATCCCCTCTTCCTTGTCACTCTGCGGTTTCTACCCGTTGTCAACGCTGGTCTGAATTTCTTTTAAGATCTTGCAGAATTCTTCATAGGAGATCTCCTGGTTAATCCCTGGGCAGGAATCGCGGATGGCGCTGAAATTGGCCGCATCGGAGAGTATGCTCGGGTGCAAGGGCCACTGGGCGCACCGCCAGGGTCTTCCCGGGTGGACGGTACATCCATCGTCATAGAAGATGCAGTGGCCATCCATGGTCTTCATCTGGACGACGGTCCCGGTTATTCGCCAGTATTTCTCAGCCACATCGTCCCGGGTCATATTCAGATGGGAACACATTCGCCCCTGGTCCCTATCGTCAAGGGAAACGGTGGTCTGGCCATGACAGCACTGCCCGCAGCGCTGGCAGGAAAATATCTCTTCAGAATTCATTGGAGCGTACACCTGATTGGTTTTCATCCGGAAACAGTACCCCTGTCTCAATCCCGGGGGATCAGTTTCAAGGACTTTCCGCGGATACTGATTGGGGAGGATCGGATCAAAGGGGGTTATGCCGACCCCGTCATGTCACCGAACACGGTTATGTCAATACCGTGACGGCGGGCGGCCTGGGTCCACTTTTCCCGGTCGTCGACCGTAAAGAGAATATCGTCTTCAGCCGGCAACACCAGCCAGCCGTCAACGGTCAGTTCATTTTCCAGCTGTCCTGGTCCCCATCCCGAATATCCCAGGGTAAAGACGTAATGTTCCGGCCCTCTTCCCCTGGAGATATCTGCAAGGATCTTTGGGTCAGTGGAGAGTGAAACCGTGCTGGTAACCGTCATCTGACTTTCGGCATGATAGTCGGAAGAATAGAGTATAAAGGCATTTTCAATCCCCACGGGTCCACCCATGTGAACCGGTGGCAATGGGTGATCGGGTATGTCGAGATTCACCCCTCTGAGGATTTCGGCCAGGGTGATTTCAGTCATTGGTTGATTGATGATGAGTCCCATGGCCCCGTCATTGTTATGGGCGCACATATACACCACCCTTTTCTGAAAGAGTGGATCCGGCATCCGTGGCGTGGATATTAAAAAATATCCCTGTAGGCTTTCCATTTTTATGCTGGGTCGAGAAGGTTTGGGCTGTCGTGATACATGCGATCCGGCCTTTTCCGAATGAAACAACTTTAGACCGGAGAGGAAGGACCGTCAAGTTCGAAGAGTGTATTTGCGCCGGTTGGAGCAGATCTTCATTTTGAAAGAGGCTCGAATGAATGGAAAATTCTGTGAAAGAACGTAGCACATCCTTGCATCTCCCTGGGTCTCGGGATAATGTATCATCTGGTTTTCATCCGTAAACGCCACTTTTTCAAAATTGTCTGTTTCTGGATTGAAAATAACCACGTGTCGCCCTCCGGAACAAAAGATTTTCCGGACGGACACCATCTCGATCCAGCCAGTACCGCAAGGGTATCGCCCTGACCTGTAACCCTTTACCAAAAGTGAAAAAAATGGCAATACATCCCATTGAGTTTGACTTGGAACGACTCCTGCTTGCGGATCACCACGATCCCTTTCAGGTTCTGGGCCTGCACTTCTTCGATCAGCCGCCCACCGCTGCCATTATTCGTGTTTTTCAACCCCATGCCCTTGCTGTTCGCCTTCTCGCCTTTGGTGAAAGCAGGGAAATGTACAGGATGCGAGCCGAGGGGCTCTTTGAAATTGTGATTCCCGAGTGCGATAAACCTTTCCCCTACCTGCTCGAGGCCTCATACGGTGATGGGGTGCGCCACACGTTTCATGACCCATACCGTTTCCTGCCCCAGTTAAGCGATATGGATCGATATCTTTTTAATAATGGCACCCATTATGAGGCGTATAACAGGATGGGATCCCGTCCTGCGACAATCGATGATGTCGAGGGGGCACTCTTCCGGGTCTGGGCACCATCCGCGCGCCGGGTGAGTGTTGTTGGAAATTTCAACAGCTGGGATGGCCGGGTTCATCAGATGCGTTCCCTG